>CAYQEG010000018.1:6833-49091 GCA_964416435.1 uncultured Rickettsiales bacterium
CCGGCCATGCGCAGGACCCCGAAGTCGCGCAGCTGCGTCGGCTGCGTCGGCGCGGGCGGCTCCATCGCCGCCACCGCCGTCGAGGACGCCTGCAGCGCCGGCGCCTCACGGCGGGAGCGCCGGGCCGGCTTCTTCTTCTTCATCCGGCCGCCCCGCGGGAGGGACAGCCCCATCGACTTCGCCATCGGCGCCTGGATCGCCGCCGGGGCAGGAGGCGGAGGGGGCGCGGCCCCGCCGAAGCCGCCGGGCATCGGCGCCTCGTCGAGCGCGGAGACCGCGTAGTCGGCCTCCTCCAGGTCCATCAGCGTTTCGTCGAAGTCCCCCTTGGCGTACTCACGCTCCTCCGGCGCGGGCTCGTACTCCGGCTCCGGCGGGGGCTCGTGGGCCGGCCCGAACGCCGCGTCGTGGTCGGCGTACAGCGCGCCGGCGCCGGTCGGAGGCGGCCTCCAGCCGCTGCGTCGGGTCGGCTGGCTCCGACCGATCCGGATGGAGTTCAGCTCCGGCAGCTCCGTCCAGGCCTGGGCGGCCGCGGTCGACAGCGTCAGCGCGACCCCTCGCCAGTCCTCGCCGGTCCGCTGCTGGATCATCGCCCGCGCTTCGAGGCGCGCCGTGCTCAGGTCGCGGTCCAGCCGCAATGCGTAGACGGGGAACCAGCGGGCCCCGCGGACGAGGTAACGGAGGACCAGCCGAAGGGACAGCCCGGCGACCCCGCCCTCCAGGCGGACGCGGACCTGCTTGCGCAGCTCGTGCTCCCGGGCCTCGCGCGCGGTCGACGCCCGGCGACGGCGCTCTTTCGCCTCGGCGAGCTCCTCGGCCGCGACCCGCAGCCGCTCCTCCGCCTCCCCGAGGGTGCGGGCGAGGCGCTGGGCCTGGGCGCCGCGGAACTCCAGGAGCGCGATGCGGGCGTCGGTCGGCGAGTCGGGGGGAGGCTGCCCCTCCTCCGGCTCGGGTCGCTCCTCGACCCCCAGCTCGGTCACCTGCGCCAGCTCGGTCCGCAGCTGCTCGACCAGGGTCTTCTGCTTCGCCCTGTGCAGCCTGGCGGCGTCGAGCGCCGCGTCGATCGCGGGCTCCTGCGCCTCGCCGTCGTCCCCCACGGCCAGCTCGACGGTCGCGTCGACGGCCAGGGGCAGGTCGTCCCCCTCGCCCTCGATCTCGAACCGCAGGGAGCCGTCCTGCAGCGTCAGCGGCAGCCCACCGATCAGCACCTCCGCGCCGGCGCCGTCCAGCTGGACGTCCGCGGCCCGGGTGACGAGGGCGCCCTCCCGATAGAGGGTGACGCTCTGAACGGTCGAGGTGGCGGGGAGCTCGGTCATGGGACGCCGAGTCTAGACGGGTCCGGAGGCGGCACCCTGACGGCCGGCCCGCCCGGCCGGGTCGGCAGCGCTACTGGCGCTCCATGAAGCCTTCGCCCTTGTCCCCGCCGCTGTTCTCCCACCAGGTGATCACCTTGTCGTCACCGGCGCGGCCGGTCACGGTCGTGACGACGCGGTAATCGGTCGACGGCACGCGGTAGTAGAAGACGAACTGGCTCGCCTCCCAGCCGCTCGACTCGACGACGAACACCTCGCCGTCCGAGTCGATGATCTGGACGACCTGTGGCTGGCGGTCGACCAGGTCGACCTTGTAGTACGCGCCGACCTCGTCCTTCCACATCCCGACGAGGTCGTCGGCCGGGATGACCGCGCCGGCCGGCGTGACGCCGGTCTTGGGGCAGCCGGTCAGCAGGAGCATCGACCCGACGAGGGCGAGCAGGGGCACACAGGAAGATCGCAAGGTCATCGTCGCTCCGGGGAATGGGCGCCCGATCCTAGACGACTGGGCTCAGCCCAGGCTGACGTCTCGCGGGTTGAGGCTCCACATGTGCACCTCGGCGTCCCGACCCTTCACCTTGACGCCGCCCAGGTCGGCGGCGGGCGGAGGATCGGTCAGCCGCTCCATCGTCTCGCCGGAGACCAGGATGCGCACGCCGAAGCGGCGGGTGGTGGACTCGATGCGCGCGGCGACGTTGACCGCGTCCCCGATGACCGTGAACTCCATCTTGCGGCGGCTGCCCATGTTGCCCACCACCGCCTGGCCGGTGTGCACGCCGATGCCGATGTCGAGCTCCGGCAGGCCGCGGCGGACCCACGCCTCCTGGAGTCGCTCCAGGCGGCGCTCCATGTCCCTCGCGGCGGCGACCGCGTTGGGCGCGCCGTCGGCGGGGAGCGCCAGGGGAGCCCCGAAGATCGCCATGAACCCGTCGCCGATGAACTTGTCGACCGTGCCGCCGTGGTCCTGCACCGCCTCCGTCATCTCGCCGAAGTACTCGTTGAGCACCCCCACCACCTCCGCCGGATCCCGGCTCTCCGAGAAGCTCGAGTAGCCGACGATGTCCGCCATCAGGACGGTGACCGTGCGCTCGGCGCCGTGGATCCCGGCCACCTCCGGGTCGGCCAGGAGCGCCTGGAGCACGTGCTCGTTGACGTAGCTGCCGAGGGTCGCGGCGAGCGCCCGACGCTGCTCCCGCTCCGCCGCGAAGCGGGCCATCGCGGCGGCCAGCCCGGGGACCACGACGACCAGCAGGGGTCCCCCGAAGGGGGGCAACAGCCCCGCCCGGGTGGACAGGCCTGCGGCGACGACCGCCCACGCCGACGCCAGCGCGAACAGCAGGAGCGGACCCGAGCGCGGCCCGCGGCTCGCTCCGAACCAGACCGCCCCGCCGCCGAGCAGCAGCATCAGCGCGGCCACCGCCCACGCCGGGAGCGGCGAGGGAGCGTCGCCCGACAGGATCGTGTGCAGGGTGTGGGCGTGCACCTCGATGCCGGGGGTGAGGCGCCCGTCGACGCCCAGGAGCGGGGTGACGAAGTGGTCGTCGAGCCGCCGAGACGTCGCCCCGAGCAGCAGAATGCGGCCCCCGAGTTGGTCCTTCAGCCAGGCCGCGTCGCCCCCCCGGTGGTGCTCCAGCACGTCCTGCATCGACGGGCCGGGCCAGGCGCCGGCCGTCTTGCGGAACCGGATCGGTACGGTGGCGCAGTCAGCCACCTCCCGCTCGGCGGCCCGCGCCACCGCCACCGTCAGCGCGAACGGCTCCGCGCAGCCGAGCTCCTGTCGCCGGATCGCCCCGTCGCCGTCGTGGGTCAGGTTGGCCAGGCCGACGGCAGAGCTGCCCGCCTGGATCATCCGCGACGGCATCTTGAGGGGCACGTCCTCGCTCGACGCGTCCCCGGCGCCCAGGGCGATGTTGACGATCTCGAGACCCCCGCCCCGGGCGCGAGCCATCGCGGAGACCAGCGGCAGACCGGCCGACGGCTGGTGCTCGCCGATCAGGGACAGGAACAGCAGGTCGAACGCCAGCACGTCGGCCCCGGCCGCGGCGGCGGCGTCGACCACCTCGGCGTACTGCGGATTCCAGAGGATCATCGGCTTGGGGTGGGCGTCCAGCGTGCGGTCGTCGATGCCGATCACGACGATCGGCTCGGTCACCGCCGGCAGCTCGGCGACCCCGAGCAGTCGGCCGTTGGTCCGCGCGTCGAACAGGTCGAAGCAGCCGCCGACCTGCGCCAGCAGCAGCAGCAGCACCGCCGCCCAGGCCGGGACGGTGCGGAGCGTCACGGGGCCGGCCGGCTCATGGCCCGTCGGTGCGGACCGGGTCGAGGGCGGCGGCTCGGGCGACGGCCTCCTGCCAGTCGGCTTCGGCGCGCTCCATCTTGCCGCGCTCCTTGGACTCGGTGCCGGCGAGGCGACCCAGCTTCGTCTGGGCGCGGCCGATCTCCTGCTGCGTGTCCGGGTCGCCGCCGATGCCGACGTCGTACGCCTCCAGCCGCTCCAGCTCGACGGCCTGCTCGAGGCGGGCGAGCTCCGCCCGCCCCCAGACGACCCGCGACTGGTGGTACGCGACCTCCGCCTTGGCGGCCCCCTGGCGAGCCTCCCGCCAGGCCAGCGACGCCTCGGAGCGGACCCGCTGGGACGCCAGGCGGGCGAGCTCGTCGACCCGGTGGCCTTCGCCCGCCGCTCTCTCGTCGGCCTCGATCGCCTTGAGGATCGCCTGGCCCGCGTCCACCCACGCCTTGGACGCCCTGAGGTCGAGCATCGCCACCGAGAGCTCCGCCTCGATCTGCTCCAGCATCGTCTTGCCGGCCCGGGCGCCGTCCTCGGCGGCCCGGAGCTCGGTCAACTGCTCGACCGACAAGCGCAACAGCACCTCGTCGACCTCCTTCTTGGAGGGCGCCTTGGCCATCGAGAGCGACGGGGCGAGGAGGGCGAGGGCTACCAACACCAACGGGAGCGTGCGACGCATCGCCGGATCATGGCCCATCGCCATGGCGCGGGCCAGCGGCCGGCCCGTGGGGCGGGTAGGATCGGGGCTCGGGGGAGAGCCGAGTGCTACCGACCGGGCCCGACCACGAGGTCACGCCGACCACCGCTGCGACGCTCGAGGACGCCGCAGCGCCGCCACCGGGACCTCCTGAGGGGGACGTCCCCGAGCCGTTCTCCGAGCGCCCCGACATCCCCGGCTACGCGGTGCTCGAGCCCATCGGCTACGGCGGCATGGCCGAGGTCTGGCTGGCCGACAAGGAGAGCTCGGCCGGGGTGCCGGTCCGCTGCGTGCTCAAGACGATCCTCCCCGAGCACCTGGAGCACGGCCGCTACGTCGAGCGCTTCCTGGACGAGGCTCGCATCGTCGCCCAGCTCCGCCACCCCAACATCTGCAGCGTCATCGACGTGGGGCGGACCGACGACCGCATCTGGCTCGCGATGGAGTGGGTGGACGGGGTGGACGCCGCGGAGATGATGCGACGGGTGCGTCGCCGGAGCTCCGAGCTGCCGCTGAGGCACGCTCTGTACGTGCTGCGGGAGACGCTGCAGGGGCTGCACCACGCGCACACCGCGGTCGACGACGCCGGCCGCCCGCTGGAGATCATCCACCGGGACGTCAGCCCCGGAAACCTGCTGATCAGCCGCGACGGCTCGGTCCAGCTGACCGACTTCGGGGTCGCCCAGGGCACGGTCGCCCAGCGCATCGAGCGCAAGGGGGCCCTCGCCGGCAAGCTCCACTACTTCGCCCCCGAGCTGTTCCGAGGACCCCGGGTCGCCACCCAGGCGTCGGACCTGTTCGCGTTGTCGGTCAGCTTCTGGGAGATGCTGACGGTCAAGCCGATGTTCAGCCGCAAGCTGACCCCCAAGGAGCTGCGGCGGACGATCGAGTCCTTCGACATCGACCAGCTCCTGGAGGAGGACCTGACGGTGCCCGAGGGGCTGGAGCCGATCTTGCGCCGTGGCCTCGCCGGGGATGTCGAGACCCGCTACAGCACCGCGCTCGAGATGCTCGAGGACGTCAACGACTACGCCTACGAGTCGGGCCTCCGCCTGCTCGGAGCCCACTTCGCCGAGTGGCTCGGCCGCCTCCTCAGCCCGCCCGCTGAGCGCAAGGGCCGCCGCAGCTTCCTGGCCGGCCTGAAGGAGCCGAAAGACGCATGATGCGCAACCGTCGCCCCGATCCCGACTCGGTCGACCGGGTCCGCGACTCCCTGAAGACCCTGCACGTGGCGATGGGTCACGCGCGCCTGTACGGAGCGGAGCACCGCGAGACCTGGCGCACCATGCAGGAGTCCCTCACGCTCCTCGCCCCCGTGCTCGAGGCGTGGGGCGTCGTGGAGTTCGAGTCCAACCAGGAGGGGCTGCTGTGGTCCGGCGAGCAGGTCCACGCCGAGTCCGACGACCTCGTCGGGCTGGGCCGCCTGCTGCACCGCGAGGGCATCGCGTCGCTGTCGTTCGCCACCGGGCTGGAGCTCGACGAGCTGGGCCGGCTGCTGGACGTGCTCCGGATCAACTTCGAGCTGCCGGAGTACGAAGAGGAGACGCTCGAGTCGCTCCTGTGGCAGGCCGGCTTCGACCGCATCGGCTTCCACGCGGTCAGCGCGCTGATGGAGGCGGAGGCGCTGTCGGGCCGGATCAGCCAGCCCCAGCCGGAGCTCGACATCGAGGGCGAGATCAAGCGGGTCGTGCAGCTGGCGATCAACGAGGTCCGACGGCCCGACGAGCGGCGCAACTTCGGCCAGGTCTCCGAGGACGTGGTGCAGCGAGCGATCGCCGGCTCCGACCTCGCCGGCCTCGGACCGATGGAGGACGGCCACCGCTTCTCCGAGGAGGAGCGGGCCTGGCGGGTCAAGTTCGCGGACGAGGGGACCGAGGACGCCGACGTGATCCGGCAGGTGCGGGAGCAGGTCGAGAAGGAGACCCCCGCGGACCTGCTCGCGCGGCTGGTCTCGGTGCTGATGCGCGCGGTCATCGCCGACCGCGGCGAGCTGCCCGCGTCGGACGCCATCGGGCTCGCCCGCCAGGCCGTCGAGGAGGTCTACCGGCGGGGGGACGCGGTCGGGCTGGTCCGCGTCCTGGACGAAGGCACGACGCTGCTGGAAGAGCCGGAGGTCCGCGCCGCGCAGAACGCCGGGCACGTGCGGGAGTTCTTCGCCAACGCGATCAGCAGCAAGCGGATCGCCCGGGTGCTGCTGTCGCTGGACGTCGCCAAGGCCGGCGAGGACGACGAGCTCAAGCGGCTGGTCGAGCGGCTCCCGGACGCGGTGCTCCAGTCGGTGCTGGAGAGCGCCGCCCGCGACCCGGACGAGGCGCGGGGCAAGCGCCTGCGCCAGACGCTGGGCCAGGCGGTCGGGGACCGCGTCGACGCCTGGCTGAGCAACGCGATCGGCCAGCCCCCCGAGCGGGTGGTGCCGACGATCGCGCTGGCCCGCTCGCTGGGCCGGGACCGGGCCGCCGGGTCGCGGCGCCAGTTGCTGGGCCACCCGTCGCGCCTGGTCCGCCTGGAGGTGCTCCTGTGGTACGCCGACTTCCTGCCGCCCAGCGACGTGCCCGACGTGCTCAAGCTCGTGCTCGACAACCACCCCGAGGTCCGCAAGGCGGTCGCCGAGACGCTGCAGGCGAACCGACCCTACGAGGCGGTCAAGTGGCTGCGGCGGCTGGTGGAGGCGCCCGACTTCTCCAACCGCGACCCGAAGATCAAGACGGACGTCTGCATCACGTTCGGGCTGGTCGGCAAGGACGGCGCGGTCGACTCGCTGGAGGCGCTGCTGAACCGCAAGACGAAGACGTTCGGCGCTGACCCCAAGGTGGTCAGCGACATCGAGGCGTCCGCTCGCGGGCTCGCCGCCATCGGCACCGTCGGCGCCAAGCAGGCGCTGAAGCGAGGCACCGGGGGACTGTTCGGCGCGCGCAAGAAGGCGTGCACGGACGGCCTCCGCCGGCTCGAGGAGGGCAAGCCGTGGTAGGCGACGGCAACGGCTACCTCTCCGCCGCCACCGGTGCGTTCACCGATCCGCTGCACGTCGGCGCCGCCCCCCCCTCGGAGACGGCGGACCGCGAGCGTCGGCAGACCGTCAGCCGCAAGGCGCGGGATCTGCTCGTCCACATCGACACCCTGGGGCGGCTGCTGTCGATCCACGCCCCGGGCAACGCCGCGGTGCAGAGCGCGCTGCGCGACCTCGTGCGGGACGTCGGCGAGCTCCAGGCGAGGGGCGAGGACCTGTCGCTGGTGTTCGCCGAGGGGCACGCGTTCGTCAACGGCGTCTGGGTGCGGGCGAGCCGCCGGGCGTGGGACGCCGCGGTGATGCTCACCGAGCGGCTGGGCAGCCTCGAGGGGCGCGGCCTGGTGCTGGAGTCGGGCGCGGCGGCCGAGACGCTCCTCGCGCTGACCGAGTTCCTCCGGGAGCGACCGCCGGAGGGCAAGTCCGGCGCCGAGCACTTCCGCGAGGCGAACCTGCCCGGCATCCGCCTGATCCCGATGCCGTCGGGCGCCGACCGGGCGCGCGCGGGTCGCTCGGACAAGCGCGAGGAGGCGCTCGAGGTCTTCCAGGAGGGGCTGGAGACCGTCACCCGGGCCGAGCTCGCCAACCTCGACCTGTACATGCGGCGCCGCCAGCGGGCCCTCGTCCAGCAGCTCATCCGGCTGGCCGAGGAGAACCCGGAGGACCTGCTCAGCGTCACGGTCATGCGCGACCCGACGATGCCGGCCAAGGCGCACAACATGATGGTGTGCATCTACTCGGTCTGCATCGGGCGGCTGATGGACCTGTCCCGCCGCGACCTGCTCCGACTGGGGATGTGCTCGCTCAACCACAACCTGGGCGAGACGCTGCTGCCCGAGGAGATCTTCGGCACCGAGCGGGAGCTCATGCCGAGCGAGCGGCAGCGGGTCGAGCAGCATCCGCTGCTCGGCGTCACCCACCTGCTGCGACACTACGGCTTCGGCGCGCCCATCGTCGAGCGCGCGCTGACGTCGGCGGAGCACCACATGCGCTTCGACGGCGAGGGCGGCTACCCGTTCGCGGCGGGCCGGGCTCAGCACCTGTTCAGCCGCATCGTGGCGACCGCGGACGTGTTCGACGCCCTCTGCTCCCCCCGCCCCCACCGACACGCCTACCCGCCGGACCAGGCGGTCAAGCTGGTGAGCCGCCAGGCCGGCAAGCAGCTGGACCCCGTGGTGGTGCGCCGGCTGCTCTGGCTGGTCGGCCGATACCCCCCCGGCTCCCTGGTCGAGCTCGACTCCGGGGAGTGGGGGCTCGTGATCGGCCCCGGCCACGGCGCGTACCCGCTGGTGCGGCCGCGCGTGCTGCTGATCAGCGACGAGGACGGCTACGAGCTGCCGACGCCGATCGTCGTGGACCTGGGCGAGCGGCACCCCCGCCGACGGGCCTGGCTGCGGACCATCGCGCGGACCCGCGATCCGTATCGGATCGGCGTCCAGGTCGCGTCCTACTTCTTCGGCGACCGCCTGGAGGTGGAGCCCGGACGCCTCGACATCGACGAGCTGGGCAACCAGGAGTAGGCGAGCCGGTCAGACCAGCCCGAAGCCCAGGTCCGACGCGGCGTTGCGCAGCGGCACCAGCAGCGCGGGATCGATCAGCGCGCGGTGGAACGTGGGCGACGCCGGCAGCGCCGGCCCGGCCCGCTCCCACAGGGCGACGCAGTTCCGACCCCCGACCATGCTGGAGGTGTACAGCAACCCCTGGAGCGCGGGCCACGCGTCGTACAGCGCCCGGGCCCAGCGACGGGCGCGGGGCCGAGGCCCGGTGTTGAGCGCCATCGAGGCGCCGGCCCGCACCGGGAAGGTGCCCGTGAGGTCCAGCAACTCGACGCCTTCGGCCAGCTCGAAGCCGACCAGCCACGGGTCCCGGGACTGCCGGTCGATCGTGCGCGTGTCCTGGAACACCTCGGCCAGGCAGACCGGGCCGTTGTCCCCGCAGTACAGGATCGCCCGGTCCTGCATGCGCGGCGGTGGCCGGTGGTGGTCGAAGCGACAGGCCGTCGGGCCGAAGCTGCGCAGCGTGTTCCACAGCGTGGGGTGCGGTCCGCCCCGGGAGTAGACCCGCCACAGCTCCGTGCCCGCCGGCAGCTCCACCACGACGGGCTCGACCCGACGGAGCTGCACGACGGTGGGGGGCTCGGGGAACTTCGCCACGACGGATCCAGGCTATCGACCCCCGGGACCAGATCTCGTCCCGGGCGTCCTTTGGGGTTGTTTGTACCTAAATGCGCGCGGCGAGTTCTGCGACGGCGGCGACCGGGTAGCCGGCCCGCAGCCAGTCCCGCGGACTGAGGCGGTCCCCGGCGTCGGTCACGAGGTCCACCGACGGAGTGGTGAACCAGCGGTGGACCGCCACGGGGTGCAGCTCGGGGTCCAGGCGACGGATGACGTCGTCCACGCCGGGGACCAGCCCGTCGGGCGCGAACTGGAACGCCGGCAGCCGCCAGCCTCCGCGGTGCCGGATGCCGTACAGGGACGGCGGGTCCGACGTCAGCCGCTGGCGCACACGACTGGTCGCCACGCCCAGGTGGGCGGCGGCCCCCTTGGTCGGCACGGCCGTGGCGAGCAGCGCCGCGAACTCGGCCGCGGTGCTGTCCAGGGCGTCGCTCCGGCCCCCGGGGCGGGCGTCCAGGTCGAACCCGGCCCGCTCCAGGGCGGCCACCTCACCGACCGGCAGATCGGCGCGGGGATCGGCCGGGTAGAGCGTGCGGTGCATGCGGGCCACCGCTTCGGTGACCATCTCGCCCAGTCCGTCGGGGACGGCCGTGATGCCATGGGCGTGCAGGAACGCCATCGTCGGGTCCTCGAGCGCTGGGTTGGAGCTCACGTCGCCTCCACGGTCGTCCCTGACCTCCTCAGGTTCTAACGCAGCCTAACGACACTCACATTCGTTAGCAATGCTCATCGTCAGCGATTGGTGAAGATAATCGGGTCACCGTGACACTTTGGTGACGAACCCGGGCCGCAGACCGGCCCGGCGGCGACTACAGCCAGCGTCTATGATCGGCGCTTCGTGTCAGCCCTGAAGTCCCTGTTCTCCCGCGCGCGTGAGGCCTATCGCCGCATCCTGGAGCTGCCGCTGTGGTTCCGGCTGCTGCTCCACGTGGCCCTGTTCTCGCTGTTCGCGATGGGCCCCGCGACGCGCATCGCCTACTGGCTGACGGTCGGAACGATCACGGAGGCGTGGCCCTGGCAGCTGTGGGGGGAGCCCTACCTCGACCTCGCCCGGGACATGCTCGGGCAGGCGCTGCCCTACATCTACTACCTGGTCATGGTGATCGGCTTCTGGGGCGTCGGCTGGCTGCTCAAGCCGCCGCCGAAGAAGCGCGGGGTCCCGGCGCGGCTCGCCCTGGGGACGCCCCGGGTGGCGCTCGCGCTCGCTGCGATCGGGGCGTCGCTGGTGCTGTCCCCCGCGCTCGCGATCAACTCGGTCCGGCTGGTCCGCAACTGGCCCCCCCGCACCGACCACGTCCTCCGCCAGAACTGCGCCACCTGTCACAGCCCGTTTCGACCGCAGCACTACATCAAGTCCCCCGACATGTGGCGCCGCACCGTGCGCCGCATGGTCGAGCGCAACGGCGCGCCGGTGGACGACGCGACGGCGGAGAAGGCGATCCGCTGGCTGCAGGACTACCGCAGCTTCAGCGGCGGCTGGATGTTCCGCGCCAAGTGCGAGCGGTGCCACCACCGGACCCACCTGCTGGAGACCCCACGCACGGCCGAGGAGTGGGCCTGGATCGTCGACCGGATGGCCTGGCTGAACACGTTCGCCTACCGGGCGGAGCAGCGGGACCAGATCAAGGACTACCTGGCCGAAGAGCTGTCGGTCGCCCCCCCGCCGGAGGGCACCGAGGAGCGGGCGGCGCTCGACAGCCGGCTCGAACTGCAGCGGTCGTGCAACCCCTGTCACTCGATCGCGCTCGTCCTCGAAGAGGGGGCGAGGGACGATACGCGGGCTATGCTCGAGCGGATGTCCTACAAGAACCCCGACCTCGTCCCGCCGGACCGGATCGACGCCCTGACCGAGGCCGTCGACGCCCTTCCGGACAACGAGGACGCCTTGTGGGACCTCTTCCCGCACGACGTGCTCCTGGAGCTCCCGCGGTGAGCCCGCAGCCCCGCAACCAGGGCTCGATCAAGCTGTTGCTGGTGCTCGTGCCGGTGCTCCTGATCCCGCCGGCGCTGTTCCTGCGCTCGCTGCCCGACGACGTCGAGCCGGTCCGCGGCCCCGACTCCTTCAAGGAGGGGCCCCTGTTCCTGGGGGGCGGCTGGTACCACATGGGCATGAAGTCGGTGCACTTCCCCTGGAAGGGCAACGTCAAGGCGGGCGACTTCGACATCAACCCGGGCGGCACGTTCTCCGTCGAGTTCGACATCCTCGCCGACATGACCCGGATCGCCGGCTTCGAGGACGAGGTCGAGGCGATGTACGCGGTCATCGTAGGCGAGCCGGTGTACCGGGCCGACGGGCAGCGCACCGGCTTCTCCGGCATCACCCTGACGACCCGCTTCACCTCGGTCGGCATGCCGCTGGAGCACTACAACGGCACCCTCCCGGTGGCCGGCTTCGGCGACAAGGCCGGCAGCCCGTTCGAGTCGATCGTCGAGTTCCCGGCCGAGGGGCTGAAGCTGAAGGAGACCCCCGACGCCGTGCGCCTGTCCGGCCGGTGGGACGTGCAGATGCACGACGAGGTCCCCGAAGGCTGGTACCGGCCCCACGTGGAACTCTTCGTCAAGTTCAAGGGGAGCGACAAGAAGGTCGACCTGCGCCACCTCGGGATCAACCTGGGCGCCTGGGTCAACGACCGGGCCAACACCCTCAAGCCGAAGGTGCCTCACGAGAGCACCTTCAACCCGGCGGACCTGCACGAGTTCATGAAGGACGCGCAGGTGCTGCCCAACGTCCGGGTCGGCAACCCGGCCCAGCCGCGGCTGATCTTCACGCTCTTCAACGACGTCGCCGCCCACGGCCAGGCGGCGCTGATGGCCAACGAGGACATGGGCCACGCCGGCATCAGCAACCGCTCGCGCTTCCCCACGCCGTTCGTGCTCCAGCCGGGCACCTGGAGCACCGTGCCGGGCATGCCCGCGGAGTTCCCGTCCAGCGGCCTCGCCGGCCTCTTCCAGGGCTTCGGCTCCCTCCCCCGGGAGGTCGAGTCCTGGCTCGACCTCAACTCCGGCAGCTTCCGGATGCGGGTCACCGACCCGGACGGGCGCGTCACCGACCTGGGCACCCGGAACGTCTCCAACAGCCACGAGGGCGGCCTGATGCTGTCGGGCGGCTCCTTCGCCGTCGACCTGCGCAAGACCGGCGACTACGTCGTCGAGCTGCAGGGCTGCTTCACCGACATCCTCGGCCGTCAGCTGTGCGGCGGCGGCACCTACGAGCTGACGTGCGCGCTGCCGATGTCGTTCTCGACCGCGGTCAAGCCCGGCACCAACTTCCTGGTCGGCGCCCGCTACCCCGCGGTGATGGACATCAACCCGGCGGTCGAGGCGGACGTCTTCATCGACATCACCTACCTGCCCAACAGCGACCCCGAGCGGAAGATCGAGTACCAGGTCACCGGCCGGTCGACCCGGTTCGGCTACTTCGAGCCGGAGGAGTTCCCGCCCCCGTTCGACGAGCCGGGCGAGTACTACTCGCTGCTGTCGGTGCGCTGGCGGGACCAGAGCGGCAACCTGTGGCTCGGGCAGCAGAGCAGCGCCGGCGTCATCGCGCCGGCCGACTCACCGCTCCGGCTGCACGGCACCCGCACGAGCTTCTTCGACCCGCGCGCGGAGATGCCGCGGCTGGGCGCGTTCGACCGGTACCGGGAGCAGTTCGAGGGGGGCAGCAGCTTCGCCGAGCACTCCGCCCTGAGCTTCTACGACCACACGTTCCCCTACTACTCGGGCGACGTCCTGTACGTGCCGACGACGTACCCGCTGGAGTCGGTCATCGGCCCGTCCCTCGCGATGTCCGCCGAGACGCCCGAGATGATGGCCCGGATGGAGGAGCTGTACCTCCCCGACGGCCCGCTTCCGGGCTACCCGTACGCCAACCGGTTCCGCAAGCTCTGGTACCTGCCCCACGCCTACAAGCAGAGCGAGGACAACTTCACGTATCACACGGTCGAGCCCGGGGTGATGGACAACATGCCGGTGCTGCCGGTGAGCAAGAGCGGGTACAGCCCCTACGCGTGGCCCGAAGACCTGCGGCTGGACGCCTACACCTACCTGTCGGTGATCCGCCCCGGGCTGCCGGTCATGTCGATGGCGTTCTCGGGCAACTTCCAGTCGCCGTGCTGGATCATCTCGCCCAACGACTACGGCTACCGCTTCCACTCCAGCCCCAACGGCGACCTCCCCGAGGACCTGTACCGGGTGATGGGCGGGCTGGTGGTGCGGGACCTCGAGACGGGCGAGAACTACTACGACGCCTACAGCTCGGCGATCCGCATCCTGCCGCCGGGGAGCGAGTTCACCGCGGTGCAGCCGCCGGGTGAGGTGCCGATCCTGTCCCTGTCGGGTCGGGACGAGTACGTCTTCATGGGGCTCAACACGTCGGGTGTCTTCAGCGTCGGCCACCGCATGCTGCTGGGCGGCACGCTGATGCCGCCGTCACCGGCGACCGTGCACTTCGACGTCGAGTGGCCCTCGGGGCGGCGGATCCAGCGGACGGTGCGGGCCAACCGGCTCGGCGGCGTCAGCCCCCCGCCGGACCTGTTCCTGGACGAGCCGGGGGTCTACCGCGTCAAGATCGACATCGAGCTGGAGAAGCAGGACGGCTCCATCGTGCACGGCGACGTCGTCGGCTCGGGGGACGGCGAGATCCTGTATTTCGCCGTGCCGACGGACCAGCCGCGGGTGATCGCGTCGCCGCTGCCGGCGATGAGCCGGGTCCAGGACCTCGACCGCATCTCGGTGCCCCTGGCGTGGAACCCCGACGTGAAGGACCCGAAGCTGACGTGGTCGGTGATGACGCCCGGCTCGCTGTTCGACGAGGGCTTCATGGACCTGGAGCCGACGGGTCAGCACGACTTCGTGTTCCGACCCCGCCAGGTGCAGGTGCAGCTGCCCAACTACGACACCGTCGACGCCGGCAGCGGCAAGCAGCTGCTGACCGACATCGTCGTCTTCGTCTTCTTCTTCGAGGGCGAGCTGGACGGGCAGCCGGTGTTCGACTCGACCCGCGTGGCGATGCGCGGCGACGTGCTGCTCAACCCCGACGCGCTGGTCGATCCGGCCGAGCTGGCGGGGGCGGGCCCCTACGTCGGCGACCCCCCTCGACCCCAGGCGACCTACCCGGCGCCGGGCTACACCAAGGACGTCGACCTGGACGGCCTGCAGGTGACCTACGGGCAGCAGGACGGGCAGCAGCAGCAGCAGCGCCGACCGCCGCCCCCCCAGCACTGATCGATCGTCAGCCGCCCGCCCCGGGGTGGCTCAGGCGCAGGACCTGGCGAGGCTCGACGGGGCCGCTGTGGGTGACCTCGCCGCCCGGCCAGCGCACCTCCACGTCGTCGACCGCGTCCACCGGCCCGAGCCCGAAGTGCAGCACGCTCGGCCCCTGGCTGACGGAGCGCACGTTGGCCATCTCGGTGTGTCGGACCCGGTCCCCCACGTGCACCAGGACCTGGGCGCCGTACCCCTCGGAGTTGGCGGGCGGGCCGAGCAGGTCGACCTGCAGCCAGGCGCCGTCGCCGCAGGCCGCGTTGTCCCACAGGAGCGGGCGCCCGATCGCCGGCGCGATGAGCAGGTCGAGGAAGCCGTCCCCCGCGAAGTCGGCGGCCACCAGGCCGTAGTGATCGTCGGGGTCGTCGAACCCCGTCTGGGCGCCGATCCGCTCGAACCGGCCTTCGACCGTGCCCCGCCACAGCTCGTCCGGCTCGAACCGGTCGAGGGGGGAGTCGAGCACCGATCCGCCGTCCGGCGGCACCCCGGCGGCGACGGCCGCGTCGAGCAGCCCATCGTTCTCGAGGTCGAGCAGCTCGAACCCCCACGTCACCCACATGTGGCTGGCCGAAGGCCAGTCGGGGTGGGCGTCGCACAGGCCCTGGAGCCCCAGCGCGGCGCCGCTGGCGACGTACTGCCCGCCTCCGCTGCTGAGCAGGCACTCGACGATCGGCCCCGACGAGCTCATGCAGTAGTCCAGCAGCCCGTCCCCGTCGAGGTCGGCGGACGCCAGGCCCATCGCCTCCACCGGCTCGTTCATGCAGAGGTCGACCGCCGCGTCGGCGAGGAGCGGCCCGCCGTCGGTCGTCCCCTCGTTGCTGTACAGCGCGACCGCGCCCTGGGTGAACGCCCGGTCGGTGCCGACCAGCAGGTCCAGGTCGCCGTCCCCCTCGCGGTCGGTGAAGTGCCCCATCAGCGACAGCCATGGCCCGCCCTCGGGGATCAGCTCGGCGACGAGCTCGAACTCCCCCTCGCGGTTGAGGAGCAGGCGCTCGGGGGTGCCGACCTCCGGCTCCAGCGGAGGGCTCCAGCCCGGCTCCGGCACCGGGTCCAGGCCGGGGAGGAGCAGGTCGAGGTCGTGGTCGCCGTCGACGTCGCCCAGGGCGAGGGTCTGGAAGCAGGTCCGCGGCCACCCCTCCTGCAGGTAGAGGACCTCCGGCGGAGCGAACGCCATGCCGCCCAGGTTCGCGAGGACGACGGCGACGCCCTGGCCCGACGCCAGCAGCTCGGGCAGCCCGTCCCCGTCCAGGTCGGCGGCGCCGAGGCCGAGGAAAGGCCGGTCCAGCGCGGCGAACTCGTCGGTCACGCCCGACGTCAGCGGGACCGGGTCGAAGTGGCCTGCCCCGTCGTTGGCGTACAGGGCCGGCGCGCCCGAGGCGTGGCCGAAGGCGACGTCGATGTCCCCGTCGGCGTCCAGGTCGTGGGCCACCAGGGCGCCGGGTACGTACATGCAGCCGCCGCCCTCGTCGCCGGTCAGCGTCGCGACGTGGTCGAGCCCTCGCTCCACGGCGACGTCGGTCAGCTCGGGGAGGTCGCCGCAGGGCTCGAGCTCCGGGGTCGGCTCGGGGGTCGGCTCCTCGGTGGCGGGCTCGTCGATGAACGACGACGACGGCGCCCCGTCCTCCGGGGCACACCCGAGGAGCAACGACACCAGGATCCCCACAGCGGTCGTCCCAACCCGCCTCATCCGATCGATTATCCCGCCGGGGAAACCCCCAGGCCATGATCGGGCTCATTGCGGAAGGGGCGGCGTTGGGTCATGAGCCGACCGGCCGGGGACGGACGGCTATCATGGCGGCCGTGCGCGCTGCCCTGCTCACCGCGGCATTCTCCCTCCTGCTCGGCTGTGGTGGCGCCGGTGGGGGGGGGCAAGCAGGCAACTGGAACATCGGGCCCGAAGACGACTGGACGGCGCTGCTCGAGGCGGCCGCGGCCGCCTGCGAGGCTCGGGAGGGCTCCTGCACGGGGAGCTGGCGCGAGGGTACGGTCGAGCTGAGCTTCGCCGGCGGGGTCGCCGACGGGCCGTGGGTCGGGCGGGCCGGCGACGGCTCCAAGGTGTTCCGGGTCAAGTTCCGCGAGGGTCGACGCCACGGGCTGTGGCAGCGCTGGCGGGGGCCGGGGGTGCTGTCGTTCGAGGAGCCGTTCGTCGCCGGAGTGCGGCACGGGCGATGGCGCGTCTACCACCCGGACGGGTCGGTGCACATCGAGGGCTGGTACCACCACGGCTACCCCGCAGGTCGCTGGTTCCAGTGGGACGACGCCGGGCAGCTGCGGCAGGAGACGCCCTGGCTGCAGGGCGAGGTGCACGGGGCGTTCCGGGCCTGGCACGCCAACGGCCAGCTCGCGATGGTCGAGCACTACGAGCGGGGACGGGCGGCGGGGCCGCGCACGCTGTGGCACGCCAGCGGCGGCCGCGCCGAGGAGGGCATGGCGGTCGGCGGCGCGCCCGACGGTCAGGAGCGGCACTGGGACGAAGCGGGCGAGGTGATCGCGTCCGGCCGGTGGGACCGCGGCAAGCCCGTCGGCCCCTGGCGGTGCTTCGACGACGGGGAGCGCGAGGTCGAGCCTCCCGGGGATTTGGAGCTGGACGTGCTGGAGGGCTGCGGAGTGCAGCGAGCGTTCGAGCGCCCGGAGCCCTAGATGTCCTCGGCGTAAGTCCCGACCGGGAGTCCGGCGAGCAATCGGCGTCGTCCGTCGTCGTCGAGACGAGGAGGCGTACCTCGCGTACGTCGACGAGGGGAGGCGGCGTCGGCGGCGTCGAGGGCCGGCGGAAACCGGTGCGGGACTTGTGCCGATGGCATCTAGGAGCCTGGAGCGCATTGGAGCCCGAGCCCCGTGAGACCGGGGCGTCCGAGGCCAAGGCGCGACGAGGAGATGCATCGGGAATGCGCGACGAGGAGCAACGCCGGGATCGGGCGCATCCGGTCCTCGGGGCGACAGGCGGCTATGCGCTCCAGGCTCCCAGCCCGAGCCTAGAAGGGCGACCAGCCGCTGAAAAAGGAGCCGGCGCCGCCGTCGTCGCCGCCGTCGCTGCCTCCGTTGGGGCCGCCGGCGCCGCCGCCCGTCGAGTAGTAGGCGCCGCTGTCGTCCAGGACGCCGTCGTAGAAGACCTTGATGCGGCCCCCGCCGCCGCCGCCGCCGCTGTCCGCGAACGTGTCGTCCCCGACGCCGCCGGCGCCGCCGTCGACGCTGATCGAGCCGTCCACCGTGACGAAGTCGCCGATGAGCAGGACCCCGCCGCCAGCGCCACCCCCGGCGCACCGGTTGTCCGCCCCGCAGGTGGCCATCGAGCCGGCGTCGGCCCCGTTGAGGGTGATCGTGCCGTGGACCTCGATCTCCTCGGCGGTGACCGTCAGCGCCCCGCCGCCCGCGCCGCCGGTGGCGCTGCTGCTCCCGGCCCCGCCGCTGCCCATGTCGATGTCCATGGTCGAGCTGTCGCCGTAGGCGCCGCCGCCGGAGCCGATGGAGTCGCCGCCGTCGTAGCCGCCGTCGCCCCCGTCGCCCCCGTGTCCGCCGCCCCCGGCCCCGGAGTTGCTGGACGACGCGCCGCCGCCGGAGCCCTGGCCGGAGCCGCTGAGGGAGCCGCCGGAGTGGCCCGCGCCGGTGCCGGTGACGGTACCGCCGGACTGGACCTCGAACAGGTCGGCCACGATCTGCACGTCGCCGTCGAGCGTCAGCGTGCCGCCGGCGAGCACGATCACCTCGTCCCACTCGGTGAGGCCGTCGACCAGGGTGTAGCTGCTGCTGACGATCAGGTCCGGCAGCGCCGCCTCGATCGTCACGAAGTCCGACGGGCTGGGGGAGCCCGCTCCCTCGTCGTCGAACGGGGTCGCGCTGCAGGACCATTGCTGGTCCTCGGCGGTGTTGGACGCGAGGATCGTGTCGTTGGGCCAGGACGTGGTGGTGCCCGTGGTCGGGAAGCTGTCGAGCTCCCAGGCCATCTCGTAGGTGATGGAGTCGAAGTCGGCGTCGTACGCCACCGCGACGATCTCGCAGACCAGGTCGTCGACCCCCTCCGCCGGCGAGTTGGGCACGATCTCGACGACCGGCGCCTCGGGCGGCGTGTTGAGGATGACCACCGGCGGGCTCGCCACCACCAGGGGGTCGTGATAGTCGTCCGACACCGTCACCTGGAAGGTCACCGAGTCGCCCTTGTCGAACCAGATGGCGCCGTCCAGGGTCTCGCCGGTCTGACCCGTCGGGGCGCCGTCGACCATCCACTGGGCCGTCACCTCCAGGTCATCCTCCTCGGGATCGGAGACGCTCCAGACGACGCTCAGGATCTCGTCGGTGAACGCCGGGGCGCCGGACACCTCGAGCTGGTCCACGATCGGGCCGCCGTTGAAGACCAGCACCGAGGCGGTCGCCGGGTCGCTGTCGAGCTCCCCATCGGTGGCGACCACCTCCACGGACCACTCCTCGTCGGGGCCGGTCAGCGTGCCGGGCACCAGGTGGGAGTCCGACAGGCCGGTCTGCTCGACCGCGTCCCTGAACCAGGTCACCCGGTAGCTGACGTCGTCGCCGTCGGGGTCGATCGACTCCTCGGTGATCTCCAGCTCGAGGTCGTCCTCGATGCCGGGGTTGGCGGGGGTGATGTCGATGCCGGGGGTGCTCGGCGCGCCGGCCGGGGGGGTCGCGTCGTCGTCGTCGGTCGAGTCGTCGTCATCGTCGTCGACGGCGGAGTCGTCGTCGTCGTCGGTCGCGTCGTCGTCGTCGCCCGACCTGCGCCGGACCGGCGTACAGGCGACGGCGAGCAGCAGGAACAGCAGCATCAGCTGGGTGAGCGGTCGTCGCATGGCGGTCTCCCGGAGCGGGAGTCTATCGATCGGACGCACCGGGGGAAGGGGCGTCGACAGGCCCGCGGTCCGGGGGCGGCTCCCGGGGCACCATCGGCCCCTCGACGATGCGCCGTCGCAGCTGCTTCGGCCACCGCTTCCAGGCCACGAACGTGTGCCACACGATGAGCCCGGACAGGCTCCACGTGCTGTACCAGTGCACCTCGATCGCCCAGTCCGGAGGGCCGCCGTCCATGCCGACGGCGAGCATCACCCCGGTGCCCAGCAGCGCGAAGCTCAGCACCACCAGCACGACGCCCAGCCACCGCTGCAGCGAGCTCCACGGCCCCCACTTCACGACCACGTGGTGGACGAGGTAGCCGATCCAGACGACCAGCGACGCCCAGCCGATCCAGACGTGGGAGATCTCCGTCAGGCCCCACTCCAGGCCCCCGAACCGCTCCATGCGGTGCAGCGCGACGCCGGTGGCGGTCAGCAGCACGAACGCGACGAGCAGCCAGCGGACGGGGAAGAGCCAGCGCAGGGCGCGCACGGCGAGGCGGACTTCGGAGCGCATCGAGTCCCGGGTCAGCCGCCGCAGCCGCGGCTGCTGGCGCCGTCGGGCCCGCCCTGGCCGTCGCCGGGTCCACCGGGACCGGCGAGGCCGTCACCGCCGCTGCCGCGGCCGTCCCGGGGCTTGGACGGCAGGTCCCGATCGACCTTCAGGACCACCGGCTGGCTCGGGTCCGCGGGCGGCACGAAGGGACCGACGGGGACCGCGAGGTGGTCGCCGGGGCCGAGGAAGCCGTCGGAGTTGATGTCGACGATGGCGAACAGCCACAGGTCGTCCGACGCCGGCAGCTGCACCTGCACCGTGACCGGCCAGTTCAGCTTGCTCTTGCCCTGCTTCCACTCGAAGTTCGGGCGGCTGCCCTCGATCGGGAAGCCGATCTCGTTGAGGTTGGCCCCCGGGAACGACAGCAGGAGCAGACCGGCCTTCTTGATCGCCTGCGCTTCGGGAGACGCCGCCTCGATCACGATCGTGTAGGTGACGCCGCCGGTGAGCATGACCGGGGGACCCCCGCCCGGGGCGCCGGTCCCGCCGCCGGCCTGTCCGCCGGTGTACCCGCCCGGGGCGCCGCCCGGGGTCCCGCCGCCCGCGTAGCCGCCCGGAGTCCCGCCGCCGGTGTACCCGCCCGGGGTCCCGCCGCCGCCGGTGTACCCGCCCGGGGTCCCGCCGCCGGTGTACCCGCCGGGCGTCCCGACGCCGCCGGTGTACCCGCCCGCGGTCCCGCCGCCGCCGGTGTAGCCGCCCGGCGTCCCGCCGCCGGTGTAGCCGCCGGGGGCGCCGTCGCCGGCGAAACCGCCCGGGGCCGGCTCTCCGGGTCCCCCGGCCACCGCCCCGCCCGCGGGGGGCGGCGCGTCGAGCCCGACGAAGACGCGATCGACCCGCAGGTCGATCTTCTCGTCCGAGGTCTCGGGGGCGCCCTCGGGGAGCGGGTCGTACGCCTTGCCGCAGCGATCGCCGTCGTCGAGGCGAGCGTTGGCGTTGAGGTCGATCCAGGCGACGAGGTGGGTCGAGCCGTCCGCGGGCACCGAGACCGGGACCTCCGCCGGCCAGGTCAGCGCGTCGCTCTCCGCGGACCATCGGAACACCGGGACCGACCGGCGGTAGGGCAGCCCCGCCGCTTCGTCGATCGACGAGGCCGCGTAGCCCTCGATGTACAGGGGGGCGGACGTGACCTTGCGCGTCTCCGCGTTGCCGTCGACCACGACCGTGCGCGGGACCTTGGGCACGTCGGCGGGCAGGGGGGCGGGAGTCGCAGCGGGCGCGCCGCCCGTGTAGGCGCCGCCGCCGGGACCTCCGCCGCCGGGGTTGTAGCCACCGCCGCCGCCCTGGCCGTAGCCGCCCTGGCCGCCGGGGCCCTGCCCGTAGCCGCCCTGGCCGCCGGGGCCCTGCCCGTAGCCGCCCTGGCCGCCGCCGGGACCCTGACCGGGGCCGCCCTGACCGCGGTCGTCGCCGCCGCAGCCCAGGATCCTGCGCTTGCGCTGGGGCTGCCCCTGGCCGCCCTGGCCGCCGGGACCCTGCCCGTAGCCCTGGGGGCCGCCGGGGCCCTGTCCGTAGCCGCCCTGTTGGCCGCCCGGACCCTGCCCGTAGCCGCCCTGGCCCTGACCGGGGCCGCCCTGACCGGGGCCGCCCTGACCGGGGCCGCCCTGACCGCCGTAGGTGCCCTGCCCGGCCGCGGGGACGCCGCTGCCGTAGCCGCCGTCGGCGGGCGGCGTGTACGGCTGCGCCGGGGTCGCTTCGCCCGCGCCGTACTCGTACTGGACGCCGCCGTAGACGTTGTCGCCGTCGCCCTGGGCCGGCGTGGTCCCTTCGTCCTCCTGGTCGCGGGGGCCCTGGTAGCCGCCGTTGCCCTGACCGAGCAGGGGCAACCACAGCAGAGCAGCGACACACAGAGGGGGTAGGAAGCGACGCATCGGGCGAAGGATAGACGGACCGGTCGGGCGGTGCAGAGGTGTCCGGGCAGTGTCCGGGAGTGTCCGGGCGCCCGGACAGATCCAGACACTTCCCGGACACTCCCGATTCCGTCGATCGCGTGACGTCGACGCTGGGCCAGCGTCGGCACGGCCCTTGCTCCAGGCCGGGCCATGACCAGCCTCGTTCGTTCCGCGTGCCTCCACGGCATCGAAGGCGTCTGCGTCCGCGTGGAAGCCGACATCCTCAGCCTGCTCCCGACGTTCACGGTCGTCGGCCTGCCGCACTCGTCGATCCGCGAGGCGAGGGAGCGGGTCCGCTCGGCGGTCGGCTCGGCCGGGCTCGCGTTCCCGCGGCGTCGGATCACCGTCGCCCTCGCGCCGGCGGACCTGCCCAAGCACGGCTCCGGGCTGGACCTGGCGATCGCGCTGGGGGTCGTGGGCGCGGGCTGGGAGGCCGACAAGAAGCGGCCGCCGTGGCGGAGCCCGCCCTTCGCCGTGGGGGAGCTCGGCCTCGACGGCTCGGTCCGGCCGGTGCGCGGCGTGCTGCCGATGGCGGAGGCGGCGGCCCGCGCCGGGGTCGAGGTGGCGATCGTGCCGCGCGCCAACGCGGCGGAGGCGGCCCTCGTGCCCGGGCTGACGGTGCTCCCGGTGGTCGACCTCCAGGAGGCCTGGCTCGCCGCGATCGGCCGACTCCGCCCCCTCCCCGTGGCGCGGACGCCGTCCGGCGACCTCTGCGCGACCGGCCCCGACCTGGCCGACGTGCGGGGTCTGCCCGCCGGCCGGCGGCTCCTCGAGGTGGCCGCGGCGGGCGGCCACGGCGTGCTGCTCGAAGGGCCGCCCGGGGCCGGGAAGTCGATGCTGGCCAAGCGCCTCCCCTCGATCCTGCCGGACCTCCCCCCGGACCACGCGCTGGAGGTGACCCGCATCCGGTCCGCCGCGGGGCTGCTCCAGGAGGTGGACGGCCTCCTGTTTCGGCCCCCCTGCCGGGCGCCCCACCACACGGCCTCGACCCCCGCCCTGGTCGGCGGGGGCACCCCCATCGGCCCGGGCGAGGTGACCCTCTCCCACCGCGGGGTCCTGCTGCTGGACGAGGTGCCCGAGTTCTCCCGGGCGTCGCTGGAGGCGCTGCGGCAGCCGATGGAGGACGGCGTCGTGACCATCGCCCGAGCCCGGGGGGTGGCGCGGTTCCCGGCCGACTTTCAGCTCATCGCGACCCGCAATCCCTGTCCCTGCGGGCTGTTCGGCAGCGCCTCGTGCGGCTGCCTGCCGACCGAGCGGGGCCGCTACGACCGCCGCCTGTCGGGGCCGATGGTCGATCGGATCGACCTGCGCGCGTGGGTCGATCCGGTGCCCGTCGAGCAGATGATCGGGCCCGCCAACGGGGAGGCCAGCGCGACGGTGCGCGGCCGCGTCGAGACCTGCCGGGACGTGCAGGCGGAGCGCTGGGGGGACCTGCCCTTCCCCGTCAACGCCCGCGCGCCGCTGTCCCGGTGCCTCCCCCGGTTCGACCGCAAGGGCCGCCGCGCCCTGGAGACCGCCGTCGAGCTGACCCGCGGCTCGGGTCGGGCGGTGCAGCAGCTCGTGCGGGTCTCGAACACGCTCGCAGACATGGACGGGTCCGACGCGGTGTCGGCCGTGCACGTGCAGGAGGCGCTGGTCCTGTGCAGCGCCGACTCCCCCTCGGCCGGCCGCGTGACCGGTCCCACCCGCGCCGCCGCCGGCGCCCAGACCCGGAGCGCCCCGTGAGCCTCACCACCGTCCCGTCGGACCGCGACCGCCGCCTCGCCGGCGCCCTGCGCGAGATCCAGCAGATCCACGGCCCCGGCGCCGCCATGTTGATGAGCGACGAGGCGCGCACGGACGTGCAGGCGATCTCCACCGGCTGCCTCGGGATCGACCTGGCGCTGGGCATCCGGGGTGTGCCGGTCGGTCGCGTCACCGAGATCTTCGGCCCCGAGTCGTCGGGCAAGACGACGCTGACGCTGCACCTGATCGCCCAGGCCCAGCGGGCGGGCGGCACGTGCGCGTTCGTCGACGCGGAGCACGCCTTCGATCCCACCTACGCCGAGGCGCTCGGCATCGACGTCGGCGCCCTCGTGGTCAGCCAGCCGGACTGCGGCGAGCAGGCCCTGCACGTCGCCGAGTCGCTGATCCGGGCCAAGGCGATCGACCTCGTCGTGGTCGACTCGGTCGCCGCCCTCGCGCCCCGGGCGGAGATCGACGGCGAGATGGGCGACAACCACATCGGTCTGCAGGCGCGGCTGATGAGCCAGGCGCTGCGCAAGCTCACCGCCGCCGCCGCCGCCGCCCACACCGCGGTGGTGTTCGTGAACCAGCTCCGGCACCGGATCGGGGTCACGTTCGGCAGCCCGGAGACCACCCCGGGGGGCAACGCGCTCAAGTTCTACTCGTCGCTGCGCATCGACATCCGAAAGACCGGCACGGTGCAGCGCGCCGGGCAGGTGATCGGCATGCGCGGCCGGGTCAAGGTGGTCAAGAACAAGCTGGCCCCGCCGTTCCGCCAGGCGGACATCGAGATCCGCTTCGGCGAGGGGATCTGCCGACACAGCGACCTGGTCGAGCACGGCCGCACGCTCGGACGGCTCCGGCGCAGCGGCGTCCGCATGATCTGGGGACCGCTGAAGTTCGACGACGCCGAGGCGTTGCGGATGCACCTCAAGGGGGACCCGGCGGAGGAGGAGCGGCTCCGGGCGGAGATCCTGGAGGCGCTGGGGCTGCCGCCTACTCCACCGACTCGACCAGCCGCTCCCTGACCGTCCGGCGGAGCAGCTTGCCCAGGGGCCCCCGGGGCAGCCGCTGGGTTCGATGCACGTAGTCCTTGGGTCGCTGCCAGGGGGCGAGCCCGCCGACGGCGTCCTCCAGGGCGCGCTCCGAGCCCGGCGCGTCCTCCCAGACGACGACAGCGACGACCCGTTGACCCCAGGAGGGGTCGGGCAGGCCGACGACGCAGGCCTCGAGCACGCCCGGCACCGCGGCGAGCACCCCCTCGACCTCGCCCGGGGCGACGTTCTCGCCCCCGGTGACGATCCGATCGGTGCGACGGTCCTCCACGATCAGCCGGCCGTCGGGCGCGAGGCGGCCGTGGTCGCCCGAGACGAGCCAGTCGCCCGGGCGGGGGACGCCGTCGTAGCCCCACATCAGGCCCGCCCCGCGCAGCGCGACCCGTCCGTCGGGCTCGATCCGGAGCTCGCGGCCGGGGATCGGCCAACCGGCGTCGCCAGGCTCGGTCGGCGGCGCGTCGAGGCGCCCCAGCGTCACCGTGGAGCCGGCCTCGGTGAGGCCGTACGTCGTGACCGCGGGGAGGCCGGCGCGGCGGGCGCGGACGATCAGCGCGGGGTCCGTCGGGCCTCCGCCCACCATCGCCACGCGCAGCGCCGGCGCCGCGACCGCGTGCGCCTCCTCCAGCAGCCGACCCAGCATGCGACCCACCAACGAGACGTGCGTCACGCCGCCGGCCAGCCCGTCGGCGAGGCTGCGGGGCGTGAACCGCGGCGCCAGCCGCGCCTCGGCCCCGGCCAGCGCGCACCGCAGGAGCACCGACAGCCCCCCGACGTGGGACAGCGGCAGGGGGCAGAGCCAGGCGTCCCCCGTCCGCAGCCCCGTCGCCTCGACCACCGCCTCGGCGCACTCGGTGAGGGCCGACCAGGGAAGCACCACCGCCCGGGCCTGGGACGTCGTCCCGGAGGTGAACACCACCGCCCCCGGCTCCTCGTCGGAGCGGTCCGCGAAGGCGCGGCGGCGAGCCTGTTCGGCGGCCGGCAGGCGGGGGTCGACGAGGACGAGGGAGCGGCCGCTCCGCCACGCTCGGAGCAGGGCGGGCCCCGAGTCCGGCGTCGTGAGCACCGCCTCCCTCATGGCCAGACGCCGAGCCCGGGTCCGTCGGGCAGCGCCAGGCGCCCCCCCGCCGGCGTCGGCCCGTCCGCCAGGTCCTCCGTCAACAGCGAGCCGGTGGCGAGGCCGTGGGCGAGGTCTCCGGGCCGGTGGATCGCGGCGGCCAGGTGCAGCGCCCCGGCCCGGCCGACGGCGCCGTCGAGCATGGTCGTCACCACGACCCCCAGGCCCGCCGCCTGGGCGGCCCGGGCGAGCCGCACGCAGGGACCGAGCCCACCCAGACGAGCGGGCTTGAGCACGACGACGTCGGCCGATCCGGCGCCGATGATGTGGCGCCCGCGGCGCTCGTCCCGCACCGCTTCGTCCGCGGCGACGCGCCAGCCCGGCGAGCCGACCCGCAGCTGCACCAGCCCGAGCAGGTCGTCGGTCGGGACCGGCTGCTCCACGAGCTCCAGGTCGCCCAGCGCCAGGATCCCCAATAGAGCGTCCGCCAGGTCCTCCCAGCAGCCGTTGGCGTCGATCCGGAGCCGGGCGTCGGGGGCCGCCTCCCGGATCGCGTCCATCCGTTCGACGTCGGACGCCTCGCCGGTCACCTTGACCTTGAGCACCTCGAAGCCGGCCTCCGCCGCCAGCCGGGCCTCCCGGGGGGTCGAGACGAGCGCGTTGACCGGCACCGACGCGGCGACCGAGCCGTCGGTCAGCAGGTCCGCGACGCGGCGACCGGCTCGGCGGGCGCACAGGTCCCACAGCGCCAGGTCCACCCCGGCGCGGGCCGCGGGCTGCTCCGGCATCGACGTGCGCAGCTCCGACTCCCAGGGCGCCTCGTCCGGCCAGGGCACGGGCGGGCAGGCGGGGAGCGCCGGGGCGAACAGGCCCGTGACGAATCGCTCCAGCGCCTCGCCACACTCCGCCGCCGACTCGGTGCCCGCCTGCTGCAGCGGCGCCGCCTCGCCCACGCCGACGTTGCCGTCGTCGTCCTCGACGAAGACCAGCCAGACGGGGCGGCGGTGGACGTCGCCAGCGGCGGTCCGCAGCGGCCGCCAGAGCCCGAGCTCGACCGGCCGGACGCGGAATCGAAGGGTCATGCGCCGATCAGGGTACCCACCGACAGCAGCGCGCCGAAGAGCGCCAGCAGACCGGCTGTCTTGCCGAGCGCCGCGTTCAGCGTCGGCCCGTCGGTGTGGGTACGCACGACGACGTAGACCCGCCACGCCAGCGGGAAGGTGACGAGCGCGACGGCCGAGCTCGCGGGGAGCTGCTCCTCGAGGATCAGCCAGACCACCACGAAGTAGGGCACCGACAGCAGCGCCGCGAAGTAGCGCAGCGCCCCGGTGCGGCCCAGCCGCACAGGGATGGTGCGCTTCCCGGCCTCGGTGTCGGTCGGCAGGTCCCGGATGTTGTTCACGGTGAGCACCGCGGCGGCGAAGCAGCCCATCGGCACGCCGAGGATCAGCGCCAGCGGCTCCCAGGTGCCGGTCTGCACGAAGCAGGTGCCGGCCACCGCGGCGAGGCCGAAGAAGACGAACACGAAGACGTCCCCGAGCCCGTGGTAGCCCAGCGGGTAGGGGCCGCCGGTGTAGGCCACCGCCGAGACGATCCCGGCGACGCCGATCCCGAGGATCACCCAGCTGGTCGTCCACGCGAGCCAACCGCCGACCGCCACGGCGGCCAGCAGCACCACGACGAGCCCCGCCGTGATCGCCCGCTGGCTGAGCAGCCCGGCGGCCACCGCGCGGGTCGGGCCGATGCGCTCGTCGGTGTCCGCCCCCTTGCGGAAGTCGAAGAGATCGTTGGCGAAGTTCGACGCGACCTGGAGCAGCAGGGCGCCCGCCAGGGCGGCGCCCGCCTGGGGCCAACGGACCGAGTCGAGGTGGGACGCGACCGCGGTGCCGACGCCGACCACGACGACCGCGATGATCAGCGTCTTGGGCCGGAGCGCCAGCCACCACGCGCCGAGGCTGCCGGGGGTCGGGGTGGTCGGCATCGCGCCGACGCTAGCACTCACCGGGTCTACTCCGACGCAGGGGTCGCCAGGGCGGCCTCGGCCGCCGAGGCCGCGGCGCGCCAGATGGCCTTGTGGTGGGCGACGCTGTCGGCCCGGTCGACGACCAGCTCGACGAGGCGGGCCCGGTCGTCGTCGCACTCGGCCAGGATCTCGGCCAGCTCCGCAGCCGTCGCCGGCGCCCGGTACTCCAGCCCGAACATCGCCGCGGCGTGCCGGAACCCGAGGTCGTGCTCGGTGGAGAAGAGCTCGCTCGTGGGGGCGTCGGTCTCCGCCATCGGCAGGTAGTGGAAGATGCCGCCCCCGCCGTTGTTGACGACGATGATCGTGCCCGTGCGCCCCAGCCGGGGGACGGCCGCGAGGCCGCCGAGGTCGTGCAGGGTGGCCAGGTCGCCGAGCAGCGCGACCATCGGCCCCGCCGTGCCCGCGTCGATGCCGAAGGCGGTCGACACCAGCCCGTCGATCCCGTTGACGCCCCGGTTGGCGATGACCCGCAGGCGCCGCGGCGCCGGGGTCAGGAACGCGTCGAGCTCCCGCACCGGCATCGACGACGCGGCCAGCAGCGTCGCGTCCGGCGGCAGGAGCTCACCGATGCGCTCGACGAGGCCGCCCTCGAAGTGGTCCGGTCCCGACGCCGCGCCGGCCGACAGGGCCGTCGACGTCGCCCGCTCCACGGTGCGCCAGCGGTCGGCCCAGGCCTGCCGCTCCGCGTCGACCTCGCCGCCGCGCACGGCGGTGCCGAGCACGCCGCAGGTCGCCGCCGTCCGGGCGCGCACGAACAGCGCGCCGACGTGGTTGGGGTCCTCGCGCCGGCCCTGCTCGTCGACGACGATCTGCCGGGCGTCGCGGTGCATCCCCATCCAGCGCACCAGGTGCTTGCTCGTCGGGGTGCGACCGAGCCGCAGGATCCACTCGGGGCGGAGCCCCTGCAGCACCGCCTCGGACCGGAAGAAGGCGTCGTAGGCGCCGATGACCTGCACCCCGTCGGGGGCGGGTCGACGGAGCCCCGACAGGGGATCCGCGAGCACCGGGACCCCCGCCGCGCGGGCCAGGAAGGCGATGGCCGTCCGCTCTTCGGCGTTGGCGTCCAGGGGACCGACGACGATGACGCCCCGGGGGCGCGCCCGCACCAGCGTGGCCATCTCGTCCAGGGCGGCGCCGGGAGGCCTCAGCTCGGCCGCGGCCCAGGGCGCGTAGGGGGCGCCGTCGGGGCGGCCGCCGACCGCGATCGGATCGACGTCGGCCAGGTCCGCGGGCACGTCGCCCTCGATCCGGACGGGCGACAGCGGCTCGTCGAAGTGGATGTCCAGGTGCACGGGCCCCGCCGGCGGGCCCTCGGCGATCTCCACCATCCGGCAGATCCGGCTGCGCAGCCAACGCAGCCAGCCGGCCTCGGGCTTCGGCAGGCCGATCGAGGTGAAGCCGCGCACGTGGGGGCCGAACAGGCCCCGCTGCTCGGTGGTCTGCGGGGCCCCGCAGTCCAGCAGCTCGGGCGGTCGGTCGGCGGTCAGCAGGACCAGCGGGACCCCGGTCTCGAAGGCCTCGATCACCGCGGGGTGGAAGTGGGCCGCGGCGCTCCCCGACGTGCACAGGAGGGCGACCGGTCGACGCGCCGCCCGGGCGAGCCCGAGGGCGTAGAAGCCGGCGCACCGCTCGTCGACGTGCACGTGCACGTCCAGCCGGGCGTTCGCCTCGGCGGCGAGCACCAGCGGCGCCGACCGCGCGCCCGGCGACATGCAGACATCGCGGATGCCGCACCGCACCAGCTCGTCGGCGAGCACCGACGCGGCCAGGAGGTTGCGGTTGGCGAGGGGATCGAGCCGGCTGAGCCGACCCGCACGCGCGACGGGGCTCTCACGAAGCATCGACGAGGACCTCCCGCAGGCCGCGGAGCTTGTGATCGACCTCGGCCGCCTCGCGGTCCGGCACGCTGCCGCGGACGATGCCCGCGCCGGCGTACAGCCGGGTCGTGGTGCCGTTGACGAGCCCCGAGCGGATGGCGACGCACAGCTCGCCCTGACCGTCGGAGCCGACCACCCCGACCCCGCCGCTGTACCAGCCACGCTCCAGCACCTCGTGGCTGGCGAGCCACTCCATCGCGTCGTCGCGCGGCATCCCGCCGACGGCGGGCGTCGGGTGCAGCCGCTCGGCCAGGTCGAGCACGCCCTCGCCGTTGGCGAGCTGTCCCGAGATGGGGGTGTGCAGGTGCTGCACGTTGGCGAGCCGGAGCAGGCCGGGCACGTCGGACACGTTCAGGGTGGCGCAGACCGGCCGCAGCGCGTCGCGCACGTAGTCGACGACCGAGCCGTGCTCCCGCCGCTCCTTGTCGTCCGCGAGCAGGCCGTCGCCCAACGCCGCGTCTTCGGCGTCGTCGCCGCCGCGGTGGGCGGTGCCGGCGAGGGCGTCGACCCTCACCGCGCCGTCGGCGACCGCGACCAGCCGCTCGGGGGAGGCGCCCACGAACGCCGGGCCGTCGGCCGGCTCGACGCAGAAGCGGAAGCAGTCGGGGAACCGGCGCCCGGCCGAGTCGAGCAGCGTGGAGACGGAGGGCGCGGTCGGGGTGCGCCACGCCTCGCTGCGGGCGACCGCGACCTTGCTGAGGGAGCCGTCAGAGATGGCGTCCAGCGCGTCCGCGACCTCGTGCCGGTAGTCGACCGGCGGCTCGACGTCGGCCCGGGCTGGCCCACCGGGGACCGCGTCGGCGGTCCGCTCGAGCTGCATCAGCTCTTCGCCGCACTCGAACAGCAGCTGTCGGATGTGCTCGGCGGCCGGCGCGCCGGTCAACCCCTCGGGGCCGACCCCGATGAGCCAGGCCTCGTCCCCCCGTCGCAGGAGGCTCACGATCGGGAGCACGAAGCGGCCCGAGCCGAAGGTCTGCCAATCGGAGTCCGCGGCGGGCGCGTCGTCCACGAAGGAGAACCCGCCGATCAGCATCGGCATCGGTCCCTCGTCGCCGACCGGCTCCAGCCGCCCGAAGACGACCCGCGCCTCGGCCGAGAGGTCCGCGAACCGGTGGGGGCCGCTCGCCTCGAGCACCTCCGCCTCACCCACGGCGGCGATCTCCCAGCCGTCCCGGGAGCCGTAGAGCAGCCGCCCCTTGCCGGTCGCGCGGGACCACCGCAGCAGCGTCAGCGGCCGGGCGTCGGGGGCGGGCAGGGCCAGCCAGCTGCGGGTGCCGGTCATCAGGCGACGCCTCCGGTGATCGCGGCGGCGGCCCGGGCGGCCTGCACGCTGCGCTCGTGGAGGCGCATGTGACCTTCCTGGATGCCGACGGTCATGAGCGCCCGCACGGCGGCGAGGTTGTTGGCGAGCCCCACGGCGGCGGCGATCTGCGCCAGCTCGGACGCCGAGCTCGCCCCCAGCATGCGCAGCGAGCGCTGCGCGCCGGGGTGGATGCGGGTCGCGCCGCCGACGATGCCGACCGCCATCGGCAGCTCGAGGCGGCCCTGCAGCGCGCCGTCCTCGACCCGCCAGGTGGTCAGCGAGCGGTACTGCCCGTCCCGCGCGGCGTAGGCGTGGGCCCCCGCCTCGACGCCCCGCCAGTCCTGCCCACAGGCGATCAGCACCGCGTCGATGCCGTTCATGATCCCCTTGTTGTGGGTCGCGGCCCGGTACGGGTCGGCGTGGGCGAACCGGTCGCCCTCTTCGATGGCGTGGGCGACCTCCTCGCCGCCGACGGCGTCCAGCGGCACCGACGCCTCGATGACGACGCACCGACGGTCGGCCAGGTTGCTCAGGATGCGCATGCCGAGGCGAGCCCCGGCCAGCCGGGCGACGCGATCCCCGACCGCCTCCGCCACGCTGTTGACGATGTTGGCGCCCATCGCGTCTCGGCAGTCGACGTGCAGGTGCACGACGGCGAGGCGGTCGCCCAGGTCTCGGAACTCCAGCCCGCGGAAGCCGCCGCCCCGGCGCACCAGGCTGGCGCACGACGCGTCGACCTGCTCGCCGATGGCGTCCGCCTCGGCCTCGATGGCGACCCTGGCCGCCGCGGCGTCGGGCACGTCGAGCAGCTGGATCTGGGCGATCATCACCGGCGGATCGGCCCACGCTCGGAAGCCGCCGCCGGCCCGGATCATCTTGCTGGCGTTGCTCGCCGCGGCGACGATGCTCGGCTCCTCGGTCGCGACCGGCACGAGGTAGTCGGCGCCGTTGATGCGCACGTTGGTGACCACTCCCATCGGCAGGTGGAACGTGCCGACGACGTTCTCGATCATCTGGTCCGCCAGGTCGAGCGGCAGGTGACCGGGGTTGGCGTCCGCGTGCACGTCGATCCGCTCCCGGCGCGTCTCCACGTCGAGTCGGTGGAAGCCGGGCAGGCGTGAGCTGCGGGGGTTGCTGCTCATCGGGGGACCTCGGCGAGGTAGATCCAGGCGATCCCTCGCATCAGGGGGCGGGCCAGGGCTGGCTCGAGGCCGGCGGGGCGGAGCAGCTCGTCGACGAATCGCGGGCCGGCGGGGAACGCCGCCGAGGTGCGCGGCAGGTACTCGTAGGCGGCGCGGTCGCCGGTCACGAGCCCGCCGATGCGGGGCATCACGAACGCGGAGTAGAAGCGGAACAGCGGCCCGAACAGCCAGCCGTCGGGCTGGCCGAACTCGAGCACCAGCAGTCGGCCGCCCGGGCGCACCACCCGGGCCATCTCGGCCAGGCCGGCCGACGGCGGCACCACGTTGCGGATGCCGAACGACACCGTCGCGGCGTCGAAGCTGTCGTCCGCGAACCGGCTCAGGTCCGTCGCGTCCGCCTGGGCGAAGCTCGCGGTCGCGGCGCCGGAGCCCTTGCGGGCGTGCTTGGCGCGGGCCAGCTCGACCATCTCGGGGGTGAAGTCGGTCGCCACCACCTCGCCCTGCGGGCCCATCTTCCGGGCGATCGCGAGGGCCAGGTCGCCGGTGCCGCAGCAGACGTCGAGCACCCGGGCGTCGGGCGCGGCGTCGAGCAACGTGACCGCCTTGCGGCGCCACAGGTGGTGCATGCCGCCGGACATGACCGAGTTGGCCCGGTCGTATCGCCCGGCGATCCCACCGAACATCGAGCGGACGGCGTCGGCTCGCTGCGTGGCTGGGAGGGTGTCGATGGTCATCGGACGGTGCTCACTTGCTGCGCTCCGCCAGGGCGGTGGCGATGGATGCGAGGGCCGCGCACGCCGCGGTGGGAGCGAGGGCGTCGAGCTCGAGCAGGGCGCTGCGGGTGTGGTCCTCGATGAGGTCCCGCGTACGGGCGATCGCCCCGGAGCGCTCGACCGCGGTCAACAGGTCCGCGACGAAGTAGTCGTCGGCCGCCCCCTCCACCATCGCCGCGAGGCGCGGCTCGAGGTCGGGGAAGGCCTCCATGGCGGCCAGCACCGGGTAGGTCATCGTGCCGCCGGCGACGTCGACGAGCACGCTCTTGCCGATGGCGAGCGGCTCGCGGGTCAGGTCGAGCAGGTCGTCCAGGAGCTGGAACGCGTAGCCGACGTGGTGGCCGTAGTGGCGGACCGCGGCGACCTGGTGGTCGGTCGCGCCGGCCGCCCGGGCGCCCGCCTCCATCGCCCACTCGAAGAGCGACGCGGTCTTGCCGTCGACCACCGCGAAGTACTCCGCGGCGGTCACGTCGACGCGGCCGCGGTTCTCCAACTGCATCGCCTCGGCGCCGACCATGCGGCGGAGCACGTCGATCATCGACGTCATCAGCCCGGGGACGCCGGCCGCCTCGACCGCGTGCAGTCCGTGCACGAGGAGCAGGTCGCCGCCGAGCACCGACGCGTTGTTGCCGAACAGCATGCGCGCCGCCGGCCGTCCGCGACGGGTCTCGCCGAGGTCGAGCACGTCGTCGTGCAGCAGCGTGGCGCTGTGGATCGCTTCGGCGACCATCGCCAACCGAAGCACCGACTTCGGCGCCTCCGCCGGCGGGAAGGCGCGGGCCGCGAGCAGGCAGATCATCGGCCGGACCCGCTTGCCGCGGGTGGTCTGCAGGTGCGGGGGGGCCTCCGCCAGGCGGGTGGTGTCCGACGAATCCACCCGGTCGTGGTGCAGGCGCTCGAGCTCGGCCAGGTCGTTGGCGATACCGTCGGCGACCGGCTCGAGGCCCGCGCGCACGCGCGGGAGCTCGTACCGGTCGGCCAGGCGGAGAAGGGCGTCGCGAGCGAGGACGTCCTGCATACGTTGTCCAGACGTTTCAGAAGTTTCAAAATCTATTGAAACCTATGAATCTCATTGAGGTAAGTCAAGCGCGAAAGCGCCGAGAACGTCGATCGGGCAAGCTGCCGCGATGAGCCCCCGGGTCACCCTGCTCGACGTCGTCGCGGCGTCCGCTCGCAACGCGCCCCTGTTGCCCGCTCAGCTCACCGCCCTGCCGACCGCGCTGCAGCGCGACAAGAGCCGCGCACGCTCGATCGGTTGGATGCTCGAACGCAACGCCCGTCGGCATGGCTCGCGCGCGGCGGTCGTCACATACACGCAGACCCTGTCGTGGCGCCAGTTGAATCGTGAGGTCAATCGCGTCGCCCACGCGCTGTCGGCCCGCGGAATCGGGTTCGGCGATGTCGTCGCGGTCTTGTCGCCCAACTCGGCCGAGCTCCTGGTGTTGGTGGGCGCGCTCGCCAAGCTCGGCGGGGTCACCGCGCTCCTCAACACCCAGCAGCGGGGACGGACCCTGAGCCACAGCCTCCGGGTCAGCGCGGCGAAGGCGGTCGTGGTCGCGCCCGAGCTGGCCGGCTCCATCGACGACCTCGACGACGCGCCGCCCCCGGTCTGGTCGCTCCCCGACCTGCTCGAGGAGGCAGCCGCAGCGCCGGCCTGGGACCCCGCCTCGACGGGCCGGGTGCGGCTCGGGGACACCGCCTTCACGATCTTCACCTCCGGCACCACCGGCCTGCCCAAGGCGTCGGTGATGACCCACATGCGCTGGATCAAGGCGTCGGCCGTCTACGGCCGCGTGATGCTCCGGCTGACGCCGGCCGACCGCCTCTACGTGCCGCTCCCCCTGTTCCACAACATGGCGCTGACGTCGGCCTGGTCGGCGTGCTGCGGCGCCGGCGCGGCGATGATCGTCGTGCCGAGGTTCTCCGCCAGCCGCTTCTGGACCGACTGCAGGGAGCTGGGCGCGACGGCGTTTCCGTACATCGGGGAGCTGCCCCGGTACCTCCTCGCCCGCCCCCCTTCCCCGGCCGACCGCGACCACCGCGTGCGCCGCTGCTTCGGCGTCGGCATGCGCTCGGAGCTCTGGCGCCCGTTCATGGAGCGGTTCGGGATCGAGGAGGTGTACGAGCACTACGCGGCCAGCGAGGCCAACACGATGTTCTTCAACCCGCTGCGGCTGCCCGGCACGGTCGGCTTCTGCATCACCCCGCACCGGCTGGTCCGCTACGACGTGAACGCCGGGGCGATCGTGCGGGACCGCCGGGGTCGCCCGATCCGCGCGCGGCGGGGAGAGGCCGGGCTGCTGCTCTGCAAGGTGTCCGAGCGGTTCCACTTCGACGGCTACACCGACCCCGACGCGTCCGAGAGCAAGCTGCTCCGGGACGTCTTCGCCCCGGGCGACGTCTGGTTCGACTCGGGCGACCTGCTCCGCAAGATCGGCTGGGGCCACGCCGTCTTCGTCGACCGCATCGGGGACACCTTCCGCTGGAAGTCCGAGAACGTCTCGACCGGCGAGGTGGAGTCGATCCTCGGCGGCGCCCCCGGCGTCGCCGACTGCACGGTCTACGGCGTGCTCGTGCCCGACTACCCGGGCCGCGCCGGCATGGCCGCCGTCGTGCCGGGCGACGGGTTCGACCCCGACACCGTGCTCGCCTCCCTGCGCCGGTCGCTGCCGCCCTACGCGGTGCCGGTCTTCCTGCGGGTGGTCGAGCGACTGGAGACCACCGGGACCCACAAGCACCGCAAGGGAGAGCTTCGCGAGCAGGCATTCGACCCGGGCCTGGTGCAGGATCCGCTCTTCGTCGCGCTCGCCGGGGCGCCGGGCTGGCAGCCGATCACGCCCGAGCTGTTCGACGAGCTGACCGCCGGGAGGCGCCGCCTGTGAGGGAGGAACCGTGACCGTCTACGCGGCCCTGACCCGCAGCGTGCCGGCCAGCATGGCCGACTGCGAGCTGACCCACGTCGAGCGCGAGCCGATCGACGTCGAGGGGGCACGGGCCGAGCTGAAGAACTACCGCGCCGCCCTGCGCGGCGGGGACGTGCGCGTGTTCCGCCTCGACCCCGACGACGCCTTCCCCGACTGTCCGTTCGTGGAGGACCTCGCCCTCGATCTCGTCGAGGGGCCCCGCATCCTGTGCAACCCCGGGGTGGCGAGCCGCCGAGGCGAGCGGGCGATCGTCGGCCGGGCCCTGACCGAGCTGGGGCGGGTGGTCGCCATGCCCGACGAGCTGTCCCTGGACGGCGGCGACGTGATGCTCGCCCGCGACCGCCTCTACGTCGGCCTGTCGAGCCGGACCTCGGCCGACGCGGCGGAGTGGCTGGGCGAGGTCAGCGGGCGCGAGGTCGTGCGGGTCGAGGTGAGCGACGTCCTCCACCTGAAGACCGCCGTCGGGCTCCTGGACGACGACACGCTCCTCGTCGCCCCGTCCGGGGTCGACCGTGACGCGCTCCAGGGCTTCCAGCTGATCGAACACCGCGAGCCGAACGTGCTGACGCTCCCCGACCGCGTGCTCGCCCGCCCCACCACGGCTCCGCTCCTGCGCGGGCTCGGGCTGGACGTGGTCGAGGTGCCCCTCCCCAACCTCGGACGGGCGGAGGCGGGACTCACCTGCCTGTCCGTGCTCCTGCACCAGAGGAACGACCCATGAGCAGCCAGGGACACCAGGTCCACGTCTCGTATCACAAGTGGATGATGCAGGACGACATCCGCACCGCCGCCCTCATGAAGATGATCGAGACGCTGGTGCGGCCCGGGGACGTCGTCGCGGACGTCGGCACCGGCACCGGCATCCTGGCGATCCTCGCGCTGCGAGCCGGAGCGGCGCGGGTCCACGCGATCGACGCCAGCCCCATCGTCCGGCTCGCCCGACGGCTGGCCGAAGACAACGGCGTCGCCGACCGCATGCTCTGCCACGAAGCCGACGCCGCCCAGGTCGACGTCGGGGAGCAGGTCGACGTCGTGTTCAGCGAGTGCCTGGGCAACTTCGCGTTCGGCGACGGCATGTGGCGAGCGCTCCAGGCGTTCTCCGATCGGCACCTGAAGCCCGGCGGCCGCCGGGGGCCGACCGAGGTCCGCATGTTCCTGCAGCCGGCCGACTCCCGGCTGTTCTGGGACCCCTGGCGATTCTGGGAGACGCCCTGGAACGGGATCGACGTCAGCGCGTTCCAGGGGGCGGAGGACAACCGCGTCAACGTGGTCGACGTCGTCTCGTCGTTCTGCTGGGCCCAGCCCGCGCTGGTGGCGACGATCGACCCGTTCGACCGAGCCGACTCGTACGCCCTGACCGGGACCTGGGAGGTGCCCGAGGGACGCCTCGTCACCGGCCTGGTGGGCTGGTTCGACGTCGACTGGGCGCCCGGCGTTCCGATGGGCAGCGGCCCCTTCGACCCGGGCACCCACTGGAGCCAGGTGATCTTCCCCGTCCCGCGCCGCGAGGCGAAGGCGGGCGAGTCGCTGCGGGCGACGGTGCACGTGGCGTTCTCACCCGAAGAGCGCCCCAGCTACCGCTGGGAAGGCGCCTGGCTGGCCGAGGGTGGCGAAGTCATCGAGTCGTTCGCGCGCTCGGAGGAAGACCTCTTCCTCGGGGGTTGATTTTCCACAGGCTCGCTGCCACGCAGTCGATCGAAAGGCCGCTTGGAAAGACGGCCGCTTGTGGATATATGAGCACCCCGCCACCACTCGCCAGGAGAGCCATGTCGATCCAGTCCGACGGAAAGACGCTGCGCGTCACGCTCGCTGCCCCCGAAGGGGGCGCCCCCCTGAGCTTGAAGGACGGCGATGCCGTGCTGTGGCAGGGCGACGTAACCGACCGTCTGGAGGTCGATCTCGATCTGGAGGAGTGGAACGCCCCCGAGCCGCTGCGGCAGCTGTTCGGCAAGTCCCTGCCGCCGCTGTCCGGCTACTCCCGTGGCGCGTTCGTGCCGCTGGCGACCGAAGCGATCGCGCTCGCCACCCTCAACCTCGACCCGCAGAGCGGCACCGCGACCTGGAGCGAACCGGCGGTGCTCGACGGGCAGATGCTGCCGCTGTCGATGATGGCCGGGACCCTGCACTACGCGCAGTCCGTCTTCGAAGGCCAGAAGGCCTACTTCACGACCGACGGGGAGCGGACCACGGCCCGGCTGTTCCGCGCCGGCCGCAACGCCCAGCGGATGTGGACGAGCGCGCTGCGCATGGGCATCCCGGTGGACCTCGCGGGGAGCGCCGAGAGCTTCGCCGCCCTGTACGACGACCTGAGCAAGAAGGCGATCCGGGCCAACGCCTCGGCGCTGTTCACCGGCGAGTTCCAGGCCCACCGCATCGACGACCCGGACTTCGACTGGCACAGCACCCCGCCGGCGCTGTACCTCCGGCCGATCATCTTCGCGAGCGGGCCGGTGCTCGGCGTCAAGCCGTCGGACCAGTACGTGTTCGCGGTCTACGTGACCCCGGTCGGCAAGTACCGCTCGGACATGGTGCTGCGGGTCGAGCGGGAGCACCCCCGCGCGGTCAAGGGCGGCACCGGCGCGGTCAAGGCGTCGTGCAACTACGCCCCGACGCTCACGATGATGATGGAGCTGGCCGCGAACCGGTCCGCGGCCACCGCCCAGACGCCCTGGACGGACGTCTTCGACGACATCCTGTTCACCGGCCCCGGCGGGGAGATCGAGGAGATGGGCGGCGCCAACTTCTTCGTCCTCGCGGAGGAGAACGGGGCGCTGGTGCTGCACACGCCGCCGTCCGTCCAGGAGGACGACGGCGCGGACACCATCCTGCCGGGCATCACGCGGGACACCGTCCTGGAGATCGCCCGCAGCCTGGGCCTGGACGTGCGGGTCGACCGCATCTCGCTCGCGCGGCTGATGGAGCTGTCCGTCGACGAGGCCCGCCGCACCGCGGTGTTCACCACCGGCACCGCCGCGGGCATCGCGCCGGTCGTCGCCCTGCTCGACGGCAAGCGCGTGCAGCGGTTCGCGGTCTGGGACGACGTCAACGACCCGGTCCGGCACCGCAAGCTGGACGCGGACCCGGTCGCCCCGGGCAGCACCCTGGAGGTCGGCAAGCAGATCCGCACCCTGCTGTTCCGCTGCCAGCTCGGGGATGTCGACGGCATCGCGCGGGTCGCGGGCGAGCACGCTGGCGGGCTGCTGCGACGCCTCGAGCGCTGGGTCGACGCCTTCGACGTCTAGACGACCCCATCACCCCAGACCCCTGAGCGCGTCTCCCGTCAGTCGACGGAGGGGTTCCAGACGATGAGCTCGCCGACCCGGCCCCGGCCGGTCGTGCGGCTGTTGACCGAGCGCGTCGCGGTTACCCCGTCGATGCGCAGCCCGTCGATCGCCAGGGCGCCGTACATCGCCCGGGTCTCTGGCGTGTCGGCGTTGCTCAGCGCGAAGCGCACGCCTCGGCCGTGCAGCCGCTCGAGCCACGACGCGAGGCGCTCCTGGGCCTCGGGGCCGAAGCCGCCCGCGACGTACTGGGTGAAGTTGGCCGTCTTGGACAGCGGCACGTACGGCGGGTCCATGTAGACGAAGTCCCCGGACTGCGCGCCGTCGAGCACCTCGTCGAACGGGGCGCTCACGAGGTCCGCCCCCTGGAGCGCCTGCCGGCAGGCGGTCAGGTTCTCCTGGTCGCAGATCAGCGGGTCCTTGTACCGGCCGAAGGGCACGTTGAAGCGGCCCTTGCTGTTGACGCGGTACAGCCCGTTGAAGCCGGTCCGGTTCAAGTAGATGGTCCGCGCCGCGCGCTCCGCGAGCTCCATCTCCTCGGGGTCGCGGCTGCGCGTCCGGTAGTACCAGGTCTTCTCGTAGACGTGCTCCCGCAGGAACTCCATGGTCGCTTCGAGGTCGTCCCGCACCGCGGTGAACGCGTCGATCAACTCACCGTTGAGATCCGCCAGCACCGCCTGGGGTGGGCGCAGGTGGAAGAACATCGCTCCGCCGCCGACGAAGGGTTCGATGTAGCGGTTGAACTGGTCCGGAACCCGCTTCCTCAGCTCGGCGAGCAGCTGCCCCTTGCCGCCGACCCACTTGAGGAACGGACGGGGGATCGCCCGTCCGTTCCGGGTGCTCCGGCGCGGCGGGGGGGCGATGGTTGTAACTGCGCCTGCATTGGCACTCATTACCATTGTTGTACCAAGGATCCCCGAAACCTGCAGGATCCCTAGGTAAATGGGATCGCGTCGATCGAATCGATCTCCTTGTGGCCCGCAAACGAAAGCGCCGACCCCCTCTCGGAGATCGGCGCTTGTGGCTGCTAATCGACTGGGGACTACTTCGTCTGGTTGAGCTCCAGGTCGAGCGTGATGTGGACCTCGTTGCCGACCACGAGGCCGCCGGCGTCCAGGGTCTTGGACCAGTTCACGCCGAAGTCCTGGCGGTCGATCTTCAGGGTGGCGGTGGTGCCGATCTTGGTGTTGCCCCAGGGGTCGTTGACCGGGCCGGCGAAGGCGTCGACCGACAGCGTCACCTCCTTCGTCACGCCGCGCATCGTCAGGTTGCCGACCAGGTCGAAGCTGCCGTCCTTGTCGACGTTCTCGACGCCCGTCGACTCGAATGTGATGGTCGCGAACCCGGCCGCGTCGAAGAAGTCGGCGCTCTTGAGGTGCTCGTCCCGCTTCGCGTTGTCGGTGTTGATGCTGCCCACCTGGATCGTCACCTTCGCCGAGGTCTTCTCGATGTTGCTGGGGTCGTAGGTGACGCTGCCGTCGTACTCGGTGAAATTGCCGTAGACCCACGAGATGACGTTGTGCCGCACCTTGAACCCGATGTTCGTGTGGGCGCCGTCGAAGACGTAGCTCGCCTCCTGGGCGACCGACTCCGACGGGGCGGACAGCGAGAGGCCGAAGGTGACGGCGAAAGCGATGAGCAGGGCGTTCAGACGCATGGGAGCGTTTCCTTTCGAAGTTCGACCTGGACCCTAATTAGCGTCGACTGACACCGGAAGGCCGCAGAACTGAACAGATTGGTTCGATCCAGGAGACAATGCTCCCGAGGTGGGAGTGTAGTCCTCTTGATCGAGGACCGCGACGGCGGCCGCGTCGGGTCCGCCTCCCGTGATTGTCGGTGGGCGGTTCGGTTGGTAGTAATCGAGCCGCCGTGCCGGACCTCGCCCCGTTCCTGCAGCCCAACGCCTTCGTCGACAGCGGACACCCCGCGGTGGAGCGCTTCGCCGCGCGGCACTCCGGGGCGGGCGACAGCCCAATCGACAACGCCGTCCGCCTCTACTACGCGGTCCGCGACGGCTGCCGGTACAGCCCGTGGCGGGTGCACTCGACTCCGGAGGCCTACCGGGCGAGCGACGTGGTGGTGCGCGACAGGCAGGACGGCGGCCATTGCATCGACAAGGCGGTGCTCCTGGCCGCCTGCGCGCGGTCCGTGGGCGTGCCCAGCCGGCTGCACTTCGCCAACGTGCGCAACCACATCGGCACCGACGAGCTGGAGCGCAAGCTGGGCACGAGCCTGCTGGTCTTCCACGGCTACACGGAGCTGCACCTCGACGGCCGCTGGGTGGCCGCGACTCCGGCGTTCAACCGGGAGCTGTGCGAGCACCTGGGGGTGGCGCCGCTGGAGTTCGACGGACGCGCCGACTCGATCTTCCAGGAGTACGACGGTCAGGGCGGCCGCTTCATGGAGTACGTGCACGACTACGGCAGCTTCCCGGGGATCCCGTTCGACCTGATGATCGCCGAGTGGAAGCGCTACTACCCGCGGTTCAAGCTCGACGGGCGCTGGCCGGGGAAGGACGAGCCGGCGTAGATCGCCGGAGGTCGCCCCGATCCTGCTCTTTCTTCGGTCTTCCTCGAATGCCCCCTGCTCGGCCTCCGTCCGAAGGAGCAGACATCCGGGGACTGACCGAAACCCACTGGAGCCCATCCCATGACCGCCACCAACTTCATCGCCAGCCTGATCGCCGCCACCACCTTCGCCGTCGCCGCCCCCGTGCTCGCCGGTGAGCCCGCCCCGGAGGTCGTCGCGGCGGCCCAGGCCATCGAAGACGGCTTCGACGTCGACGTGTCCCCCGAGGCCCGCGCCCGCCGCGCCGAGACCCGGGAGATCGTGCTGGAAGCGCGTATCGGCGAGGCCGCTTACGAGGCCCGCCTCGCCGACAAGGCGTCCAAGGCCGCCCGCGCGAAGCGCGACGCCAAGATCAAGTAGCCCTCCCCCCGTCCTCCTCCGGCGAGCGGGTCGGCCCTCGGGCCGGCCCGTTCGTGCTTGGGGCCGCCAACCGGTGGCCAGATGAGCCGTCTCGACCCTCGTTGGCGGTCGAGGCCGCCAACTGGTGGGCAGATGAGCCGTCTCGACGCTGGTTGGCGGTCG
>CAYQEG010000018.1:49191-65762 GCA_964416435.1 uncultured Rickettsiales bacterium
GTCGAGGCCGCCAACTGGTGGGCAGATGAGCCGTCTCGACGCTGGTTGGCGGTCGGGAGGCCCCGGACCACTACCGCTCGGCGGCCAGCTTCTCCAGCTCCACGATGACCTCGGCCAGGGCGAGCAGCTCGCGCAGGTTGGCGCGCACCAGTCGGGCCTTCAGCTCGACGGCGAGCAGCGGGTCGGCCCCCTCGAGGAGGGGCCCCGCCTGGACCTCGATCGCCGAGCGGTGGGTGCGCTCGACCTGCCATCGCCCCCGGGCCGCTTCGGCCGACCGGAGGCGCTCGACCATCGCCTCGCGCTCGGACCGCTCGGCCGCCGCGAGCCGCAGCCTGGAGCGGGCCAGCTCGTGACGAGCCTCCCGGGTCCGGGTCCGCGACCAGTGGTACGTCGGCACGTCGATCGCGACTCCGACCTCGAACGACGTCTCCCGACCCGACTGGAACACCGCTCCGCCCTGAGCCCAGTCGATCCACGGGATGGACTGGAACCGCTGCCGGGCGAGCCGCGCTTCGGACCGCTCGACCTGGGCCCGGGCCTCCGCGAGCCGGGACGAGTCCGCGACGTCCGCCAGCTCCTCGACGGCCGGCAGCGGCGCCTCGGCGACCACGACCGCGTCGAATGGCTCGAGCTCCAGCGGCTGGTCGGCCGGCCAGCCGAGCATCGTCCGGAGCTCCGCCTCGACCGCCCACGCCTCGGCCTCCCGGGCGGCGCGGTCGTCGTCCGCGTCCCGGCGCTCCTCCTCGGCGTCCAACCAGTCCAGGGTCGTCGACAGGCCCTCGGCACGACGCTCTTCGATCAGCCGCACGTGCTCCACCCGCAGCTCCGTCAGCAGCTCCGCCGCCTCGGCCGCCTGGCGCAGCAGCGGCAAGGCCCGGAACCGGGTCGCCACCGCCGCCCGCAGGCTCTTGCGCATGCGGTCGAGCTCCGCGTCCTCGCGGGCCACCGTGGCCCGACCCTGGCGGGCCGCCGCCGACAGGTCCCACGGCCGCGGGAACGGGAAGCGGAGCCGGGCCGTCCACTCGGGCGGGTCGGGCGTGCCGCCCGAGGTCCGCCCCAGGTCCCGCACCCCGAGCCGAACCGACGGCGCGCCGGCCCGGGGATCCGCCAGCCAGGCGTCCGCCGCCGCCTCGCCCGACAGCTCCTGGAGCCGCAGGTCGGTCGAGACCTCCTCGGCCCGCACGAGCGCCTCCTCCAGCGTCAGCGCCGCCGACGCGGACGCCGGCGCAAGCGCCACCAGCGCGATCAGAATCAACCACCGCCTCATGGCGTGCCTTCCTCGTCCCCGTCTTCGGTGAACGCGACGTCGAACCGCTGGCCGGGCACCAGCCCCCCGCCGTCCACCGCGATGCGCACCGGGCGAACCCAGCCGACCTCGTTGGGGCGCTGCTTGCACCGCTCCGGCGCCTCCGACACCAGGCCCACGACGTCGACCACCGTGCCCGTGCGCGGCGCGCCGCCGTCCGCCGGCGCCAGATCGGCCCCGGTCCCGGCCCGCACGAACACGCCGTACTGTTCGGGCACACAGGCGACGACCGTGGTGGTCTCCAGCGGCAGCAGCTCCACCAGCGTCTGCAGGGCCGGCAACACCTCGCCCCGCCGGTAGTGCACGCCGCCGACGCGGGCGTCGATCGGCGCCCGCATCGTCATCGCCGCGCGGCGCTCCTCCAGCAGCGCCAGCTCCTCCTGGACCACCGCGATGGCGCGCACCTCCTCCAGCAGCGCCGGCGCGGGCGCGTCGCCGCTGCCCTCGACGCCCTCCTGGACCAGCGCCAACGCGTCGCGCCGGTGCTGCAGGCGGGCCCGCAGCCGCTCGACCTCACCCGTGTAGGTGGCGACCTCGGTCTCCAACGGACCCAGCTCGTCCCGCGCCGCCAGCCCGAGCTCCACCTGGCGGGTCCGCGCGGCCAGCCGCTCGCTGGCCACCGCGAGCCCCTGCTCGGCGGCCCGGAGCCGCGCGCTCGTCTCCTCGCGCTCGGCCTGGGCCGCCATCAGGGTCGCCTGGGCGTCGCGCTGCACGCCCTCGAGCGTCGCCCCGCGCTGCTCCAGCTCCGCCCGCAGCACGCGGATCCGGCCCTGGATCGGCGCGTCGTCGAGCACCCCGATGACGTCGCCGGCGGCGACCACCGCCCCCGACACGACGGCCACGTCCGACACCCGCCCCTCCTCGAGGGAGGCGACCCGGATCGGGGACACCTCGGCGTACCCCGGCACCGTCGTCCTCGGCCCCAACACCACGAGCACCGCGACGGCCACCACGCTGCCGAGCATCAGCAGGCGCGGACCGTGCCGGTTCAGGGCGTCCTGGGCTCGCCAGTGCACGGCTACACCTCCAACGTCGGCTCCTGCATGTGCAGGGCGACGTCACGCACGCCGGTCACGGCGTCGAGGGCGTGGAGCAGCTTGGGTCGAGCCGCGGGATCGGGGATGCGCACCTGGTAGGCGTGCTCGAACTCGTCCCCCTGCGACGCTTCCCGCATCGTGACGAGGACGAAGTGGGCGGTGTGCGCCTTGAGGGCGGAGGTGATGGCGTCGGACGCTTCGGGATCGGCGGGGGCGACGAACCGGACCAGCCCATCGAACTGGCGACGCGCCCCGTAGGAGACGCCGAACAGCAGGAACGCCGCCACCGCGAACAGCGCCGTGCCGCCGATCGCAGCCGGGAACGCCTGCAGGCCGCAGGCGATGCCGACCCCCAGCCCCGCGAAGATGAACGCCATGTCCCGGGGGTCCCGCATCGTCGTCCGGAACCGGACGATGCTCAGGCCGCCGGCGAGGCCGATGCCGGCCGCGATGGAGTCGCCGATGGCGAGCATCAGCATCGCCGTGACGATCGCGCCGAGCGGGATCCCCTGCACGAACGACCGGGAGTAGGACAGCCCGCGGAAGGTCGCGATGTAGACCCCGCTGATGATCTGCCCCAGCGCGAACGCCAGGCCGATCGCCATGACGGCCGACCACAGGGGGGCCGCTCCGGGTTTGCTCAGTTGCTCGAGGAAGTCCATGTCAGCCCCACAGGCTCTGGGCCCGGCGGTAGTCCCGGAAGTGGTCGTCGGAGAGCGCGAGCATCGCGCCGCAGTACTTGCTGAAGGCGTGGCGCAGCAGCTCGACGCGCTGCACGAGGTCGGCCATCCAGCGGGGCGCCTGCCGCGCCCACTTCAGCTCCACCACGCACGGCGACATCGGCGTCCAGGTCCGCCACGGCTGGTCGATGGGCCGCCAGCTCCGGGGGGCGTCGAGGGTGAGCGCCGTCTGCCGCTGGCAGCCGATCCGGGTGTCGATGCTGACCCGGGCGTAGTCGTCCAACCGGCTGACGTACGCCTCCCGTCGGTACTCGACGAGCACCACCGGCCGCAGCTGGTAGCGGTGCATCCGGGAGAGGAAGGCGCCCAGGGCGTCGTCGGCGCCCGCCCCCGGCCCGTCGGGGCCGAGCGCGTCGGCCCACCCGCCGTCGGGCAGCTTGGCCCGGCTCTTGTGGATCACGTCGCCGGTCCGCCGCTTCACCTCGGCGAACACCGGCGAGCCGGGCGAGTCCGGGTAGCAGCGCACCCGCGCCTTGAATCGCACCACCGCCTCCCGCTCGTTGGCGTGATAGAGCCGCAGACCGGGGGAGTCGAAGTACAGGGAGCGCAGCCCGTAGGTGCGGTCCGGCCCCGCGTGGGGATCGAGGTCACACAGCCCGTCGAGCGCGGCGCGCAGGGCCGGCAGGTGGGCGCGGGGGACCAGGTACTTGAACTCGCGCCGGTTGGGGATCGCGGTCGGCACGCCCGCCTCTACTCGTTCGCCGCGCCGGGGGTCGGGCTGTCGCTCGCCGCGAAGTCGCCGGTGCCGTCGGGGGAGCGAGCCATCGACACGTCGGTCTGCTGCTCGCCGTAGGTCGTCGAGTCGACCACCTCCACGGCGCTCTCGCCGTCCGTCGACAGCACGACGTCCTCGCCCGCCTTCGCCAGCCGGAACGACAGGTGGTTCGCGCCCTGGTCGACGTCGCCGTCGGCGAACAGGATCAGGTAGCCGCCGGCGGGCACGCTCAGGGAGCCGTCCAGCGGCTCCCGGTCCGGCTCCGCCAGGTCGTCGGAGATATAGAAGCCGTCGAGCGACACGGCGGAGCTGCCGAGGTTGTGCAGCTCGATCCAGTCGGGGTAGGCGCCGCTCTCGTCCGTAGCCGTCGAGGCGTTGCTCGCCATGAACTCGTTGATGACGAGCCCGCCGCCGCATCCGGCGAGCGGCCCGGCCAGTCCGACGATGACGATCGAGAGCAGCGGCGAGCGAGGCATGGCACGTCCTTTCCTACTGGGACACACGACCGGCACCTCAACAACAACGGGACATCGAGAAGAACGTGGACTCATCGTACCGGGGCCGGCGTCGGGAGGTGCCGCACGGGCTACTGACCGCGCCCCGGGTAGGGGCGGGCCTGCTTCACGAACAGCTGGGGCTCCCCGCTGTCCGTCGAGTCGAACTTGAACTCGGTGTCCATCGCGTAGAAGCCCCCGTCCCCGGCGTAGGCCGGGGCGAAGTGCAGGTGGATCGCGTCCAGCGCCTGGCCCAGCGCGTTGACCTGCTCCAGCGACAGCACCGTGTCGCCGTCGTCCACCAGCGAGCTGTGGGCGAGGTAGACGACCGGCTGCCCGGGCTGGCTGTAGTAGTGCAGGTACTGGTCGGTGGTGACGCCGGGATCGGGCAGCACCACCGACTCCTCGCCCAGCTGCACGTTGACGTAGAAGGCGGGCTCCAGCCCCGACGCGTCGAAGATGTTCCCGGTGACAGCGACCCCGTTGGCGTCCTCGTCGGGGAACGAGCGGTGCACCAGCAGCGCCATGCCGATCTGGCGGTGCACGATGCCGTAGTACTCGCGCTCCTCGTAGGCCCGGTAGCGCCACACCGACGCCCAGACCCGCTTGATCGCCGAGTCCACCGGGTACGCCGGGTCGTTGGGGTCGCCCGACTTGCTCGTGTACAGGCCCGCGCCGTTGAACCCGCTGACGTCCTCGGCGTTGGTCGAGCTGCGGAACCGGACCCGCGTGCCGGGGTACTCGGCGTTGAGCCTGTCGACCACGTCGGCCAGGAAGTCGGGGTCGATCGGCGCCGCCTCGATCGCCGTCCGGAGCGCCTCGAGCTGCTCGGACCGCGCGACCGGATCGGACTGGAAGTCGGGGTCGGCGAGCATCGCGTCGACCTGGTCCCACAGGCCGTTGGCCGTCATGTGCTGGTCGTACCAGTGCACCGGGATCGCGAACGCGTCGGGGTGGGGCAGCGACTCGATGGTCGCCATCGAGCCGAAGTGGGTCGCCTTGCCGCCGAACGCCGGCACCGACGCCACGATGGCGGCCCGCAGGTCCCCGTCGTGCGCCTCCAGGTCGACGATCAGATCGTCGTCGCGAAAGTCGGTCACCGACAGGTCCATCGGCGTGGTCTCCAGGGGATCCGGCCGGAACTCCTCCCACCAGTCCTCCGCCTCCTCGGCCGTCACCTCGCGGATCGACCACTCGAACGCGCCGACGGTCAGCTCCACCCAGGCGCCCTCCAGGTCGCGCAGCGTCGGCTCGTCGAACGCCCCGCGCAGGCCCATGTTGGGGGTGCCGCGGTTCTGGCTCAGCACGTTGATGTGGGAGAGCGGCGTCTGGAACTGCTGGGTGACGATGCCGGCGACGACCGCGATGTCGTTGGGCACCGCCTCGAGCACGACGATCTCCCGGAACCAGGGCAGCGCCGTCTCCATCTCCTCCTCGGAGTAGAAGCTGAGCAGGCCCATGCTCGTGGCGAGGTTCAGCGGCTGGTAGTCGATGCCCGCGAACAGCTGCTCGGTGGTGATGATCCGGACCTCGGGGGGCAGGTCCTCCGCCACCGCGGCGACGGCCTCGCTGCCCGGGTGGAAGTAGAGGTCCTCGCCGAACCACGCGGACTCCGCGATGGCGCCGTAGGCGGCGGCGATCATCTCCGCGCTGGCGGTGTCGTACGGCGCGATCTCGTACGCCCAGACGCCCGGCCCGTCGTACCAGGTGACCGCGCCGAGCAGGAACCGCCGGTCGGGGCTGTAGTACTCGATCGCGTTGAACTCGCCGAGCTGCGGCACGATCGGCAGCCCGTCGCCGGACAGGTGCGCCGACGCGAACTCGTGGTGGATGCGGTACGTCTCGCTGTCCTGGAAGTACAGCCGGCTCTCGTCCAGCCGGTCGATCACCGTCTTGACCGACCGCGCCCCGGGCAGGCTCGCGTCCAGCGGGGCCGACGCGAGCTGATCGAAGTCGTCCCGGCAGCCCAGCTCGTGAGCGAACGGCGCGCCGGAGTCGGCTTCCAGGGTGCACTCCCAGACCCGCGGCGGGTCGGTCGGGCAGCCGGTCAGGGGCGCGGCGACCCCGAGGAGCAGGACGCCAAGGACGAGGCGCAGGCGCATGTCACTCGTGGGCGAGCGGCCGCCCGCGCACGCCGATGTCCAGGCCGTAGATCGTGTCGCTCTCGCGGTCGACGACCCACATCGTCTCCTTGTCCCAGCCGCCGTAGCCCATGCCGAAGTCCATGTTCGGGATCCACCACGACGGCAGCTCCGCGACCAGCTCCGGGCCTTCGCCCTCGGCGGTCCAGCGCCAGATGTAGCCGAGCACGAACTCCGTGACGTAGACGTTGCCGCAGCCGTCGACGGCGATGCCGTCCAGGCCGCCGCCCTCGGTGCCGCCCCACCACGACGGGTTGTCGCACATCAGCCCCCAGCCCCAGTCGTCACAGGTGCCGGCCTCGGTCAGCAGGGAGCAGGCGTCGCCGATGCTCAGCCCTTCGCAGGCCGCCGCGAACGGGTCCGGCGCGTCGCACCACAGCTGATCGTCCCAGCTCTGGCAGGTGCCCGGCTGGTCGATGAGGGTGCACGAGTCGCCCGAGTCGAGCCCGGCGCAGGCGCCGGTCCAGGGGTCCTCGCCCCACGGCGGCGGCTCGGTCTCGCTGCCGCTGTCGACCTCGCCGAACAGGATCGGGGCCGACTCCGCGCCGTCGGCGTTCAGCTTGATCCGGTGCACGGTGCCGCCGCCGAAGCTGTTGACGTACAGCTCACCGTAGTCGGGGCTGAACGTGACGCCGTTGGGGTTGGTGAGCCCCTCGGCCAGGATGATGAAGTCGCCGGTGGACGGATCGACCCGCCGGACCACGCCGGCGTCGTGCTCGCTGACGGCGATCCAGCCGTCCTCGTGGACCTCGACGCCGTTGGGGTAGGCGAGGCCGCCCAGCAGCGTCGACGTGCCGCCTTCGGGGGTGACCACCACGAGCGAGCCGGTCGCCGGGTCCGCGACCACGACGCTGCCGTCGGGGAGCATCGAGATGCCGGCGGACTCCTGCACCACCCCGGGCACCACCAGGCTGGTCTGCCCTTCATGGGTCGAGCTGACCAGGTTGCCCTGGGGGTCGATCGACAGGACGTTGCCCTCCAGGTCGAAGACAAAGTCCTCGGCCGACGTCACGCCGCTGATCGTCTCGAACTCGACGGGCAGCGGGTTGAGCGCGCTGCAGTCGACCGCGTCGTCGTCGTCCGCCGCGTCGTCGTCGTCCGCCGCGTCGTCGTCGTCCCCGGCGTCGTCGTCGTCCGGGCTGCCGAGGGTGCCGTTGTTGCCCGGGCAGCCGAGCAGGCCGAGGGAGAGCAGGAGGAGGGCGATCAGGGGCCACCGGGTCATGGGTCGTCTCCTGGGATCAGATGCAGGTGTTGGTCGGGATGTCGCAGGCGAGTCCGTCGGGGCAGTCGTCGGTGTCGTCGCAGGGGGTGTGGCCGGCGACGCGCACGTCGGGGCTGCGCGGGGAGCCGACGACCAGCTCGACGCAGAGATCGCCGACGGGCTCGGAGTCGACGGTGCGGCGGCTGAGCACGGCGTTGGGGTAGCCGGAGACGCCGGCGGTGAGCAGGGCGTCGGCCACCGCCGCGGGGAGCTGGGCGGTGCCGGTGTCCGCCAGCTCGCACTCGATGCGCACCGGGGAGTTGCCGTGCTGGTCGATCGTCAGCTCGAGCTGCACGGTGGCCGGCGTGGTCGTCGTTGGTGCGGGCCACTCGACCAGGATCATCTCCCCCTGGTCGATGACGATGGTGGTGTCCTCGGGCAGCTCCAGGACGTCGCTGCCGACCCCCTCGAGCACGAAGCCGGGCAGGTCACCGCCGGCGGCCTCGACGATGATCTCGTCGCCCGGCGAGAAGAGCGGGTCGCTCAGGCTCGTGTCGAAGTAGCGGTTGCCGGGCTGCACCGGCTCCATCTCCAGGGCCGACGCGAGCCCGCGCACGGTCACGGTGCCGACGTCCTGGTTCTCCGGGAACGGGATGCAGCTGCCGTCGTAGTCGCAGGTGAAGCCGGGGTCGCAGGACGGGTCGCAGAAGGGGTTGTTGCGGCGGAGCAGGCGGCAGGGTCCGACGACGTCGAGCTCCTCCAGGACCGTCACCGGCACGACGCCGTCAGCGACCGAGCCGTCGATCACCGGGAACTGCTCCTGGCGCTCCACGCGGAAGCGCCCCGCGAGCTCGTCCATCGCGCACGGACCGGTGAGCTCGATCCGCTCGTCGTCGTAGATCCCGGTGGGGCAGCCGACGAGCAACACCGGGGCGAGCAGGGAGAGGATCAGAGAACGGCAGAGGTGGGGCACAGTGCGAGCCTAGGGTTGGTCCCGAGCGGTCACCCGGGCACTTCGTTGCTGATCCTACAAAGCGTTCACGCCCCGAGTACGGCTACCGGCGCTCCTGCAGCTCCTTCAGCTCGCTCTCCGCCGCCTCCAGCCGCTCCTCCATGCGCTTGAGCCGCGCCTCCAGCTCGGCCTCGGTGGGGTCGGGGTCGACGTCCTTGCGCTTGCGGATGCCGTCGATGGCGCGCTCCGCCTGGCGGATGAGGGCCGGCTCGTGCTCGGTCCGGCGCAGCGCCTCCAGCGCCTCGATCGACCGGGCGTCGCCGGCCTCCCCGAGCACCGCGATGCCCGTCTGCCGGGTGCGGATGTCGGGGTCGAGCAGCGCGCGCTCGGCGTCCCGGGCGACCGGATCGCGGGCCTCGTCCCGCTCCCGGCCGACGTCCTCCCGTCCGGCGACCCGGGCCGACGCCCAGAGCGCCGCGTGCCGCAGTCGGCGGTCCACCTCGGGCCCCCGGAACCGCGCCAGCGCCCCCAGGTCCGACGCCTCCCCCCAGCGCCCCAGCTCGTCCGCGGCGGCTCGCTCGACCAGCCGGTTCCAGGTCGGCCCCCGCTGCAGCAGCGACAGCGCGCGGGGCCGCACGCCCTCCTCGAGCAGCGCGCCCAACGACCGCAGCGCCCGGACCCGGACGGGCTCGGCCGGATCGCGGGAGAGCACCCGCCCCAGCGCCGCGACGACCTCGTCCCGGGCGACGCCCTGTCCGAGCGCGCCGACCACGGCCTGGCGCACGGCGGCGCTGCCGTCCCGCTCCGCCTCCAGGACCTCCAGGAGGGTCGCCACCGACGCGTCGTCCCGCCACGCCCCCAGCGCGGCGGCCGCCCGCTCGCGGATCGTGCGCGGCGCCGTCGCGTCCTTCAGCATCGCCGTCACCGCGGCTCGCTCGGCGTCGCCGACCCCCCCGACCTGCTCGGTGAGCGCGCTCAGGGCCGACAGCACCACGGCGGGGTGCTCGCTGCCGAGCTGGGCGACCAGCTCGCCGGCCAGCCGGGGGTGGTCGATCTCCGCGTGCAGCCCGCCGCGGGGGTCGATGGCGACGTACAGCAGCTCCCCGTCCAGCTCCCAGGAGGCGGCGATGGAGGTCTCCTCGAGCCACAGCCGGTCGGTGGTCGAGCCGGTCGAGGTGACGATCAGGACGTCGATCGGCAGCACGAAGCGGGGCACGATGCCGCCGACCTCCTGCGTCTGCTCGATCGACACCCGGACCCGGCCCGCCTCCGCGTCCACGGCGTGCTGCACCTTCAGCTCGGGGTGACCCGCGAGGTAGACCCACTGGTCGAAGAACCAGTCGAGGTCGCCCCCCCACTGAGCCTCCATCGCGCGGCGCAGATCCTCGGTCTCCACCAGCCCGTGCTGATGGGTGCGGGTGTAGTCGGCGATGGCGGCGAAGAAGGCGTCGTCCCCGAGCAGCACCCGCAGCGAGTGCAGCACCGTGGCGCCCTTGGCGTAGGGGTTGGCCCGGCCGCCGGGGTTGGCGAAGAAGCGGGGCACCAACGGCTTGAGCGCGCGGCCGTCCGCCGACCGCACCCCGCCGCTCATCCCGGCGATCCGACCGGCGTACCACTCCGGCCCGTGCTCCCGCTCGCCCCACAGCGCGGAGAAGAAGGTGGCGAAGCCCTCGTTGAGCCACATCTCCCGCCAGTTCTGGCAGGTGAGCTGGTCGCCGTACCACTGGTGCGCGAGCTCGTGGGCGACCACGGTCTCGGCGCGCGTGTCGAGCTCCGCGAGGTGGGCGGGCACCAGCTGGTCGCGGTCCATGATGGTGGCGGTGGTGTTCTCCATGCCGCCGTACATGAACCGCTGCACGTAGATCTGGCGGTAGACCGGGTAGGGGTACGGCACGCCGGTCAGCTCGGCGAACACGTCCATCATCGCCGCGGTCCGGCCGGTGGTGCGGCGCACCATCGCCTCGTCGGTGCCGGGGGGCGCCCAGGTCTCCAGCGGCACGTCCCCCCAGGTCTCGGTGAAGACCTCGTACGGGGCGACCGCGAGGGCGGGGAGGTAGCCGACGAGCGTCTGGTCCAGGCGGTAGTGCCACGTCGACCAGCCGGTCCGGCCCGACGGCTCGGTCCCCACCAGCCGGCCGTTGCTCGCCGCCTTGAACGGGTCCTCGACGGTGAAGCGGCCCTCGTAGGTGAAGCGGTCCGAGGGGTGGTTGAACAGGGGGAACCAGTGCCGGTGGTCGGTGTCCTCGCCCTGGGACCAGACCTCGAAGTAGTCGTCGGGAGAGTCGCGGCCGGGGCCCCGGAAGTGCAGGCCGTTGGTGGGGCGGGCGGCGTAGGTCACCACGACGTCGAACGCCTCCCCGGCGGGCGGGGCGGGCAGCTCGATGAACATGGCGTCGCCGTTGAGGCGGAACGGGGCGGCGGCCCCCGCGACGGTGACGGCCGAGACGTCCAGGGCGACCTGCTGCAGCTCGAGCTCGCGCACCCCGGGCCGGAGCGGCGCGACGGTCAGGGTCGCCGACCCTGCGATGGAGCGGTCCTTGACGTCGACGGTCAGGTCGAGGGCGAGGTGCTGGACGTCGACCGTCCGGCGGGGGGCGATCGCCTCGCGACCTTCGGACTGCAGGTCGCCGTCGTCGGCCGCGGCGGGGCCGGCGGCAAACAGCAGGAGCACGAACAGCACGGACAAACGGGGCGTCGGAGTCATGGGGCGCGCACTGTAGCCAAGCCGGGGCCAGTAGACTCCACCCGTGAGCGACCGCCCCCCCGTCGACGAGCCGATCCTCGGCCGCGTCCTGCTCATCGCCGCGATCGTCGGCGTCACGCTGGTCGGCATCAAGCTGTGGCTGGAGCCCAAGCACGCGGGGCCGCCGGAGCTGGACGAGGAGATCACCGGCCAGGGGCCGGACCTGTTCGGCTACGCGCCGGTGCCGGGCCGGTGGATGCAGGACATCCGGGCGTCGGACGGCAGCCACGTGCTCGTGCCGGTCGACATCTCCGAGCTGGGCGAGGGGCGGGTGCAGCTGGAGACGCCGTGGCGCCCGCCGGAGCCGGACCTGTTCGGCACCCCGCCGCCGCTGCAGGACCACGCGCAGCACATCCGGATGGTCATCACCATCGCGTCGACGGGGCACGTCGAGGATGTCGTGGGGCCGGACGACTACCTGGAGACCATCGACGAGGACCAGCCGACGGCGGCCGACACGATCCGCGACCTGGGGCTCGAGGAGCAGACCGACGAGGTGCTGCGCTGGCAGGTCACCGGGTTCATGGCGTCGCCGGCGGTCGAGGGATCGCGCTCGTCCACCGCCGCCAACCTGCCCGGGCTGGGGCCGTGGCCCGACTGGAGCGGCACGGTCGACTACACCGTCGGCGCCACCGCGGGCTGCCCCGAGCACGCCGACGAGGCGGACGAGGAGTGCGTGACGGTGCGGCTGGCGAGCCGCCCGGAGCCGGACGGTCGGACCGAGCTGACCGGGGAGCTGGTCATCGGTCGACAGACCGGGATGGAGTGGGCCGCGGAGCTGACGCGGGACGCCGGGGAGCGCTCCCGGACGGTGCACCGGAAGCTGATCCGACCCGAAGACGCGCCCGTACCGACCCCGTGAGGGGCGTGCGATGATGGCCGGCATGAACCGACTGATCCTGGGCGTCGCGCTGCTCGCAGGCTGCGTGGACGTCGGCACCGCGCCGCCGCCGAGCCCTCCGGACACCGCCATCGAGGCGACGCTCCAGATCACCGATCCGGCGGACGGCGCCGCGGTGCTCCTGCGACCGGACGCCGGGCGCACCCTCGCGGTCGGGTTCGAGGCGACCGGGGTGACGCTCCGGGAGCCGGGCGCCTGCCTCGCGTCGGAGCAGCCCTGCGGCCACGTCGTCGCCCGGGTGGACGGCGACGCCTGCAACCCGGACGGTCAGTCGTTCAACGCCGCCGGCGCGTCCAGCCCGCTGAGCGTCGCGCTCGGCCGCTGCCCCGACGCGGCCGGCCCCCACACGGTCGAGCTGCAGCTGGTGGCGGACGATCGCAGCCCCCTCGTCGACGCCGCCGGGGCGCCCTTCGTCGCCTCGGTCGAGGTGACGGCGGAGGTGCCGTCGCTGTACGCCCGGCTGGGCGAGGAGGACGGGATCCGGGGGCTGATGACGGCGTTCCTGAACCTGCACGTCCTGCCGGATCCCGCGGTCAACGCCTACTTCCACAACGGCTCCGTCGACCTCGCGACCATCGCTGACTGCCTGACCGACCAGGTGAGCGAGGCGAGCGGCGGCGAGCAGACCTACGGCTGCCGGTCGATGCTGGAGGCCCACGCCGGGCTCGGCATCTCGGCCGACGACTTCGCCGACTTCGTGGCCCACCTCACGGAGGCCGCGCTGTACCGCGGGGTCGGCGCGGACGACGCGGCCGAGCTGCTCGACCTCGTGGAGGCGACCGAAGGCGACATCGTCGAAGACCCCGGCAGCTCCCTGACCTTCTACCAGCGCGCCGGCCGGCGGCCCGGCCTGGAGGCGGTCGTGAACGAGTTCGCCGAGGGGCTGCTGGTCGACCTGAGCGTCTCCCCCTTCTTCGTGCCCGAAGGCGAGACGGCGCCGTCCTACAGCGCTCGCACGGGCGCCTGCATCACGCGGCTCCTCTGCTCCATCGACGGCCCCTGCGACTACGGCGACGGCACCGACCCGGTGCTCGAGGGCACGCCCTGCTTGAACATGCGCGACTCGCACATCGAGCGGGTCAACCCCGCAGGAGAGAGCATCGGGCTGAGCCACTTCGCCGCGGTGGCGGACATCCTGGTCGCGGAGCTGGACGCGGCGGGGGTGGCGCCCATCGACCAGGAGCTGGTCCTGGGGGTGCTCGCCCCGACGTGCTGCGACATCGTGGCCGAGAGCTCGGAGTGCGAGGGGCTGTTCCACGCACTGGACCTCGATATCTCCTGTGATCTCTGATCGCTACACGGAATCGACGTCCCCGACCGAGTGATCGCGGGTCCCGAAAGCCGCTGCTACCTTGGGCGTCCGATGCGCGTCTCGATCGTCGTTCCGCCCTTCGACTACGGCGCCCAGCTCTATGGGCTGGCCCGACGTCGTTCGTTCCACAACGCTGTCCCGCTGGGGGCGATCTCGGTCGCCGCGTACCTGCGGGAGGCGGGTCACCAGGTCCAGGTCGTCGACGCCCCCGCGCACGACATCGGGATCAAGGAGATCTGCAGCGAGATCAACCGATTCGTACCGGACGCGATCGGCATCAGCGCCACATCCGTCATCTACGACTCCGCCAGCTCGGTCGCGACGACGCTCAAGGAGCGGTTCGGCGTCTTCACCTTCCTCGGCGGCACGCACAGCAGCCTGTACCCCGAGTGGTGCATGGACGACAACGTCGCCTGGGACGCCGCGGTGTTCGGCGAAGGCGAAGAGACCGGGGTCGAGCTGATCGACGCGCTCGCGGCGGGCAAGTCCCCCGACGGCGTGCCCGGCGTCATCTGGCGCGACTCCGACGGCGGCGTGCACAAGAACGTGCAGCGGTTCGCCCAGCGCGAGCTCGACGAGGCGCCGCTGCCGGCCTACGACCTGCTCGACCTGAGCCGCTACTCCGCCCCGCCGATGCGGGTGCGCAAGATGCCGGCGGTCTACATGGAGCTGTTCCGCGGCTGCGCCTACGGCAAGTGCAACTACTGCACGAGCGGCGGCGGCCTCAAGAACCGCTACCGACGCCACAGCCCGTCGGGCGCGGCGGACAAGATCATGCAGCTCCACATGAAGTGGGGCGCCAACGAGATCGCCTTCGTCGACGACGACTTCGTGGTCGGCAAGGACTGGATCCACGACTTCTGCGGCGAGCTGCGAGCGCGGGGCAACCCGGTCTCCTGGTCCTGCTACGTGCGGGCCAGCCAGGTCGACGCAGGCGTGTTCAGCGCCATGCGCGCGGCCGGCTGCCACCAGGTCCTGATCGGCATGGAGGTGCTCGACAACGACACCCTCAAGGCGCTCAACAAGGACCTGACCGTCGCGTCCTGCGGCGAAGCGGTGCGCGCGGCCCACAGCGCCGACCTGACCGTCATCGGTCTGTTCATGGCCGGCCTGCCGAACACGACGCCCGAGTCGGTCTACACGACGGTCGAGCACGCCCAGCAGCAGAAGGTCGACGTCGCCGTCTTCTCGCTGTACCGGCCGCCTCCCGGGTCCCCGGCCTACGAGGAGCTCGGCTGGGGCCCGCGCGAGTACATGGAGTGCTTCAAGAAGCAGCGCGAGGCGGTCTACGTGCCCGAAGGCTGGGACGACCTGGCCCACGTCGAGCGTGTCTTCGGCGAGGCCTACCGCCGCTTCTACCTGGACCGCCGGTTCATCAAGCGGGCCGCCCAGAAGGCGCTGGCGGACCCGATCATGGCGAAGAACGTCATGAAGGGCGCCGTGACGCTGGCGGACCAGTTCCGGCCCAACGTCGGCGCGTGGCTCAACAAGTTCATGCGCGTGGGCGAATCGCCCGGCTGGGGCTAGAGCCAGCCCTCCACCACACCGCGTAGACTGGAGCCGTGGAGCTCCTCGAATTCAAGGCGATCGGAGAGGCGCTGGCCATCGGTCTGTTGATCGGTGGCGAGCGGTACCGCGGTCGCTCCGACGGCGAGAAGAGCTTCGCCGGGCTGCGCACCTTCGCGATCATCTCCGCCCTGGGCGGCATCTGCGCCCTGCTCGCCGAGCCGCTGTACACCCTCGCGACGTTCATCGCGCTCCTGGTGCTCCTCGGGCTGGGCTACGCCCGGGAGGAGGGGGACAGCCTCGGCGGCACCACGGAGGTCGCGGCGCTGCTGACGTTCTGGCTGGGCTTCGCGGTTCGCGAGCACGAAGCCCTGGCCCTGGCGACGGCGGTCGCGCTGGTGGTGCTGCTGGCGAGCAAGAAGCTGCTCCACCGGTTCGTCGCCGAGCGGGTCACCGACGTCGAGTTCCTGGACACGCTCAAGTTCCTCGTCGTCGTGCTGGTGATCTGGCCGCTGCTGCCCGACCAGGCGTACGGCCCCTACGACGCGGTCAACCCGGCCCACCTGTGGGCGCTCGTGATCCTCGTGTCGACGATCAGCTACGTCGGCTACATCGCCATCCGGGCCCTCGGGGGGAGCCGGGGGCTGCAGCTGAGCTCGCTCGTCGGCGGCCTGGTGTCCACCACCGCGGTGACGATGTCGCTGGCCCAGCGGGCCAAGGAGAACGAGGGGATGGCGCGGCTGTGCGGCGTCACCGGGGTGCTCGCCAACTCGGTGCAGCTGCCGCGGCTGCTGGTCCTGCTGTACGTGGTCGACCAGCCCCTGGCGACGATGATGGCCGGCCCCTTGCTGGCCGGCTTCGGGGCGGGCGCGGGCGGCGCGTGGCTGCTCGCGCGGGTCCGCCGGGTGTGGGACACCGAGCCGACCGAGGAGGTCACGCTCGAGAACCCGTACTCGTTCACCCCGGCGCTCAAGTTCGCGCTGCTGCTCGCGGTGGTGTTCGTCGCGAGCAAGGTGATGGGCGAGCTGTTCGGCAGCAGCGGCGTCTATGCCACCGCCGGCGTGGCCGGGCTCGCCGACGCCTCCGCCATCACCCTGTCCGTCGCGGCGATGGCCCACGAGGGCACGCTGGCCGCGTCGGCCGCCGGCTGGGCGGTGCTCATCGCGACGGCCGCCAACGCGGTGCTCAAGTGCATCATCGCGGCGGTCAACGGCAGCTGGAACCTGGTGTTCTGGCTCGCCGGCGGCTTCGCCACGATGGTCAGCGTCGCGGCGGGGGTGCTGTACGCGACGGAAGGGGCGCCCTGGTAGGGCCTAGGAGCCTGGAGCGCATTGGAGCCCGAGCCCCGTGAGACCGGGGCGTCCGAGGCCAAGGCGCGACGAGGAGATGCATCGGGAATGCGCGACGAGGAGCAACGCCGGGATCGGGCGCATCCGGTCCTCGGGGCGACAGGCGGCTATGCGCTCCAGGCTCCTAGTACTGCTTGATTAGTATTGACACCCGATCCGCTGTGTGATCAAACC
>CAYQEG010000019.1:0-32618 GCA_964416435.1 uncultured Rickettsiales bacterium
CTGATGGAGATGAAGAAGATCGCCGAGGACTACCTGGGCGAGGAGGTCGAGAAGGCGGTCGTCACGGTCCCGGCGTACTTCAACGACGGGCAGCGGACCGCGACCAAGCAGGCGGGTCAGATCGCCGGCCTGGACGTCATCCGGATCATCAACGAGCCGACCGCGGCGGCGCTCGCCTATGGGATGGAGCGCCAGACGGCGCAGAACCTGGCCGTCTTCGACCTGGGCGGCGGCACCTTCGACGTGTCGATCCTCTCGGTGCACGAAGGTGTGTTCGAGGTCGTCTCCACCTCCGGCGACACGTTCCTGGGCGGCACCGACTTCGACGGCCGGGTGATCGACTACCTGGCCGAGTCGTTCATGGCCCAGCACGGGATCAACCTGCGGGAGGACAAGGTCGCCCTCCAGCGCCTCCGCGAGGCGGCCGAGAACGCGAAGTGCGAGCTGTCGTTCAAGCGCACCGTCGAGGTGACGCTGCCGTTCATCGCGACGAAGGACGGCCAGCCCATCCACCTGCAGCAGAGCCTCAGCCGCGCCCGGTTCGAGGAGCTGGTCGGCGACCTCGTCGACCGGTGCATCGACATCTCCCGCGGTACGCTCGATGCGGCCGGCATGCGCGCCGAGGACGTGGGCGAAGTGCTCCTCGTCGGCGGGCAGACGCGGACTCCGTTGGTGCAGAGCAAGGTCGAGGAGTTCTTCGGACGGGCGGTCAGCAAGGGCATCAACCCGGACGAGGTCGTCGCGCTCGGCGCCGCGCTCCAGGGTCAGTCCCTCGTCGACGAGGGCATGGAGATGCTCCTCCTCGACGTGACGCCGATGTCGCTCGGCATCGCCACGGTCGGGGGCGGGGTCTCCACCCTGATCCCGAAGAACACCACCATCCCGACCCAGAAGAGCCACTCCTTCACGACCGTGCACGACAACCAGTCGGCGGTGAAGATCGTGGTCCTTCAGGGCGAGTCGCCTCGCGCGGCGGAGAACCAGCTGCTCGGCGAGTTCCTGCTCTCGGGCATCCGCCCGGCGCCCAAGGGCGTGCCCGACGTGGAGGTGACGTTCGTCATCGACGCCGACGGCATCGTCTCGGTGCGCGCGCGCGACGGGGACACCGGCAAGGAACAGTCGATCACGGTGGCCATGAGCGGCGGCCTGTCCGACGTCGATCTGCAGCGCATGATCGAGGAGCGGGTCGAGTTCCAGGTCAAGGAGAAGGAAGAGGAGTCGGTCCAGGAGCTCGTCTACAAGGTCGAGACCCTCCACCAGAAGGTGCTCGACCGTCTCCCAGCCGCCGAAGCCGTCATCACGGGCGAGCAGCTGCACGCCATCATGGACACGCTGTCCGAAGCCAAGGGCGCGATGAACAGCCGGGACGAGGACGCGCTCCGCGTCTGTCTGCAACGGCTGGACGAAGCGCACGCCTCTCTGAGCGTCCAGGACCTGTAGATCGCCCACGATGTCCCGTTCCCGCCGCTCCGCTGACACCCTGGTCTCCAGCCTGCTGGACAAGGGCCTCGTTCGACTTGCGATCGGCAAGCGGGACGAAGCCATCGAGCTGTGGCAGCAGGCGCTGGAGCAGTCCCCCCGCAACGCCCGCGCCCGGGACTACCTGCAGAGCGTCGGCGCGATCACCCGCGACGAGCTGGACGAACTGGGCGCCACGACGTCGGACGTCGCCCCGGTGAAGGAGGAGGCCGCGCTCCTGGAGCGCTCCCCCAGCGACTCGCTGGTGCCGCCGTTCACGGAGGAGATGGCCGCCTTCAGCCTGGACGAGGACCTGGCGGATCTCGACCCGGACGAGACCCCGGACACCTCCACCCCCGAGCCGATGGTCCCGGACGTGGAGATCATGCTCCGGAACGCGCGCGCCGAAGAGGCGGCGGGCGACCTCGAGGGGGCGCTGCACTACGCCGAAGACGCGCTCAAGCGCGAGCCCGATCACCCGGCGGCCAACGCGCTGACGTCGGACATCAAGAAGCGCCTGGCGCGTGAGTACCGGGACCAGCTCGAGCCGCTGGAGTCGGTGCCGTTCCTGCGGGCCACGGACGCCTCGATCCTGGAGCTGAGCCTCGACCCCATCGGCGGCTTCCTGATCAGCCAGATCGACGGGGAGATCACCGTCGAAGAGCTGCTGACGATCCTCGGGACGTTCGACGAGTTCCGGGTGCTCAGCAGCCTGCACTTCTTCCTCGAAAACGGGATCATCGAGCTGCGTTCGTAGCCGCCCCGTCCCCCGTTTCTTCTCCGATCTTCTGAGTTTCTGATCCTGGTCATTGACCGGTTTCGGGGCGCTGGATAACCTCTGCTTATTGAAATTGAAAACGATTATCAATTTCACAGAGGATCGACCGTGACCGAACCGACTCGCTACGTTGCTGCTCTCGCCCTGACCGTCCCGCTCCTCGGTTGCCCGCCCGAGCCCCAGCCCGAGCCCGACCCGGACCCCGAGACCGAGCTGCCCGGCAGCTACACCTTCGACAGCCGGTTCGACGACGGCTCTGGCGTCTCGTACTCCGGCCAGACCTTCCGGCACGTGCTCATCGACGACATGAAGAGTCACGTCGGGGGGCTGACCGACCGCCTGGACGCGGGCTGGTTCCCGCAGGACGGCGAGGTGGTCGCCGAGCTCGACTTCTACTTCCAGTTCGACGGCGCGACGTCCGGCAGCCTGGAGCACGGGGCCGATACGACGCCGGCGCCGCTGCAGGTGACCTACGACGACATCGCCAGCGGCAAGGACCTGGTCGGCAAGGTGGCCGGCAACGACGAGACGGGCCAGCACGCGGACTGGAGCACCGACTTCGTCGGTTGGGACGCCGACGGCGTCACGTCCCCCGAGAGCCTCGTGCGCCTGTGGTTCGAGCAGATCGAGGACCAGTCGATCGCGTGGTCGGCGGGGGACTACCCGCTGGGCCCGGACGGGCAGCCGGTCGCCGACGTCTACGTGACCGCCGACGGACAGGACCTCCGCCAGCTGCTGCAGAAGTTCCTCGTGATGTCGATCGCGTTCAGCCAGGGCGCCGACGACTACATGGATGACGACCTCGCGAGCAAGGGCCTGCTGTCGCAGAACTCGGTCCCGGACCAGGACGGCAAGCCGTACACGACGCTGGAGCACGCTTGGGACGAGGGCTTCGGCTACTTCGGCGCCTCCCGCACGTACATCGACTGGACCGATGACGAGGTCGCCGACCTCGGCCACCTCGACGCCGACGGCGACGCCGCCATCGACCTGCTGTCCGAGGTCTGCTGGGGCGCGTCGGTCAACGCCGCCAAGCGCGACCGGGGCGGCGTCGTGGCGAGCAGCTTCCGCCAGGACGCCTGGGAGGGCTTCCTCGCAGGCCGTCACCTGATCGCCGGAGCCGACGACCTGGACGCCGACCAGCTGGCCGAGCTGCAGGGCCACCGGGACCAGGCGATCGGGGCCTGGGAGGCCGCCATCGCCGCCACCGTCGTGCACTACATCAACGACGTCCTGGGTGACATGGGCGCCTTCGATACGGCCGACTACTCCTTCGAGGACCACGCGAAGCACTGGTCGGAGATGAAGGGGTTCGCCCTCGGCCTCCAGTTCAATCCCCGCTCGCCGCTGAGCGACGCGCAGTTCGCCGAGCTGCACTCCTACCTCGGGACCGCTCCGGCGCTCCCGGGAGACGCCGACGCAGCTGACTACGCTCAGGGGCTGCTCGACGCCAGGGCGCTGCTCGGCAGCGCGTACGGGTTCGACGCTGCGAACCTCGGCGACGACGGAGGCGCAGGTGGCTGGTAGCCCGGCAGCTCGCTCGTGGGCCGTCGTGGCGGTTGTGTCCGCCGCCGCGATGGCCCTGCGCCTCGGGGGGTGTGGTCCGGGCCCGGACCCGGACCCCGGTGACGGCTTCGACCGGGGGCCCCTGTTGGCCTCGGTCGGAGAGGTGATCGAGGGGATCTACGCGGACTTCGTGGTCTCGGCCGGCGCCCTCGGCGACGCGGCCCAAGCGTGGGAGGCCGCGGCCGCAGGCGGCGACGGCGCCGCCGAGCGGGCGGCCGCTCAGGAGGCGTGGCGCGACGCGATGGCCGCCTGGCAGCGAGCGGAGCTGACCCAGGTCGGCCCCGCGGGCGCTGCGCTGAACACGATCGGCGGCCTCGACCTGCGAGACGAGATCTACTCCTGGACCACCGTCAACCCGTGCCGCGTCGACCAGGAGACCCTGGGCGAGGGGTACGCGGCGGCCGACTACTTCGACCAGAACCTCGTCAACTCCTACGGCCTCGACGCCCTCGAGTGGCTGCTGTTCGCCCCCTCGGCGGACACGATCTGCCCCTCCCAGGTGATCGAGCCGGCGGACTGGGACGCGCTCGGCGCGGACGAGGTGGCGCGACGTCGGGCCGCCTTCGCAGCGGTGGTCTCGGCGCGGGTGCTCGCCGACGGCACGCGCCTGCACGCGGCGTGGGATCCGTCCGACGGCGACTTCGGCGCGTCGCTCGCGGGGGCCGGGGAGGGGGACTCTCCCTACCCCGACGTCATCGACGCGATGGACGAGCTGTTCGCCGCGATGTTCTACGTCGAACTCGAGACGAAGGACGCCAAGCTGGCGGTGCCGCTGGGGCTGCGCGACTGCGACGGCTTGTGCCCCGAGGCGCTGGAGTCCCAGTTCGCCCAGGTCTCCCTGGACAACGTGCGGTCCAACCTCGCCGCGTTCCGGGAGCTCGTCACCGGCGGCGACGGGGTCGGCTTCGACGACCTCCTGACCCACCTCGACGAGGGTGACCTCGCTGCCGACGTCCTCGCCCGCACCGACGCCGCGATCGCGGCCATCGACGCCACCGACGAGACCGCGGCCGAGCTGCTCGCCTCCGACCCGGACGTGCTCGCGGCGATCCACGACGCGGTCAAGGAGTTGACGGACCTCGTGAAGGGCGACTTCGCGCTGGTCCTGGCGCTGCGGATCCCGACGGAAGCCTCCGGAGACAACGACTGATGATCGACTTCCTGAACCCCGAACGTCGCATCTACTGGCCCTGCCTGCTGGCTGCCGTGGTGCTCGCGGTGGCGGTTCAGGGGCGTCGGTCGTCGCTGTTCGATCGGAAGCTCTGGCTGCACCGTTCTGCGGTCCTGGACTACCAGCTGTACCTGCTGCGGCTCGTGGTCCGCTGGGCCGGCGTGGTGCCGCTCCTCCTGACCGCGTACGCGGTCGCGGTCGCGGTGGTCCGAGGCCTCGACGGCACGGTCGGCGCGATCGCAGTGGTCCGCATGGACCCGCTCGCGGTGACGGTGCTGTACACGGGGGTGTTGTTCGTCGCGTCGGACCTCAGCCGCTACGTCGTCCACCTGCTCCTGCACCGGGTCCCCGCCCTCTGGGACCTGCACCAGGTCCACCACAGCGCCGAGGTGCTGACCCCGATCACCTTCTATCGCACCCACCCGATCGAGGGCGCGCTCTACACGCTGCGCGGCGTGCTCGTGACCGGCGTCGTCACGGGCCTGTTCTTCTGGCTGTTCCGGGGCGCGGCGGAGCCGTGGCAGCTGCTCGGCGTCGGCGGCGTCGGCTTCCTGTTCAACCTGGTCGGCGGGAACCTGCGTCACAGCCACGTCTGGCTGCGCTACCCGGCAGCGGTCGAGCGGATCCTCATCAGCCCCGCGCAGCACCAGATCCACCACGCCGACGATCCGGTCCTGCAGAACTCCAACTACGGCTCCTACCTGGCGCTGTGGGACTGGCTCGGCGGCTCGCTGCAGCTGGCCGGGCCCGATCCCGACCTGAGCTTCGGGGTGCGCGCGGGCGAACGGAACCACGAGCCGGACGACCTCGTCTCGGCGCTCGTCGGGCCCGTGGTCGCGGTCGGCCGTCGCCTCACGCCGCGGCCGTCCCTGGTCGCCCTCGTGCTCGCCCTGGGGCTGCTCCCCTGGGTCGCCCAGGCGGACGACGAGGTCGACGAGGGCTCTCCTGCGTCGGACCCCGACGAGGAGGACGACGAGGCCGACGAGGCCGACGAGGACGGCGAAGCCGAAGAGCCCGCGCCGACGCCCGACGACGGCGCCCCCGCGGTCACCGAGACCGTGTCGATCTTCGGCGAACGACCCGAGGTGCCCCGGGTCGCGGGGTCGGCCCACACCGTCGAGCAGGAGTCGCTGGAGCGGCAGGAGCACGACGACATCCACCGGGTGCTCGCGCCCGTGCCCGGCGTCTACGTGCGCGGGGAGGACGGCTACGGCCTGCGTCCGAACATCGGTCTGCGCGGCGCCAGCTCCGACCGCAGCGCCAAGGTCACGCTGATGGAGGACGGCGTGCTGCTCGCCCCGGCGCCCTACTCCGCGCCGGCCGCCTACTACTTCCCGCTCGCCACCCGGATGGTGGGGGTGGAGGTGTTCAAGGGGCCCGCGTCGATCCTGCACGGACCCAACACGGTCGGCGGCGCCATCAACATGCAGACCCGGGACGTGCCGGCCGACCTCGACGGCCAGGTGGACGTCGCCGTCGGCACCGAGCGCTCGCTGAAGGCGCACGCCTGGGGCGGCGTCGGTTGGGGGTTCGGCGGCGTGCTCCTGGAGGGCGTGCAGCTGCGCACCGACGGCTTCAAGGAGCTGGACGGCGACGGCCCCACCGGCTTCGACAAGAGCGAGGTCATGCTCAAGGTGCGGCTCCACACGCCGCCCCAGGCGTTCGCCGTGAGCTCCTGGACGCTGAAGCTCGGCTGGGCCTCGGAGCGAAGTCGCGAGACCTACCTGGGGCTGGCCGACGCCGACTTCGAGGCGACTCCCTACCGGCGCTACGCGGCGAGTCAGCGGGGGCTGATGGCCTGGCAGCGCACCCAGGCCGAGCTGCGGTGGCGGCTGCAGCTGGGCGACGCGGTGTCGGTCAGCGTCGTCGGCTACCACCACTACCTCGACCGGTCCTGGACGAAGCTCAACCGCTTCGCGGGCGGGCCGGCCATCGCCGACGTGTTGGCCCACCCCGAGGGAGGCCAGGGCGCGGTCTACGCGGCCATCCTGCGCGGCGAAGAGGACAGCGTCACCGACGACCAGCTGCTGCTCGTCGGCACGAACCATCGCCGGTTCCACGCCTGGGGCGTGCAGGCGACCGCCAGCTGGACGCACCGATGGAGCCGGGTCTCCCAGGAGCTGGAGGTCGGCGTGCGGCTGCACGGCGACTCGATCCTGCGGGACCACACCGAGGACCCCTTCTCGATGACCGGCGGCGTCATGGCGCCGACCGGCGACCCGACACACCAGGCGACGCTGAGCACCGCGTCGGCCACCGCGCTCGCCGTGCACGTGCACGAGGAGCTGGCCGTCGGGCCGGTGCGGCTGGTCCCCGGGGTCCGCCTCGAGGCGGTGCGGACCGGCTTCGTCGACGACCTGAGCGGCGAGGCCTCCGACCCGGTCACCCGGGTCGTGGTGCTGCCCGGGCTCGGCGTGCACGTGCAGCCGATCCCGGCGCTCGGCGTGCTCGCCGGCGTGCACCGCGGGTTCAGCCCGGTGGCGCCGGGGCAGCCGGTCGACGTCAAGCCGGAGTCGTCCTGGAACTACGAGGGCGGCGCGCGCTTCGCCTTCCGCGGCACCCACATCGAGGCCATCGGGTTCTTCAACGACTACCGGAACCTCACCGGCACCTGCACGTTCAGCGGGGGCTGCGGCGACGACCAGGTCGGTCAGCAGTTCAGCGCCGGCCGCGTACACGTCTACGGGGCCGAGGCGTTGTTCAACCAGGCGGTCCGCCTGCCGGCGCAGCTCGAGTTGAAGGGCAGCGTGTCCTACACCTGGACCGGATCGTCGTTCCAGACCGGCTTCCGCTCCGAGAGCCCGATGTGGGGCACGGTGCGCGAGGGCGACAAGCTGCCGTACGTGCCCGAGCACCAGGGGGCCGCGTCGCTGGCGTTCCTGTGGCCGTTCGGCTCGGTGGAGGCGTCCCTGTCGGTCCGCTCGGCGCTCCGTGACGTGCCCGGTCAGGGCGAGATCGCGGCGCTGGAGCGGGTGCCCGCCTCGGCGGTCGTCGATCTCGCGACGGAGCTCCGGATCAGTCGAAACGTCCTGCTCTACGCGACGCTCCAGAACCTCGGCAACAGCCGCTACGCCATCAGCCGCCGTCCCTTCGGACTGCGCCCCGGTAGGCCGTTTCACGTCATGGTGGGGGTCAAGCTGGTCGGTCGGGGGGATCGTCCCGGCCTCGTCGAAGTGATCCGCGGGGGCTGACCAGGGTCGCAGACGCCCTTCCGGATCCCTTCCATTGGTGCGATCCTTCGCGCCATGTACACGCGCGCCCTGCTCTTCGCTGTGACCTCCCTGCTGTTGGCCCCGACCGCGTTCGGTCAGACGATCGTCGGTCCGCTGCCCGCCGGGGGAGGTGGCTGCACGACGTCGTCCGGCTCGATCCTGGGGATCAAGTTCACCGCGCTGGTGGACTCGACGCTGGACCAGTTCGACTGGCATTGCCCGTCGGGCTCGCGCACGTTGACCCTGACCAACGACTCGACCAGCGCGGTGCTCCACACCCAGGTGATCACGTGCAACCAGACGGTCAGCCCGGGCTGGAGCCTGTCCGCCGGCACCGTCTATCGCCTGCAGGCGACGAGCAGCGCGCGCGCCGTGCTCGCCGGCTTCTGCAACGACCCGCTGAGCTACCCGTACGGCAACACCGAGATCACCGTGACCACCGGCAAGCTCGGCGCGGGGGACGCGAGCAACTTCTGGTGGGGCGCGCGCAACATCGTCACCTCCCCGTCGGTGGTCAACGTGCCGCCGTCCGCCGACGCCGGCAGCACGTACATCGTCGACGAGGGCTCCACGGTCACGCTGGACGGCAACGGCTCCAGCGACACCGACGGCAGCATCGTCTCGTGGGACTGGGACTTCGACGGCGACGGCGCCTACGACGACGCCACCGGAGCGACCCCCGTGTTCTCGGCCGCCGCCCTGGACGGCCCCCTGAGCGTGACCGTCGGCCTCGAAGTGACCGACGACGACGGCGACACGGACACCGCGACCGCGACGGTCAACGTGCAGAACGTGGCCCCCACGCCACAGTTCCTCCTCCTCGGCTCCGGCGACGAGGGCACGGTCATCAACTTCTCGGGCTCCGCGTCCGATCCGGGCGGCGACGGGCTGACCTACGGCTGGGAGTTCTTCGACAGCAGCGGCGCCTTCGTGACGTCCGCCAGCGGCTCCGCGCCGGGGGTGGTGTTCCCCGACGACGACACCTACACGGTCGAGTTGACCGCGACGGACGACGACGGCGCGTCGGCGACGATCAGCAACACGACCGACATCGACAACGTCGCCCCGGTGATCACCGGCATGCCGACCCCCACGGGGATCTGCGAAGGCGAGACCGGCACGTTCAGCGTGTCGGCGCTCGACGTCGCCGCGGACCAGCCGTTCTCCTACGCCTGGTCGGTGACCCACCCGGTCCTCGGCGTCGTGGCGACCGGCACGAACGCGACCATCGACGTCACCTTCCCCGACGACGGGACGTTCCTCGCCGAGGTGACGCTGGACGACGGCGACGGCGGCACGGTCACCGGCTCGACGTCGTACAGCCCGTGCAACGGGGCGCCCTCCATCGACACGTTCGGCGGCCCGTCGACCGCGGACGAGGGGGACGTGCTGACGTTCAACGCGTCCGCCACCGACCCGGGGAGCAGCGACCCGTTGACGTACACGTGGGACTGGGGCGACACGACGTCGGACTCGGCCGTCGACCTCACCGGACCGACCCACGCGTTCGGCGACGAGGGGCTCTACACGGTGACGCTGACGGTGGATGACGGCGACGGCGGCAGCGTCTCCGACACCTTGACCGTGGACGTCGCCAACGTCGCCCCGGAGATCACGTCGACCGCCCCGACGTCGGCCGTCGAGGGGGTCGAGTACAGCTACGACCCGGTCGTCGACGAGCCGGGGGACGACACCCTGCTGTTCACCGTCGACGCGACGGCGCCGGCGGCCCTGGCGGTCGATCCCGGCACCGGGGAGATCACCTGGACGCCGGGCGCCGGCGACTACGGCAACACGTTCACGTTCACGCTGACGGTGGACGACGGGGACGGCGGCACCGACGACGAGGTGATCTCCATCGAGGTGGTCTTCGGCGACGCCGACGGCGACGACATGGCCGACTCCTGGGAGCTCGAGAACGGGCTCGACCCGACGGATCCCAGCGACGCGTTGGACGATCCCGACGGCGACGGGCTGGACAACCTCACCGAGTTCGAGGGCGACACCGACCCCAACAGCTTCGACGGCCCGACGCCCCCCACGCTGATCGAGCCCATCGGCGGCGTCGACGTGACGACCGATACGCCGACGCTGGTCGTCGGCAACGCGACGGACCCCCAGGGCGAGCCCCTGACCTACAGCTACGCCGTGTACGAGGACGCCGGCCTCACGGTGCTCGTCACCGAGCATGTCGGGGTCAACGAGGACGCGTCGGGGGAGACCTCCTGGGAGGTCGACGTGCCGTTGGCCGAGAACACGATGTACTGGTGGCAGGCGCGGGCCGCGGACCCGTGGACCGACGGGCCGGGCTCGGCGATCGAGTCGTTCTTCGTCAACGTGGTGGAAGAGGCGCCCCCCGTGCCGACGCCCTTCTACCCGGTGGACGGCGAGACGGTGGCGGACGCCGATCCGTTCCTGGAGTGGGTGCCCACGGACGACCCGGAGGGCGGTGACGTCACCTACTGCGTCGTGCTCCTGGCGGCGGACGGGACGACCGAGCTGAGCTCGGAGTGTGACCTGCCCCAGCCCATCGGCAACGGCACCTGGGAGATCGACGTCGCGCTGGACGAGGACACGGCCTACGGCTGGACGATCGAGGCGATCGACGACCACGACAACACCGACGGACCGTCGGACGTCGCGACCTTCTTCTACTCGACCGAGGACGGGGCGCCCGACGGCGTGGTCTTCGTCTCTCCGCTCGACGACGACTTCGTCGAGGTGGCGTCTCCGCCGCTGGTGGCGACCGAGGGCACGGACCCCGAGGGGTTGCCGCTGCTGTACCGCTTCGAGATCGACCGGGTCGACACGTTCGACAGCTCCGACCTGTTGGGGGCGGACATCGAGGAGACGCTGACCGGCGAGGTGACCTGGGACCTGGAGGCGGACGACATCGAGCTGCCCGAGGACGAGATCACCTGGGCTCGGGTGCGCGCCGTCGACGCGGCGGGCATCGGCACCGCCTGGGACGTGATCAGCTTCTACGTGTCGGCCGACAACGCCGCCCCGGACATCCCCGAGCTGATCCGGCCGGCGTTCGACGCCTCCCTCGTCGAGGCGTCGCCGGTCTTCGTGATCGGCACCGTCATCGACCAGGAAGGGGAGGAGGTCTCGTACGACCTCGTGGTCGCGCGCGACATCGAGTTGACCGACGTCGTGCACTCGGTCGAGGGGCTGCTCGAGGGGGAGGGCCCCGAGGGCGCCGAAGGCTTCAGCTCCCACCGGTTCGAGACCGCCCTGGAGGTCGGCGGCTACTTCTGGTCGGCGCGGGCGCTGGACGAGTCGGGGGTCGCCAGCGACTGGGCGTCGCCGTTCCTGCTCGAGATCTACGAGCCGGAGGAGCCGGACGACAACACCAGCTCGGGCACCCAGTCGGTCGGCGGCTGCGACTGCTCCACGGTCTCCGAGCGCGCCGGCTCGACCTGGCTGGTGGGGCTGCTGCTGCTGCTCCCGCTCGCGATTCGGCGACGCCGCTAGAGCACCGATCATGTAGTCCGACCGAGCCGCGTGAGGCGGAGGCGCGCGAGGTCAAGGAACGACGAGGCCGCGCATCGAGATGCGCAACGAGGAGTGACGCAGAGATCGGGTGGATCCGTCCACGGAGCGACCGAGCGACTCTGTGATTGGTGCTCTAGGGCCTTTGCCGGGGGTCTGAACGCCCGGCTGGCGCGGGGGGCGTCGGCCTGCTAGACCGCGCCTGCTGTGACGATCCGCGTACTGGCTTGCGACGACATCTCGAGCGTGGGGCTGGGCGTTCTGCGCGAGCACGGCTACGAGGTCCTCGCGCGCCCGAGCATCACGCCGGACAAGCTGGCGGCGCTCGTGCAGGACGTGGACGCCATCCTCGTACGGTCCCGATCTCAGGTCTCCGCCGACGTGCTGCGCGGGTCCGACCGGCTCAAGCTCGTGGGCCGGGCCGGCTTCGGCCTCGATCGGATCGACGTGGCGGAGGCGACCCGGCGGGGCGTCACCGTGATCCAGACCCCGGAGGGCAACGCGGTGACCGCCGCGGAGTTCACGATGGGGCTGCTCTTCTGCCTCGCCCGGCACATCCCGCGCGCGGACGCGTCGATGCGCCTCGAGCGGTGGGACAAGCGCCGCTACCGCGGGGTGGAGCTCACCGGCAAGACCCTGGGCGTCGTCGGCATGGGCAACGTCGGCCGTGAGGTCGTCAAGCGCGCGGTCGCCCTCGGGCTGGTGGTCCAGGTGCACGACCCGGGCAAGCCGACGGGCATGATCGAGTCCTACGGCGCGTTCTCCTGCTCGTGGGACGAGCTGCTCACCGGCTCGGACTTCATCACCGTGCACGTGTCGGCCACGAAGGTGACCCGCGGGCTGTTCGGCGAGGCCGCTTTCGAGCGGATGAAGGACGGGGTGCGCATCATCAGCACCGTGCGGGGCGGCATCGTCAACGAGGACGCGTTGGTCCGGGCGGTGCGCACCGGCCGTGTCGCGGGGGCTGCGGTCGACGTGTTCGACAGCGAGCCACCGTGGGGCAACCCGCTGCTCGAGCTGCCCCAGGTGATCGTGACGCCGCACCTCGTGGCGTCCACGTTCGAGGCTCAGATCAAGGTCGCGGTGAACCTGGCCGAGTCGGTCCGGGACTACTTCGAAGGCAAGGACGTCCACGGGGTGGTGAACCCCGAGGCGCTGGCGGCCCGCCCGGCGGTCGCTCCTCAGGAGTCTTAGATGGCGAACATCGTGGTGGTCGGCGCCCAATGGGGCGACGAGGGCAAGGGCAAGCTGGTCGACGCGCTCACGCAGCGGGCCGACATGGTCGTCCGGTACCAGGGTGGCAACAACGCGGGGCACACCCTGGTCGTGCACGGCGTCAAGACCGTGCTGCACCTGATCCCGTCCGGCGTGCTCCACGAGGGCAAGACCTGCGTCATCGGCAACGGCGTCGTCGTCGATCCCGCGGTGCTGCTCGGCGAGATCGAAGGGCTGCAGGAGCGCGGCTTCCTCCAGGACCCGACGCAGCTGCGGATCAGCGACCGCGCCAACGTGATCATGCCGTGGCACAAGGCGCTGGACGGGCTGCGGGAGGACGCCGGCGGCGGCATCGGCACGACCCGACGGGGCATCGGTCCCACCTACGAGAGCAAGGTGCGCCGCACCGCGATCCGAATGGCGGACCTGGTGGACGAGCCCACCTTCGAGGCGCTGGTGCGCAAGGAGCTGGTCGGCGCCAACGCCGCGATCAAGGCCCTGGGCGGCGAGCAGTTGAAGGTCAAGGAGGTGCTGGCGGAGTACGGCCGGTGCCGGGAGCGGCTCGCCCCGTACGTCACCGACACCGCCCAGCTCCTCCACGAAGCGTCCGCCCGACGGGCCCGCATCCTCTTCGAAGGGGCACAGGGCACGCTGCTGGACGTGGACCACGGCACCTACCCGTTCGTCACCTCGAGCAACGCGGTGGCCGGCGGCGCCTGCACCGGCGCGGGCATCGGCCCGACGATGATCGACGCGGTGCTGGGTATCAGCAAGGCCTACACCACGCGCGTGGGCGAGGGGCCGTTCCCGACCGAGCTGTTCGGCGAGGAGGGGGAGCAGCTGCGCAAGTCGGGCGGGGAGTTCGGCGCCACCACCGGTCGGCCCCGTCGCTGCGGCTGGCTGGACATCGTGGTGCTGCGGCACGCGGTGCGCGTCAACGGGCTCACGTCGATCGCGCTGACGAAGATGGACGTCCTGTCCGGCCTGCAGTCCGTCAAGGTCTGCACCGGCTACCGGCTGGGCGACCAGATCCTGGACACGGTGCCCGCGGCTCGGGGCGCGCTGGAGCGGGTCGACCCGGTCTTCGAGTCGCTGCCCGGCTGGTCCGGCGACATCACCGGGGCACGCACCTGGCTCGATCTGCCGGTCGAGGCGCGGGCCTACGTCAACCGCGTCGAGCAGTTGGCCGGGGTGCCGGTGTCGCTGGTGAGCGTCGGCCCGGGGCGGGCGCAGACCATCGAGCGCAAGGACCCGGCCCCCGGGAAGCGCGTCTACGCCGAGCCGAAGCACGAAGTGCTGCACTGACTGTGCCGCCCAGGCTCTCTGACCACGCCTCCTCCGTCCCGCGGCCCGATCTCAGCGTCGCTCGTCGGTCACATGGACTCGACATGCTCCGCTCCTCGCTCCTTGACGTCGGACCGCGGGCCTGTCGGGTCCGTGGTCACACGACCTGGGCGGAACAGTGATCTCGTCGGCCGCGTGATGATCTCGCGCGACGAAGTCGGATAACGAAACCGAGCTCCGCCGCATCTGTCCTGTCAGGACGGTGCGTACGGCGTGACGAGCGTGGCGATCGAGATCGGCGGAGCCGAGATGGCGGCTGAACTGCAGACCGGGCTGCTGGTGCGCCTCGCGCGGGACGGCGACGAGGTCGCGTTTGGTGAGCTGCACCGCCTGTTCGGGCCGACGGTGCACGCGATCGTGCTCGCCCGGGTCTCTCGGAGCGACGCGGACGATCTCGTCCAGGACGTCTTCATGACCGCCTGGCAGCGGCTGCCGTCCCTTCGACGCCCCGCTGCGTTCGGCGCCTGGGTGGCGCGGATCGCCCGGAACCGCGTGGCGCAACACCACCGCGCCCGGCGCCCATCCGCGCCGCTGCCCGACGACCTCGCGGTGGTCGACGCCCCCACGGCCGAGGCGGCCCAGGCGCTCGCCGCGATCCGGCGGCTGCCGCCGGCCTATGCCGAGACGCTGATGATGCGGCTCGTCGAAGGCATGACCCCCCGCGAGATCGCGGCCCGGCTGGGTCGCTCGTCGGCCTCCGTGAGGGTCAACCTGCACCGGGGGATGAGCAAGCTCCGCGCGGAGCTGGGGATCGAGCGATGAACGAACACGATCACGACCCTTGGGCCGACGCCCTCCACGAGCAGCTGAAGGACCAGGCGTGGACGCCAGGCGACCTGCCCGCGCTGCCGGCGCAGCAGAGACCGGGGGCCTCGCCGGCCCTCGCGGCGCTCATCGCGGCCGCGGCGGTGCTCGTGCTCTGGCTCACGGTCACGATCACGCCCGAGCCGGAACCGCAGGATGCGACGCCGACCTGGGCGATCTCGACCGTGAGCGAGACCGGTGAAGCCGAGGGCGACCTGGCCGTGGGCGACTGGCTGGAGACCGACGGGGGGACCCGGGCGCGGGTGCAGGTGGCCGACATCGGCACCATGGATGTCTCTCCCAACTCACGCCTACGCCTCAAGGCGAGCGGCCCGGATGAGCATCGCCTCGAGCTGGCGCGTGGGGAGGTCCACGCTCGCGTGGTCGCGCCGCCCCGCCTCCTGGTGGTCGAGACCCCCGCCGCGACCGCCGTGGACCTCGGCTGCGAGTACACGCTCGCGGTCGCCGGCGACGGGGACGGGAGGCTCCAGGTGACGTCCGGGTGGGTCTCGCTGGAGCTGCCGGACCGCGTCGCGTTCGTTCCTCACGGCGCGGAGGCGGCGATGCACAAGGAGGGCGGACCGGGCATCCCGGTGTTCACCGACGCACCGCCGGCGCTGCGGAGCGAGCTGAACTGCATGGAGGTGCCGTCGTCGTGCGCCGGCCGTGATCCGTCCGACGTGCTCACGGCGGTCCTGGCGTCCGCCCGCCCCAGGGACACGCTCTCGCTCTGGCACGTCCTCGTGCTCGTCGAGGCGGGCCAGCGGGAGCGGGTCTTCGAGCGGATTCACGAGTTGGCCCCGCTGGAGTACCTGGACTCACTGAGAGAACCGGTGCTCCAGCTCGATCCCGATGCTCTCGACTTGCTGCTCCTCGACCTGGGGCAGGGCTGGTGGTGACCTGGTGTTGATCTGAAAACATCGGTACTCACGCGGACTCACACAACTCACGCGCCCGATTGGAGAGAGAGATGAGACGACTCTCATGGATGGTGGTGTGCCTGGCGCTCATGACCCTGCCGGGCAACCTGTTGGCCGGCGGCGCTCGCTGCGCCGGCTACGTAGTGCACGAATGGGGCACCTTCACGGCCGTGGCCGGGGTGGACGGCGCGGCGATCGGGTGGCGGCCGCTGGAGGCTGCGACCGATCTGCCCGAGTTCGTCTACGACGTGAGCCAGCCGGGCATCCGGGCGCTCGGAGAGCGAGCGCTGGACAAGAGCGGGCGGGTCGGCACCGTGAGGATGGAGACTCCGGTGCTCTACTTCTACTCGGACTTCGAGCAGGTCGTCTCCGCGCGGGTCGGCTTCGCATCGGGCCAGGTGACCGAGTGGTACCCCCACGCCCGAGCGGTCGACGACGGCGGGATCGACTGGGGCCAACTCCGCGTGCTCGCGCCGACCGAGTCGCCGGATCTGCCCCAGGACGGCAGCGACAGCCACTACTACCCGGCTCGGAACGTGGACGCCAACGCGCTCCGCCTCGGCGACGCCGAGGGCTTCGAGTACGAGCGTTTCCTCTTCTACCGAGGAGTGGGCGACTTCGACCTGTCGGTCGCGGCCCGGATCGAGGGAGACGCGATCCACATGGCTGCCCCGAATGGCGCTTCCAGCGAGGCGATCGTGTTCGAGTCCCGCGGCGGGCGCGTCGGGTTCACCTCCGTCACGGTCGGCGAAGACGGCGTGATCGTCACCCGTCCATCCCTCACGGGTACGGTCGACGGGGTGGTGGAGGAGCTCGAGCGGCGCCTCGTGGCCGACGGCCTGTACGAGCGGGAGGCCCGCGCGATGACCGACACGTGGCGCACCGACTGGTTCGAGGACGGGCTCCGGGTCTTCTGGCTGATGCCGCGCGAGGAGACGGACACGATCCTGCCGCTGACCCTCGACCCGCCCCCGCGACAGCTGGTGCGGACGATGGTCGGTCGGGTGGAGCTCATCACGCCAGAGACCGAGGACGCAGTCCGCCGTTCGCTGCTCGGCTCGGGCACGCTGAGCGAGGCGACGATCGCGGCCGGCGCCCAGGGCCGGTTCATCGAGCCGGTGCTCCGCAGGCTCGCCGGGGGCACGGACGCAGCGGCAGCGGCGGCGCGGGCGCTGCTCCCCGAGCCAATGGACGGTTGATCGATTCCACCCGTTGACAGGCCCGGGATCCGGGCCTTATAAGACCGGCGGTTCGACGGGCCGTTAGCTCAGCCGGCAGAGCATCGGGCTTTTAACCCGCTGGTCCCGGGTTCGAGTCCCGGACGGCTCACCAAGCCGCCGTGACCCCATCGTCTAGTCTGGTCCAGGACACCGGGTTTTCATCCCGGCAACAGGGGTTCAAATCCCCTTGGGGTCACCAACTTCCTCCTCCCGCGACCGGCGGGAGAGGCGGTCACGGCGCACGGGCGGACCCGCAGACGCGGAGCGGCCCTTGAACCTCGCCATCCTCTACGACGAGCCCCAGGAGGCCCGCTGGTTCCGCCGGCTGGATCCCCGCCTGCGCGACGTCGACAAGTACCCGATCACCGGCGCCACGCGGCGCTTCCCGGCGGTCGCCGGGGTGCTCGAGTACGACCGTCCCGACATCGTCCTGCTCGCCGACGGCGAGCCGGTGCTGGTGGTGGAGGAGACCGTCGAGGTGCCCAGCGGCCACAACGTCGGACAGCGGTTCGCCCGCCTGGCCGCCGCGGCCGAGCAGGGGGTGCCGGTGCTGTACTTCGGGCCCTACGCCGCGATGAAGCACGGCGGCGAGACCGCCGGGCCGCGGTACGTGAACCTGCGCCTCTTCTACGCCCTGGAGGCCCTCGAGGACGCCACCGGCACCGCGATCACCACCATCAACTGGCCGGTCGACGACCGGTACGAGCTGCTCCGCGGGCGGGGCCACGACGACGACGTGCGCGAATACGTCACGCTCCTGCTGGACGCCCTGGAGGACTGGCCGGACGCGCTGAGCGAAGCGATCGTCGACTCCGACCTGCGCGAGCGGCTGCGCAGCGAACGCGCCGAGTTCATCGACAGCTCGATCGTCAACCCCGATCAGTACCTGGAGCCGCCGCCTTCGCTGGACTTCTGGTCCCGCGCCCAGCTGGCCGCCGCCGCCGGAGTGGCCACCACTTCGGTCCCGTCGGGAGCGACGCACGCGGTCTACAAGGTGGGCATGCGCAAGATGCGCTCGGACCCCTACACGGGCATGGCGATGCTCTACCGCTACCTGTACCTGAGCACCGGCCGCGCCGACTCCCTCGTCCTGCGGTTCCCCCACATCGACCGGCAGACGTGGCACGACCTCGCCCAGCGGGGTCGGCGGAAGGACATCCGGCTCTACCGTCACACCGCCGACGCGATCTGGTTCAGCGACGGGCTCCTGCTGCAGGGGGACCTGTAGCGATCAGGCGGTCGGCTTTCGCCACAGGAGCAGCGCCTCGGCGCCCATCTTGTTGGCGCGCCGGTTGATCCCCGCCCGCTCGGCCCGAGCCACCGGCTCCAGCCCGACCGCGTCGGCGTACTCCAGGGACAGGGCCGCCAGGTCGATGACCGTGCCCTTCACCGTCGGGTTCCCGACGAGCACGAAGACGTAGCCGCCCGGCTTCAGCACCCGGGCCGCGCCCGCGAACATGCCGCGGTAGCCGGCTCGGAATCGCTCCACGACGTCCTTGCGCTGCCGACGCCCCCCCGTGAGCCGTGAGTCCAGGTCCTTGGGGTCGCACCCCAGCCAGGTCAGCGAGAGCGCGCCGTACTCGGCGTAGGGGATGGAGCCGATGTACGGCGGGTGGGTGATCACGGCGTCGGCTACCGCGTCCACGAGGGCGGGCTCGGCGGCGTTCCCGAGCTGTACGTCGACCCGGTCGGCGAAGTCGCCGAGCTCCTGCAACGAGGTGACCTGGGCCGTCACCTCCGCGAGGCGCCGGCGGAACGGCCCGGCCGGCGGCTGCTTGGCGGGCAGGCGCTTGTCGTACATCACGTTGGGGTAGCCCGAGTGGGCGTTGCTGCTCCGCCGGAGCACGTCGGAGAAGGCGACGCGGGCGACGTCCCGGGCGGCCGGGTCTTCGACCCGATCGATGCCGTGCCACAGCACGAGCAGCTGCCGCAGGATCGCCGGCTGGAACCACTTGCGGAACCAGTCCTCGCGCCCTCGCGGGTCCGCATCGGCCGCGGCGAACACCCCGTCGTCGGCGACGGGCCGCGTGAAGAGCCCTCCCTGGGCTTCGTCCAACAGGGCCGCGACCAGCGCGTCCAGCTGATCCCGCATCCGGGCGAGGGCCGCGGCCGCCACCGGGGTGGTCTTCACCCGGGAGACCAGCACCGCGAGCGGGCTGAGGTCCGAGCCGACGGCGCGGCGACCGGTCCGAGAGGCCTCCAGCAGCGTGGTGCCGCTCCCGCAGTAGGGGTCGAAGACCAGGTCGCCCGGGTCGGTCGTCAGCTCGATCGCCTTGTGCGCGATCTGGGGCACGAACTTGCCGGAGTAGCGGTGCACGTTGTGCGTCCACGCCTGGGTGTCGCAGTCCCGGAACTCCCAGTCGCCGGACTCGAAGGCGGCGACCATCTCGGGCGTCGGCTCACGCACCGGGCAGCTCCAGCAGCGGCGCGAGCGGCCCCGTCACGGTGACCTCTTCGCGGTCGAGGTCGAAGCACAGCCAGGTGAACCCCGGGGCTGGCTCGCCGTCCTGGGGGGCCGCGAACGCGAGCACCGGGTGGAGCGTGCAGTCGTCGGGAGGGCAGGGCAGGGGCACGCCCCGATCCTCCGAGAACTTCGCCAGCGAGTGCAGCAGGTCGGCTCGACGCTCGCTCAACATGCCCTGCAGCTTGCGTCGGTCCGCGGCCGAGTAGTCGACCTTCGCCTCCACGATGGCCAGGTGGTGCTCCCGCGCGGCGACGAGGTCCGGGATCTGCTCGCCGAGGCTGTGGTGGCGGGGCGCCGGGCTGTCGTCTCGGGCGAGCTCCCGGTCGACGACGCACAGCGGGTACAGTTCGTGATCCGAGCCGCCCGGGTACTCCCCGGCGATCAGCTGCCAGCCGCAGTCGTCGAAGAACTCACGCATGGCGATGTGTACGTCGCCCTCGCGCCAACGTGCCATCACTCACGGTCCTCACGGGTGGCGATCAGGATCGTCTCCTCCTGGATGATCCGGGACTGCCAGGGCACCTGGGAGTTGCTGTTGTTGCTCTTGAGCTTGTGGGTGATCGCCTCGTCCACCCGCAGTCCGCAGGACTCGAAGATCTCGGCGATGATCCGGTGGGTCGGGATGACGTGCTCGCCCAGCCGCTTGTTGCCGACCACGAACGCCACCCGGCCGCCGTCCTTGAGCCACCGGGCCATGCGCTCGCTCAGCTCGAGCATCTGCTCGAAGAACTGGCGCATCAGGTTGCGCCGCGCTTCGTGCTTCTTGCCGGGGGACGCCGCGGGTCCGTCGAAGAACGCGACGAAGGAGGGAGACCGCCCCGCCACCCGCAGGTCGTCCAGCGCATCGGCCTGGCCCAGGTACTCCGAGCCGATGGTGAGGTGGCGGTCCCGGTAGGGGTCGTGCCCCAACTCGGCGTCCAACGAGCGGTAGGACAGCAGGTGCGTGCGGAGGTAGCTGAGCGACTCGACGCCGTAGGGCGGGGACGTCACCACGACGTCGACGCTCTGCTCGTCCAGCTCCACCTCGAGGATGGAGCCCTCGATGATGCGCACCCCGCCGGCCGGGCCGGCGAGCTGGTCGTGGCTCTCGACGCTGGCCCGGATGCCCCTCGCCATCTTGCGCAGGTGGTTGCGCACCAGTCGGCCGACGTCGACGCCCTCGCGCGGGCTCTTGCGGTACTCGGCCCGTACGACGTCGACGTCGACGTTGCCGATGGAGCGCATCCTGGCCGACAGGGCGCAGAGCACCGCGTCCCGCTCGTACCCCGTGAGCGTGAGCGCGAACCGGACCGTGAGCGATACGCCGAGCAGCGCGCGGGCGGTGAACCACTTCTCGACGTTGACGAAGCGTTGGACCGGGTTGTCGTCGAGGGCGAGTACGTCGTCGTGGCTCAGCTGGGCGACGTCGCGATCCGCCAGCGCGTCCTGCCACGCGGTCGCGAACCACGCCTCGTACCGGTCCGCCAGCGACTGCACGATCCGCCAGTCCGTGGGGTAGCGGGCCTTCGTTCGCGAGATCAACGTCGACAGGGGACAGACCTCGACGCCGACCACCGGCACGCCGAGCAGGCGGCACTCCACCGCAGTGGTGCCGCTCCCCAGGAAGGGGTCGAGCACGGTCGTCTGCGCGGTGACGCCGAAGTGGTTGAGCAAGGCCCGCACGAGGTGCGGCGGGAAGCGACCGACGTAGCGGTGCCAGCCGTGGGAGCCGTAGTTGCTGTTCCACGAGACGGACGTCGGCTTCGGCGACTCGAGCAGCGACTGCGCCGGCTGCGTCGTGCCGACCCGCTCGGCGATCGAGAAGCGGGGCGTGATCTGCTCCAGCGTCAGCCGGCCGTCCCGCACGGCGTCCAGCTGGCGGTCGATCAGGGCGCGATGGAACGGCGCCTGGTCCGGAGGGCCGTTGCGGGACCAGGCGGGGGGGAGGATCGTGATCGGGGCGCCCGCCACGTCGAAGTCGACCCCGCCGACCTCGCGCAGCGCCGCCGCGGCGTCCGCCTTGCTGACCCCCTCCGCCGCCCGAGCCTTCAGCTGCGGAACGGTGGAGACGTTGGTGTCGGCGGCGGCGAGGGGACCGAAGCCGAGGTCCTCGAGCTTGCGGCCGGCCAGGGGCGACGGGCGCACGCTGCCGGACTCCCACCGCGAGATGGTAGCTTCTGCCACCCCGAGGGCGGCCGCGAGGTCGGCGCGCGCCCAGGCCCTGGACGCTCGGAATTCGACGAGGCGTTCGGAGAGAGTCAAGGTCGGCTCCTTCGGCCGGGACGGGCCGGACAGAGGCGGGGAGTCTGGCAATCGGCAGTGTCTCTGTCCAGGTGATCACGGGCACTGCCGGCCGTTGATTCGAAGCTGCCTCGATCCTGGGGTCGAGCCGGGACGAGATCCGGCCCGGCTCGGTCCGCGCTTACGCTTCGGAGACCCGCGCCGCCAGCTCGACGGCCACGCCGCGCCAGCCTCTGAGCTGCTCGGCGGTCGCCGGCAGGCGCATGTCGTCGGCGTGGCAGGCGTCGCTGAGTGCGACCCAGGTCCAACCGACGCGGCGGGCCAGCATCCGGTCGCCGAGCACCTCGGGGAGCACGAGCAGCTGGCTGGTGAACGTCGCCGCCTGAGCCCCGGGCGCCCGCTCGACGAGCACGTCGCTCATGGATCGCTCCAGGGCCTGGCGGATCAGCAGCGCCGCCGACCGCGCCCATAGCCCCCCGGTCGCCTCGTCGGGCTCGTCGAGCAGCCGCTGGGCGGCCTGCAACAGGCGGTCGGGGGTCACGCGAGCAGCCCCTGGGCCAGCCTGCGGGTGCGATCGACGAGCAGCGGCAGGTCCCGGCTCCAGCCGAAGTGGCTGCCCTCGTTGACGACCTTGAGCAGGTCGATGGCCCAGGCACCGTGCTGGTTGCTCAGGCGGCCGTAGGTCTCGGCGTGCCGGGCGGGGTCGTCGAACAGCGCGAGGGTCACCAGGGCATGCAGCTTGTGCGCCTCCGACAGCGCCTGCTGCACCTCCTCGTGCGGCACCCCGGCGGCGAGCCGGGTGCGCCGGACCCGGGCCGCGCAGGCCGCCTCCAGGGCCATCCGGCAGAGGCCGGGCACGACCCGCCCCGTCAGCTCGGGGCCCAGCCGGTCCTCCTCCCGCGTGAGCTGCTTCGCCTCGTACAGGTGACGCCTCACGGGATCCAGCCAGGGCCGGACCTCCACCACGCTCTCGCCGCGCCGGGCGACCTTCAGCACGGTCGCGTCGATCCGGAGGCGACGCAGCGCCTCCCCCAGGCGGGGGTCGTGGGTGAACACGATCACCTGGCGGCTCCTCGCGACGTCGCCGAGGACCTCGGCGAGGCCGTCCACCTTGCCGGGATCCATCGACTGGATCGGGTCGTCGACGATCAGGAACCGAAACGGGCTGTCGTCCAGGAGCATCCGGGGCAGGAACAGCGACAGGGCCAGCGCGTTGAGCTCGCCCTGGGACATGACGCCGAGCGCGACGCCCTCCCGTCCGTCGATCGCGACGTCGAGCTCGACCTTGCGTCGGGTCGCCGTGCCGGCGAGCCGGATGTCGGTGAGGTCGACGCTGGACTGCTGTCGCAGCTTCGCCCAGATGGTCTGGGCCTGCTGCGCGATCGGCGCGAACCGGGCGTCCCGGAGCACTCCCTCCGCGGCCTTCAGCCACTTCTCCGCCTCGACCAGCGCCTTCCGACGCGGCTCACTCGCCTCGACTGCGCGAGCTCCCTCCAGCCACGCCGCGAGCGCCGTGGCGACCGGTCGCCAGCGGTCCTGGAGCGCCTCCAGCTTGTCCCGCGCGCGGGACCTCAGATCGTCCAGCGCCTCAGCGAGCGCCAGGCCGCGGGCCTCCAGGTGGTCGGCGAGCGCGGCGGGGTCGTCGGGCGACTCCAACAGCGCGGTCCAGGCGTCAGCGGTCGTTGTGCCCAGCCCCATCACGTCCGCTGCGGCGAGCGCCGGCGGTGGAGGGCGGAGCAGCCGGGTGGCGGCCCGCCGGGCGGCGGCCAGGGCGGCGGCGGCTTCCTTCGCCGCCGTCGCGGCGGTTCGCGAGCGCTCGATCTCCTGGCTCGCCCGCTCCTGCCAGCCCGGGGGCAGGTCCTGCCGACAGACCGGACAGGCCTCTTCGTCCTGCTCGGCCTGCACCTCGATCGCCGCCTCCAGCAGGTCCGCCAGCCGGGCCGCCTGGGCGGCCTGGGTGCCGGCCACCCTCGCGCCGCGGGCGGCGGCGGTCCGCAGCCGCTGGGCCGTCGCGGCCACCTCGTCCAGGTTCCACGCGGGGAGGTTGGCGAGGGTCCGGAGCCGGTCGAGGGGCCCCCGGTCGGGATCCGCCGCGCCGCCCCCGACCACCGCCTCCTCGACCGCGTCGAGGTCCAGCTTCCGGCCGCTCAGCGCCTCCTTGCACGACAGGGCGCGGGGGTCCTCGAGATCGAGCCGGCCGAGCAGGGCGGGCACCGCCGCCTTGCTCTCCTTGCGAGCTCGATCCAGCGCCTTGCGTCGGTCGGACAGGCGGGCGATCGAGTCCGTGACGTCCGAGAGGCCGAGGATCGACTTCATCTCGTCGTACAGCTTGCTTGTGCCCTTCTCCAACGCGGCGGCGAGGTCCCGGCTCGACAGGAACGGCCGATACGTCGACAGCGCCCGGGTCCAGCCGAGGTCGGCGAGGCTCGCGTCGCCGGTCGTCTTCAGTCGGCCCGCCTCCAGCGGGTCGTCAGCGCCCCAGGTCCGGGTCGCCTCCATCGGTGACGGTCGGCCCTCGACGCAGAAGCGCGCGCTCACGCGCGTCTTCCCCGAGCTGTGCAGGCACCGCCAGCCCTCCTTCCAGACGAGCGGTCGCCCCACCCACCGGCGGGACGTCTCCGTGAGCAGCACCTCCAGCCCCTCGGCGAAGCTCGACTTGCCGCTGCCGTTGCGGCCCAGCACCACCGTCAGGCCGGGGCCCGGGTTCAGGTCGACCCGGGAGGACGGCCCGATGCCGCGGAACCCGGCGACCTCGACGCTCGCGAGGTGGGCTGCCGGCGCCCGCTCGACGGGCGGCGGCTCGGTGGGGGCGGCCCGCTCGGTCCCGGTCGCGCCGAGTTGTGCGAGGGCGCTGTTCAGCGCGCCGTCGCCCCGGCACGCCGCCTCCACGAGGTCCGCGGCGGAGGACGAGACTCCGGCGTCCTCCAACAGGCGAGTGACGACGGCGTAGTAGAGCGCTTCGTGCATGGAGACCCCCGGTCGGGGGCGAGCATAGCGGTCTGCCCAGCCGCTATCCTGCGCACCATGTCGACCGCCATCGTGACCGGAGCGAATCGTGGAATCGGGCTGGAGCTCTGCCGCCAGCTCAGCGCGGCGGGCTGGACCGTCGTCGGCGCCTGCCGCGCCGCGAGTGATGGCCTGCAGGCCGTCGCGTCGGAGGTCTGGGACGCCGTGGACGTCGGGGACGACGGCGTGGTCGAGCGGCTCCGCGGCCTGGCCGGCGATCGGCCGATCGACCTGGTGATCAACAACGCCGGGATCCTCCGGCGGGAGACGCTCGATCGCCTGGACTGGCAGAGCATGCGTCGCCAGTTCGAGGTCAACTCGCTGGGCCCGCTCCGGGTGACGTCCGCGCTGCTCCCGAACCTGCGCCCGGGGAGCAAGGTCGCGATCGTCACCAGCCGGATGGGATCGATCGGCGACAACACCTCCGGTGGCCGCTACGGGTACCGGATGTCCAAGGCGGCGGTCAACGCCGCGGGCGTCTCGCTCGCTCGCGATCTCGCGGCGCGGGGCGTCTCCGTCGCGATCCTCCACCCCGGCTTCGTGCGCACCGAGATGACCGGGGGCAACGGGCTGGTCGACGCGCCGGAGGCGGCCGCCGGGCTGCTGGCGCGGATCGAGGACCTCGGCCCCGACTCGTCGGGGACCTTCTGGCACGCCCAGGGGGACGTCCTGCCCTGGTAGATCAGCCGACGGCGACGCCCGCGATGCCCTGCGTGCGGATCGCGTCGGCCCGTCGCTGCACCGCCTCGTCCGTGTCCAGGCTGAAGGTGCGGGCGTGACCGACCCCTTCGTGAATCCAGGCCGCGAGCTCCGCGCCCTGCTCGTCGATCCGGGCCCGCTCCGACGCTGACGGCGCCGCCAGGCTGGCCCAGACGACGGCCTGCCGGGCCTGGTCGTACTCCCAGAACCCCACCACCTCGGACCCGCGCACGATCGCCCGGTTGGCGAGGTGCTTGCTGGCGCCCAGGAGCCCGGGCTTGCCCCGGCTCCAGGGTCGGACGACGACGTCGTGGAACCGAGCCGAGGTCACCGCGCCGGGGCCGCCGTGCCAGACGACGAAGGCGTCTTCGAAGGCGAGGAACGAGAGGTCGGTCGAGGGCTCGAGGGCCAACAGCGGCTCCAGCCGGTCGGCCTGGACGAACGCCTCGTCGGCGTGCCCGTCCACGGCCACCCGCTCCACCGGGAGCGCCGCCAGCGATGCCTGGATCGCGCGCTTGCCGGCCCCCGTGAAGGCGGCCAACTCGCCGACGGAGATCGGGCCGCCGCGGCGCACCACGAGCTCGACGACCGCCGTGAGCCGCGCCGCCGGATCGCCCGGCAGCGCGGGCGCCGGCTCGGGGGTGACCAGCCACAGGTAGCGCTCGGTGTCGAGTCGCCCGCCCTCGGTGGTGCGCCCGATCCGGCCCGCGGTCTCGAGGTCCCGGAGCGCGGGCGGGAGGGTGGACGAGATGCCGACCGTCTTGCCCCGCGCCCCCAGGCTGCGGACCGCGTCGTCCGGGAGCGCCTTGCGCAGCCCCGCGGTGGTCAACGGTCCGGACGCGGTCAGCGTCTCCGCCACCGCCTCGGCCAGCGCCGCCAACTCCCCCGGCTCGATGCCCGCCTTGTCCCGCTCCCGCTGGGTCCGCTTCGCCGCGAGGTCCGCCGCGAACTGGAGCGCGAGCGCCGCCTCGTCCGCCGGAGCGAGGTAGATGCAGCCCCGGGCCGCCGGCGTGAGGCGCACGCGTCGGCTGCTCACGGCGTCCGAGATCGAGGACGCTCGCACCTGCCCCGCGCGCGCCTTGAGCGTCAGGTAGGCGGCGGCGCCGCCCAGGCTCCGAGCCCACCCGCATGCGCCGGCGGCAGCCACGGGGTCTTCCCCCTGTCCGTGCAGGCCGAGGCCGTGGGCCCAGGCGGACCGGGCCTGGTCGAGGGTGAACGTAGCGGCGACAGGGGCGCGGGCCATTGGGGGGACTCCGGGGTTCAGGGGGCGGACCGTGGGGTCGTGTCGTCCGGTTGCTCGTGCACCCGCGACCAGCGCCTCGCCTCACGCCGGCGGTAGGCGTCGAACTTGGCCGGCTCGGCCACCCGCAGGTGCAGCGGCGCCCCGGTGATCGGGTGCTCCAGCTTCAGCTCGGCGGCGCACAGGAAGAGCCCCTGGCCTCGCAGCACCGTGCCGGTCGGGTAGCGGCCGTCGCCGAGGATCGCGTGCCCGAGGCTCGCCATGTGGGCCCGCACCTGGTGCTTGCGGCCGCTGCGGGGCCAGACGTCCACTGTGGTCACCCAGTCGACGTGCAGGCTGCGCGTGTGCTGCACGGCGCTCCACCGGGAGCTCGCGATCCTGCCGTCGACGTCCTCGGTGACCTCGCCGTCCCCCTCCAGTCGTCCCGCCACGACCGCGCGGTAGCGCTTGTGCACTCGCCGCTCCTCGAACGCTCTCCCGAGCCCCACCTGGCCCGAGGCCGAGCGGCCGACGAGGAGCAGCCCCTGCGTGCGAGCGTCGAGGCGATGCACGGGGCGGGGGTAGGGGAGGGCGTCCGGCGCGTCTGAGACGGGCAGGTTGAACAGCAACGCGTGCTCGACGGTTCGGTGGCGGTTGCCGCTGACGACCAGCCCCGCCGGCTTGTCGATCGCCGCGAGGTGCTCGTCCGCGTAGACGACCGTCAGCTCCCGCTCGAAGACCGGCGGCGGCTCGGGCGGGGCGAGCAGGTCGATCGCGTCACCGGGGTGCACGAACCGGCTGCTCTCGACGGTCGCGCCGTTGAGCAGGATGTGGCCCGCCTTGACCAGCTTTCGGGCCCGGGTCCGCGACGCGAGCCCCAGCCGCTCGGACGCCATCCGGTCGATCCGCCAGGCGGGATCGTCCGGGCTCACGACGTAGCGGGCGATGGGAGGCAGGACGACCGTCATCGGCGGCGCGCAGCATACCGGCCCGGCCCGTATGATTCGGCCGTGCAGCGCCTCCCCCCGGTCGCCCGCGTCGCGCTGCTGAGCGTGCTCGTGCTCGCGGCGCTCTCCCCGTCGCTCCAGGCGGAGTTCGTCTGGGACGACATCGACCAGATCGTGCAGTCCGAGGGGATCCGCTCCTTCGACGTCGGCAGCTTCCTGGGCACCAACGTGCGCGAGGGCATCGGCAAAGGAGGGGTCAACTCGGAGGCGGTCGACATCTATCGACCCGCCTTCAGCGCGACCCTCGCCGCCACCTGGGGGGCGGCCGGAGGCGCCGCGTCGGGGGCGTTCCACCTCGTCCTGCTCCTCGCACACCTGCTTGCGACGTTGGGGGTGTGGGCCCTCGCGCGGGTCTGGTTGGGCGACCGCGAGTCGTGGTGGCCCGAGGTCGCGGCGCTGCTCTTCGCGCTGCACCCCGCCACCGGGGGGGCGTACCTCTTCTGCTCGGCCGTGAGCGAACCGCTGGCCGTCGCCGCCCTGCTCGGCTCGGTGCTCCTGCTCGACCCGGGGGCCGAGCGTTCGGGCGTCGGCTGGGGGCGCGCCGTCGCCGCTGCGGCCCTCTTCTTTCTGTCGATGCTGTTCAAGGAGACGCCCCTGGTGGCAGCGCCGTTCCTCGCGCTCTGGCTGGTCCGGGGCCGCGGGCTGTCCGCCACCCGGCTGGCCCCCGCCGGCCTCGCCGCCGCGGTCTACCTGGTGCTGAGGGGCCGGGCCCTGGGCGGCATGGACGCCGGTGACGGGGGCACCGCCTGGCTGGACGTGCTGCATCGCGGGCCGCTCGTGGCCGCCGACGGACTCTTCGCGCTCGTGCGCATGGGGCCGACGGGGGTGCGCCACCTGCAGTCGGAGTACGTCGGCACGTCGTGGGCGGTCGTCGCCGTCGCCGCGGGGGTCGTGGTCGGCGTGGGCGTCGCGGCGTGGCGGGTGCGCGGTCGGGCGCCGCTGCTCCCGCTCTTCGTCGCGCTGCACGTCGCGACCCTCGCCCCGGTGGCGCTGGTCGCGACCGTCGAGGGCTGGGGCGGGTTCGGTCGGTACCTCTACCCGGCGTGGGCCTTCGGGGCGATCGCCGTCGCCCAGGTCGGGCGGGCGGCGTGGACCCGACCCGCCGGGCGACGGATCGTGGTGGCCGCGGCGGTGGTCGCGGTCGGGGTCGGGCAGGCCCAGTTCCGTCGCGGGTTGAACGACTGGTCGACGCCCGAGCAGCTCGCCCTGTCCGGCATCCGCAACGCCCCCGACGTCGGGATCCATCATTGCTGGCTGGCCCATGCCCGGGCCGACGCGGCTCGGGCGGACGGCGGGCAGCCGGACCCCGCCGAGCAGCTGGAGCTGACCAGCCTCTGCTACGAGCGCAGCCCCGGCTGGCTCGAAGCGTCGATGGCCCGAGCGACCGCGCTGCGGGAGGCGGATCGGCCGGCCGACGCGCTGGAGGTGCTCGCGTACAAGGACGAGCGGTTCGGCCCGGGGCCTCGCAGCGGCATGCTCCAGGCGGTCTGCCTGATGGAGAGCGGTCGACCCGACGATGGCGGCGATCGCCTGCTCTGGACGCTGTCGCGAGCCCCCCGGGACGAGCAGCTGTGGCGGCTCCAGTGGGAGTTCGTGCACATCCACCCCGACGCGGCGGCCTACCGGGAGCGGCTGCGGTCGAGGGCCGGCTCCGATCCCGAGATCGCCGGGATCGCCTCTCGGCTGCTTCAGTTGCTCGACGCGGCGGCCCCCACGACCGCCCCGTAGGCCGCGGCCTCGGCCTCGGGCAGCTCGGGAGAGACGTCGGGTGGCGACCCGGCGAGGGCGCGGATGGCGAACACGCCCACGGCGGTCAGCCCCCAGCCGAGCCCGATCACGACGCCCAGGTCGACGATCCCCCGCCACGGCTGCGGCGCCTGCTTCACCCCGAGCACGATCACCACGATCAGCGCGGTGATCACCCACGCGGTGATCACCCGGCGCCGACGCGCGCCGAAGAACCCGATGCAGAACAGCGGGGCGAGAAGCCCCCGGATCAGGGTCGGTTTCCGCGCGAGGGCCATCGCCCGGACGACCACCCGGGGGGCGAACCGCTGCTGGAAGCCGCGGTAGCCTTCGCTGTAGCCCATGAACACGACCCAGACCGCCGCGAAGATCCAGTGCGCCGCCGTCCAAGGCATGTCGAACGACTCCACCGCGACCTCGCCGACCCGCCAGATCGCCCGACCGACGATCCAGAACACCCCGAGAACGCCCCACGTGGCCGCTACGCGGCCGAGGATCGAGGGGGTCGAAGAGGGGGGGAGATCGCTCAAGGCGCGCCATCTTGCCAGAGCGATCGGGATCGCGGCGGTGCTCGCCTCGACAGCGGCGCAGTCGGCCGATCCTGGTGGGCTCCAGGCGGAGCTCGGGCTCTCCGACGAGCACGTCTCGATGCTGGCTGGAGGGCTCGGCCAGGTGTCCGAGGACGTCGCCGCCGACACCGTCGCCTGCCTCGCCTGGATCGCCGATCCCGACGGGGCGCCGATGGAGGGCTGGCCGGCGGTCGTCTGCTTGAACTACACCGCCGCCGCCTTCTTCGGCCTGGCCCGCTATCCCGAGGCGGAGGAGCTGTGGCTGCTCGCGGTCGAGCACTTCGACGCGCTCCTGGACCCGGACGACCCGAGCCGCGCGGTGACGTGGGGCAACCTCGGTCGCGCCGCCGTCGAGCAGAGCCACTTCCGCGACGGCGTCGAGCGGCTGGGTCGGGCGTTGGAGATCACCGAGCGCACCCAGGGGGAGGACAGCGAGCAGGCGGCGACCTACCGCTACTACCTGGCCGACGCCTACGTCCGGCAGGGCGACCTGCGGCGCGGGGCGGCGCTGCACGAGCGGCTGGTCACCGACTACGAGCGGCTGTACGGCCCCACCTCCAACATGACGCAGATGGCCTTGGAGTGGTTCGGGGTCGTCGAGCAGAAGCGAGGTCGGTACTGGCAGGCCTACGAGAGCCTGAGCCGGGCGGTCGAGCTGGGGCGGACGCATCGGCCGGGCTCCCTGGAGCTGGCGTCGTCGGTCGGCAAGCTCGCCGAGCTGCACCGGGAGCGGGGGGAGTTCGCGGCCGCGGCGCCGCTCGCGGCCGAGGCGGTCGCCCTGTGCCGGGCCCGCCTTGGGGACCAGCACCCGGACTACGCCGCGTGGCTGGTCAACGAGTCCAACCTGCTCCGGGACATGGGCGACTACGCCGCTGCCCGGCTGGGGTACGAGCAGGCCCTCGCCATCTACGAGGCGGCCTACGGCGAGGACCACCCGTGGGTCGGCACGTCGCTGACCAACCTGGCCGGGCTGCAGCACCAGCTCGGCGACCTGGAGGGGGCGCGCCCCCTGCTGGAGCGGGCGGTCGCGCTGTACGAGGCCGGCCTGCCCCCCGATCACGAGTTCCTGGCGACGGGGCTGAACAACCTGGCGCTGCTGTACTGGGGCCTGGGCGACGCCGACCGCGCCGGGCCGCTGCTCAAGCGCGCCCTCGACATCTGGGAGCGTACGCTCGGCCCCGATCACCCCAACTCGACGATCGGCAAGCAGAACCTGGCGACGCTCCTGATGAGCGCCGGCAAGGACGAGGAGGCCGCCGACCTGCTGCGCGAAGAGGTCGCGGCGGCCCAGCGGCGGTTCGGCCCCGGGCACCCCCGGGTCGCCGGGCTGCAGCTCAAGCTCGCCGAGGCGCTCTCGTGGACGGGCGACCAGCACGGGGCGCTCGCCATGTACCGCGCCGCGCTGCCGGTCCAGGAGCGCAACCTGGGCCCCGACCACCCCGACCTCGCCTGGCCCCTCACCGACGTCGCGCGGATCGAGCGGCTGCTCGGCGACGACGACGCGGCGCGAGCCACGATGGCGCGGGTGTTCGACCTCGTCCAGCGGCGCGTCCTGCCGCTGATGGACGCGACGAGCGAGCGCGAGCGGATCGCCCTGATCCGGTCCGTCCGCTCCTACGTCGACATCTACCTGTCGGTGTACGACCGACCGGAGGACGCCGCCGACGCCCACCGGGTGGTGCTCGCGTGGAAGGGGGTCGTGCTGGGCTCGCTGGCGACCCAGCGGGCGCAGCTGCTGGCCGCTCGGGAGCCGGCGCTGGCGGAGCGGATGGAGGAGCTGGCGACCGTCCGCCAGGAGCTCGCCGGCGCGGTCTTCGGGGCCCAGCGGGACGACGACGTTGACGTGGCGACGCGGATCCGCGAGCTCACGCTGCGCAAGGAGGCGCTGGAGCGGGAGCTCGCCCGGGCGTCCGGAGCGTTCGCGGACCAGCTGCGCCTGCAGGCCGCCGAGCCCACCGAGCTGTGCGGCTCGCTCGCGCAGGACGAAGCGCTGGTGGACTACCTGCGCTACACGCCCGTGGGGCGGCCCGTTCACTCCCCCGAGCACGACGCGCCGAAGGAGCCGGAGCGGGTCGAGAGCTACGTGGCGCTGGTGCTCCTGGGGGGGGCGTGTGACGCGCCCCGGCGCGTCGAGCTGGGGCCGGCGGAGCCGATCGACACCGCCATCGCGCGTTGGCGGCGGCGGGTGCCCGGCGCCACCTCCGGCAACGCCCTGGACGGTCGGTCGGCGGCGATCCGGGAGGCCGCCTGGGACCCCATCGAGGCGACCCTGGGCGGCCGCACCACCGTCCGCGTGGTCCCCGACGGGGCGCTGAGCAGCCTGCCCCTGGGGGCGCTCAAGACGACCGAGGGTGGCTACCTCGTGGAGCGGTACACCTTCGGCTACCTGGGCTCCGGCGCCGATCTGCTGCGCAAGCGCCCCCCCGGCCCCCCGCCCCCGGGCCCCCGCGGGGGCCGCCGGGGACTCTAAGCGCCCAGCCCCCCCCGCCCCCCCCCGGGGCCCCC
>CAYQEG010000019.1:32628-37463 GCA_964416435.1 uncultured Rickettsiales bacterium
GACGGTGGGTGGCTACCTGGGGTTGGGGTACACTTGGGGCTACCTGGGCGCCGGCGCCTTTCTGCTGCGCAAGCGCGCCCGGGGCCGGCGTAACGGGGGCGCGCTCGTGGTCGGCGGGGTCGTCTACGAGCCGTCCGGCGCCGGCGCCGACGGGACGCCCGAGGTGGTCGGCAGCCGGAGCGCTCCTCGAGGCCAGCTGGGCGACTTCGGGTTCCTGGCCAACACCGCGGAGGAGGCCGCCGAGGCGGCGGGCCGCCGCGGCCGCTCGCCCGGGGGGGTGCCCCGGGGGGGCGGCGCCGAGGCGACGGAGCGGCGCCTGAGGGACGAGCTCCCGGGGCGACGGATCGTGCACCTCGCGACCCACGGCTTCTTCGCGACCGGCACCGTGCGCTCCGCGCTCGCGGACGTCGGCGGCGACGGCAAGGACCCGGCCGCCGCGGCGGGCGTCCAGGCGGCCATCGGCCTGAACCCGATGCTCCTGTCCGGCGTGGTGCTCGCGGGGGCCAACGACGACGCCCGCCGCGGCGGCGCGGACGACGGTGTGCTGACGGCGGAGGAGGTGGTCTCGCTCGACCTGCGGGGGACCGAACTGGTGACCCTGTCGGCGTGCGAGACGGGGCTCGGCGAGGTCCAGGACGGGGAGGGTGTGATGGGGCTGCGTCGGGCGTTCGTCCTGGCCGGCGCGCGGTCCCTGGTGCTGAGCCTGTGGAAGGTGCCCGACGCCGAGACCCGCCGACTGATGGAGCGGTTCTACGAGCGAGCCGCCGACCCCGACCTCGACCCGGCGGTCGCGCTGCGGGAGGCCCAGTTGGCCCTCATCGCCGAGCTTCGAGCCGACAAGGGGGAGGCGCCCCCGCTGTTCTGGGCCGCCTTCGTGCTCAGCGGTCGCTGACGCCGACGCCGGTGTCCGGCCACTCGGTGGGCACCTCGAGCAGGTCGGCGACGTACCGGGCGACTCCCCGCAGCGCCGGCGTGCCCGGCGCCCGCCCAGCCGGGATCCCCCCGCCCGCGGCGACGAAGACCGCCGCCGGGTCGTGCTCCATCGATGTGCGGATGCCGTGGTCCGACATCACGATCAGCACGTCGTCGGCGTCGAGCGCCGCGTCGAGCTCGCCGACCCGGAGATCCAGGTAGCGGTACAGCCCGTACAGCAGGCCCCCCGCGTCGTCCTGCATGCCCGAGGCGGTGGCGGCGTAGTGCGAGTGGGTCGCCAGGTCGACCGACGCCACCCGGAGCATCAGCAGGTCGGTCTCCCCCGACGCGGCCTGCGCCTCCGCCGCGTCCATCAAGGCGGCGGCCTCCTGGAAGTGGGCGCGGTCCTGGGGTGTCATCTCGGCGAGCTCCGGCTGCCGGGCCCGGTCCTCCGCCGTGAGGGGACGGAACGCCGCGGCGTAGGCCGGCGGCTGTCGCTGCCCATGGGGGCCGATCACCTCGCCCTGCCGCCCGGCGTCGATGAAGCCGTGGCTGAACAACAGGTTGGTGGCGACCTTGTCGGTGCCCCCGATCCGACCGAACAGGTCCGCCGCCTCGGGGAGCAGGTAGGCGAGCGCGCCCACCGGGTTGCGGTTGGCGGCGAGCCGGTCGCTCAGCTCGACCCCGAGCTCGTGCAGCACCTCCAGCGTGCTCCCCCGATCCCGGCCGACGGGGTGCACCAGGGCCGTCATCGCGGCGGCGGTGAAGGGCGGCTGGCTGTCGAGGACGGCGCGGTGGCCCCGGGCGAGCAGCGAGCCGAAGGCGGGCAGCTCCCCGCGCATCCGCAGCTGCTGGGCGATCCGCCAGTCGAAGCAATCGAGCACGACGACGAAGACCCGGCGTCGGCCGTCCGCGGCGGCCCTCGACGACACGAAGGCCGGGGCGTCGGGCGCGGGCGCGCCGGCGGAGACCGCCACGAGCTCGACGTCCCCCGGGATCCCCCAGGCGCTCCCCGAGGCTCGCGAGCCGTCGGGGCCTCGGAGCACCCACCGGGTCGGCACGCCCTGCTCGGGCCGACGGAGCACCGCGACGCCGGCTGCGTCGATGGGCAGCTCGGTCCAGGGGTCGTCCAGCGCCGCGCTGCCGTCCGGCGGGGCGATCCACAGACGGTCCCGGGGGCCGTGGCCGGCGACGGTGAAGCGGATCTCGACCGTGCCGTCGCCTCCGGACCGCAGCCGGGCGCGCTGTCGTCGCAGCTCGGACTCGGACAGGTGGGGGAGCTCGTACCGCTGCTTGCCCAGGCGGAGCGCCTCGACCGCGTCGTCCAGGCGGCCATCGACCACCAGCTGCCCGACCCAACGCTCCCACACCAGCTCCGCGAGGACCTCGTCGCCGATCGCCTCGGCCTCGGAGGCGGACGCGCCCAGGAGGTCGGCCCGGCTCACCGCGGGGTCCTCGAGGCTGGAGACGCTCAGGGCGTACGCGTAGGCGGCGCGCGCGAAGGCGGGGTTGCCCCCCGCGGCGACCCAGGCGTCCCGGGTGGACTGGACCTCGGCCACCGGCACCGGCACGCCGGCGGCGATCCGGAGTCGTTCTCGGAGCCACGCCTGGGAGCCTTCGACGTCGGGCGGCGGGGTCGCCGGCCAGGCGGCGAGGGCGTCCGCGTGCCGTCCCTGGCGATCGAGCCAGGAGCCGGCGAGCACCCGCAGGTGGCGGTTGTCGGGCTGCGCCGCGATGCGACGATCCAGGTCCGCGGCGATCGAGCCGACGTCCTCGTAGGCGGCGCGCGATCCGAGCTCCAGGTGCAGGAGCAGGCCGTCGTCCGGGTCCCGCTCGAGGCCCCGCCGGGCGAGCGCGGCCGCCTGTCGAGGCTCCCGGTCGCGCAGCCGACCGACGAGCAGCCGGGTCAGGGCCGGCTCCGGCAGCCAGCCCCCGGCCGCCGGGTCGAGGGCGAGGGGGGCAAGCTCGTCCAGGCATTGCTCCAGCCGTTCGGTGGCGGCCAGCGCGGCGCACCGACACTCGGCCGCGAGGAGCCCGACCGGGTCCGGCCCCAGGAGCTCGGCGCTGTCGCTCACCGCGTCGGCGAAGCGCTGCTCGCTCACGGCGTCGCAGACCCCCTGGGCGGCGGTCATGCGCGCCGTCGATTGCCACGCCCGCAGCCCCAGCAGGGCCGCCGCGACGACGAGGAGGAGCAGCAGCGCGACCCGCGCTCCCCGGCTCACGGCGTCACCGCCCGGGGGCTCAAGTCCAGCCCCAGGTGGGTCGTGCCGTCCCGGTCCTCGGCCGTCAGCGTGAGCGTCGACCAGGGCCACGTCGTCGGCTCACGGTCGGGCGCGATCAACGAATCGGCGGCCTCCATGCGCTCGAGGTCGGCGTGGAGCCAGGCGTCGCCCGACCCCGTGGGAGGGGTCCCGCCGAGCGCCCCTTCGAGCGCCGCGCGGTGCCAGCCGAGCACGATCGCCTGGTCGGTGACGACCCCGCAGGGCAGCAGCTCGGGCAGCAGGTGCAGGTCAGCGACGCACCAGCCGCGGGCGTCGCCCAGCTGGATCGTCTCCATGGGCAGCGCCCACCGCTGCTGCAGCCCGGTCGTCATGCCCTGGAGCGCGGCGCGCGCGGCCGCGGTGGAGCGGTGGCCCAGGGCGAACACCAGGGGAGGGGATCCGCCCGCCGCGGACGGGGGGTAGACCGCCAGCTCCCACCGCCGGTCGAGGAGGGCGTCGGCGAGCACGCCGCCTCGCAGCTGCAGCACGTCGGCGGCGTCGCTGCCCGCGAGCGCCTCGGGGTCGAGGAGCTCCTGGGAGCGCCCCCGGGCGTGCACCACCGACGTCTCGCCGTCGAGCCACGCGGGCCCCGCGTCGCCGTCGGGGAGGGCGACCGCGAGGCCGCCGACGTCGCCGACGATCTCGAGCCAGCCGGTCGCCTGCACGCCGCCGTCGGCGAAGTGGGCGCTCCCGATCAGCCGCGCGTGCTCGTCCAGGGGGACGGCGAACGCGAGGGGCGCCGGGCCGAGGACGGGCCGCAGCGGCCCCGGCATGCCCGAGCAGCGGGGGGTCACAGCTCGGCCGGCCTCGATGGAGTCGGCCTCGACGCTGAACCCGGTCTCGCAACCGGCGAGGGCGTCGCGCGCCTCGGCCGCGTAGGTGCCCAGGGGCGTGCCCGAGAGGGAGGCGAGCTGGTCGACGAAGGCCCGCGTCGGCTCGACGTCGCCCTCGATCAGGAGCCCCGCGGGGAGCGCTCGGGCGGGCTCGGGCTCCTCGGGCTGGCCGCAGGCCGCCAGGAGAACGACGATCCCCACGATCCTGGCCCGGAGCAGCACGGCCGGGAGGATATCAGCGAGGGTTCAAGCCTGCGGGGCGGGGCGTGGACCGCGGATGAGGCGACCCGGCAGCTCCCCGGTGAATTCGTCCCGCTCGCGGATGACGGCGCCGCTGCAGATCGTCGCCCGGTAGCCCGAGGCCCGCTGGGTCAGCCGTCGCCCGCCCGCCGGCAGGTCGTACAGCAGCTTCGGCGCGCTGAGGGCCAGGCCGTCGTAGTCGATCACGTTGACGTCGGCCTTGAAGCCGGGGGCGAGCAGCCCGCGGTCGTTCAGGTCGAAGAGCTCCGCGGTCTCCCGCGTCTGCATCGCGACGACCCGCTCCAGGGGGAGCCTGCCCCCCCGCCGCCGGTCGCGCGTCCAGTGGGTGAGCATGAAGGTCGCCATGCCCCCGTCGCAGACCGCGCCGCAATGGGCGCCGCCGTCGCTCAAGCCGAGCCGGGTGCGCGGGTGGGTGAGCAGGTCGTGCTGCGGCTCGAGGCTGCCGTGGGCGTAGTTGAAGAGGGGGAAGTAGACGAAGCCCTCGCCGTCGCCGGCCATGAGGGCGTCGTAGACGATCTCCTCCGGGCGGCAGCCGCGCGACCCGGCGATGGCCGCGACGCTGGCCGAC
>CAYQEG010000019.1:37563-65177 GCA_964416435.1 uncultured Rickettsiales bacterium
ACGAGCCCAGCACGAAGTCCTCGAACTCGCCGATCGCCATCGGCTCGCTGTGGATGATCGCGTCCCGGACCTCCGGCCGGCGCAGCGCCGCCATGCGCTCCTCCCTCGGCTTCTGGTGGTGCTGCAGGTAGGGCAAGCGGTTGGCGAACGGGTGGGCGGTGCCGTTCCAGCAGAACAGGATGCCGATGGCTCGACCCGCGACCTGAGCGAGCACCGGCAGCCCGTCGTCGTGGGCCTGCTCCAGCAGCCGCATCCCCTCGCGGTACAGGTCCGGCGACTGGTCGATCTGGCTGAGGTTGAAGCTGACCGGGCGGCCGGTCCGGGCCGCGAGCTCCCGCATCCAGGCCATCTCCTCGGGCACCCGGTGGTGGTCCGTCGCGAGCTGGAAGATGCCGTGACCGACCTTCTGCAGGGCGCGCCCGATGCCGAACAGCTCCCGGTGGTCGGCGAACGTGCCGGGCACCGGCCGCCCGTCCATCGCCTTGTGGAGCAACGTGCGGGAGGTCGAGAAGCCCAGGGCGCCGGCCCGGAGGCCGTCCGCCACGATCTGCGCCATCGCGTCGACGTCCTCCGCCGTCGCCTCCTCGTTCGCTGCGCCCCGCTCGCCCATCACGTAGGCGCGGACCGCGCCGTGGGGGACCTGCGCGCCGAGGTCCAGGGCGCGGGGGGTGCGCTCCAAGGCGTCGAGGTACTCGGGGAAGGTCTCCCAGTCCCACTCGAGCCCCTCGGCCAGGGCCGCGCCGGGGATGTCCTCGACCCCCTCCATGAGCTCGATCAGCCACTCGTGGCGGTCCGGCGGCGCCGGCGCGAAGCCGACCCCGCAGCTCCCCATCACGGCCGTGGTGACGCCGTGCCAGCCCGACGGGGTCAGGTAGGGGTCCCAGGTCGCCTGGCCGTCGTAGTGGGTGTGCACGTCGACCCAGCCGGGGGTGACGAGCAGCCCGTCGGCGTCGATCTCCCGTCGTCCGGGGCCGCACCGTCCGACCGCGCTGACGCGGTCGCCGTCGATGGCGACGTCCGCGGTCCGCGCGTCGCCTCCGCTGCCATCGACGACCGTGCCGCCGCGGATCACCAGGTCATGCATCGGTCATCTCCTCCAGCGCCTCCAGGGCGCGGCTCGTCCCCAGGCGTAGCGCGACGAACGCCTCGTCGCCGATCCGAGCGCGCAGATCGGCCTCCAGCTCGGCGAACACCTCCAGCCCTTCGACCAGCACGCGGAGGCCGTCCTCGGTGATCCGGACGAGCCGGGCGCGGCCGTCGGTGGGGTCCGGCACCCGCTCGCACCAGCCCAGGCGCTCCAGCTCGGCGACCTGCTGTCCGACCGCCTGCTTGGTGACCTCCAGCCGCTCGGCGAGGTCGGTCGCCCGGGTGCCGTGCTCCCGGTCGAGGTAGGCGAGCAGGTCGGTGTGGGCCAGCCGCACGTCGGGGTAGCCCCGGGCCCGCAGGCGCGTGACCACCTCGGCGTAGAACATCCGGGCCGACCGGATCAGGGGATCTCCGACCAGCTCGGCCGTGAGCTCGCGGGACCGTTGCAGGAGCTGCTGGCGAGGGTCGCTCATGTGCCGGATGGTAAAGGCGCTTGACTAGTTGTCAAGGAGTAGGATGCCGCCGATGAAGGTCCACGTCGTCGACGGCACGTTCGAGCTCTTCCGGTTCCACTTCGGCTCGCCCAAGCGGCGGGGGAGGGACGGCCGCAACGTCGGCGCGCTCCGGGGCATGCTCCGCTCCTTCACCGCCCTGCTGGCGCAGCCGGAGGTGACCCACGTCGGCGTGGCGTTCGACCACGTCATCGAGTCGTTCCGCAACGACCTGTTCGACGGCTACAAGACCGGGGCGGGCCTCGCCGAGGAGCTGTGGGAGCAGTTCTGGCCGGCGGAGGAGCTGTGTCGGGCGCTCGGCGTCGTCGTCTGGCCGATGGTCGAGTTCGAGGCGGACGACGCCCTCGCCGCCGCGGCGGCGCGGTTCAGCGAGCACCCGGACGTCGAGCAGGTCGTCATCTGCACCCCGGACAAGGACCTCTCCCAGTGCGTCTGGGACGACAAGGTCATCCAGTTCGACCGCATGCGCCGAACCACCCGGAACGAGCAGGGGGTCTGGGACAAGTTCGGCGTGGGGCCGGCGTCGATTCCGGACTGGCTCGCCCTGGTCGGCGACACCGCCGACGGAATCCCCGGGCTCCCCCGGTGGGGGGCCAAGGGGGCGGCGACCGTGCTCGCCCACTACACCTCGATCGAGGCCATCCCCGACGACCCGGCCGACTGGGAGGTCAAGGTCCGCGGAGCGGCCTCCCTCGCCGCGACGCTCGCCGAGCGGCGGGACGACGCGATGCTCTACAAGCAGCTCGCGACGCTGCGGATCGACGTCCCGCTCCAGGAGGACCTCGAGGACCTCCGGTGGCGCGGCGCGGACCACGCGGCGCTGTCCGCGGTGTGTGATCAGCTTCGGGACGACGGGGCGATGGACCGGATCTCGCGCTGGCGGGACTGATGGCGGCCAGGAAGAAGACGCTGGAGCTGGAGGTCGACGGGGGGACCGTCACGATCACGTCGCCCGATCGGGTCTACTTCCCCGACGCCGGCTACACCAAGCTGGACGTCGTCCAGTACTTCGAGGCGGTCGCGCAGGGCGCCCTGGTCGGCGTTCGGGGCCGGCCGATGGCGCTCAAGCGCTTCGTCAAGGGGATCGGGGCCAGGCCGTTCTTCCAGAAGCGGGCGCCGGACAATCGGCCCGAGTTCGTCGACACGGTCACCCTGTCGTACCGGTCGGGGCACACCGCCGAGGAGGTGGTCGTACGGAACACCGCGGCGCTGCTGTGGGTGGTCAACCTCGGCTGCCTCGACCTGAACCCCCACCCCGTCCGGGCGGATGACCTGGATCATGCCGACGAGCTCCGGATCGACCTCGATCCGGTCCGCGGGGTGCCGTGGTCCCAGGTGCGGGACGTCGCGTTGGTCTGCAAGGAGGTCCTGGAGGAGCACGGGCTGGTCGCCTGGCCCAAGACGTCCGGCTCCAAGGGGATGCACATCTACGCCCGAATCCGGCGTGAGTGGGACTTTCAACAGCTTCGACGTGCGGCGCTCACGGTGGCCCGCGAGGTCGAGCGTCGGGCTCCGTCGATCGCGACCGCGCGGTGGTGGAAGGAGGAGCGCGAGGGCGTCTTCGTCGACTACAACCGCATGGCGAAGGACGCGACCGTCGCGTCGGTCTACAGCGTGAGGCCGCTGAAGGACGCGCGCGTGAGCGCCCCGCTCCACTGGCACGAGGTGCCGGTCTGCGAACCGGAGGACTTCAACCTCCGCACCATGATCGCCCGGTACGGCGCGATCGGAGACGTCGGCGCCGGCCTCGGTCGGGAGCCGCCGGGGTCGCTGGCGTCGCTGCTCGAGCTCGCCGATCGGCACGAGGCGGACGGGGTGGGGGGCGATGTGCCGGGGGCGGGCTCGACCGCGCCGAAGATCCCGACCCGGACGATCGCCAACCACCCCGACCTGGACGAAGCGATGGCCGGCTGGGAGCGCTGGAAGGCGCGCCACCCCGACGTGGTCCCCCACCTGCGCGAGTCCGACCTGCTCGTCGACGGGATGCGGGGCCGGTCATCGACGTGGACGCGGGTTCGGGTCCGCTTGTCCAACGTGCCCGACGCGCTGCACCCACCGCAGGAGACCCCCGATCCGGACGTCGATCCGACCCGTGAGTGGCGCCGTGAGTGGCAGGCTGCTCGGAAGCGTGGAGACGCCGACGGTTAGTCGACTCAGTCCGGGTTGCTGGCGCTGAACGCGAACGGGCTGTCCGGCGCGCCGGGCTCCCAGGTGTCGGTCGCGACGTGGTCGCCGAGGGCTCCGACCGTGCCGTCGGGCGCTGCGGCGGTGCCCGCCGGCTCGCCGAAGTCCTCGCCCACGAACCAGCAGGACTTCGAGTCTTCGTAGTGGAAGTCGGACGCGCAGAGCATGAAGTTGAACGCCGCGACCTGCTCGTTCCCGCCGCTGTCGTAGCAGCGGAAGATCGTCTGCTCGTCGACCTCGGCCTCTCCGATCGTGGAGAAGCCGTCGAGCGTCTTGGTCCACACGTCGAAGGAGCCGTCGGGGCCGAAGTCGACGTTCTCGGCGCCCGTGAACCCGAACGGCTGCCACGGGTCGAAGTAGTGGAAGCCGTCGGTCGCCGCCTGGTCCCAGATCATCAGGGCCGGCGCGATGGCCCAGCCCGGCTCGAACCGGGCGGTGATCGTCCAGACCGAGGTCTGCTCCCGGGCTCCCACCACCTGGTCGACGCAGTCGATGCTCACCGACCGGAGCGTCAGCACCGGGTCGTCGGGCGCGCTGTCGTCGTCGTCGGTGGCGTCGTCGTCCTCGCCGTCGTCGTCGTCGTGCCCCGGGGGGGCGGAGTACTCCGAGGGGGGGGGGGGCGCGCCCCCCCCCGCGGGGGGGCCGCGGGGGCCGCCGGGGGGGCCCCCCCCCCCCGCGACGAGGAGGAGGAGCGCCCAGGAGGCGATGATGATGGGGAGGTGTCTGGTGCTCACGCTCCGTCTCCGAGGACGCCGGTGAGCTCGAACGGGGCCGCCACCTCGACCTGCCCGAGGGTGCAGCTCGCCGGCTCCCGGTCGTCCCGCCAGCGCTTGAAGTGGCCCGGGTGACGCAGCCGCCCCGAGTCGAAGTGGTTGTAGCCGACTTCGACCACCCGCTCGACCCGCACCGGCTCCCAGCTCAGCGACTTGCCCGCGCTCCAGCGGCTCTGTACGCCGGGGCGTCGCTCCCGGCCCTCCTGCTCTGCCCAGGCCGCCCACGGGTGGGCGTCCAGGGCGCCGTCCCGCAGCGGCTCGATCTCGGCCATCAGCGACTTGCGCTTCGCCGCCGTGAACGACGCCGCGACGCCGATCTGGTGGAGCCGACCGTCGTCGCCGTACAGCCCGAGGATCATCGACCCGAGCAGCTCGCCCGGGCCATTCTTGTGCCACCGGAAGCCGGCGAGCACGCAGTCGACCGTGCGCTGGTGCTTGAGCTTGAGCATCGCCCGCTTGCCCGGCTCGTAGACGCCGTCGGCGCGCTTGGCGATGACGCCGTCCAGGCCGGCGCCCTCGAACCGCTCGAACCAGTCCCGCGCCTGGGCCACGTCCCGGGTGGCGGGGGTCAGGTGGATCGGGGGCTCGACGTCGCGCAGCAGATCCTCGAGCAGGGATCGTCGCTGCTCGAACGGCACCTCGCTGAGGTCCTCGTCGCCCAGCGCGAGAAGGTCCCACGCGACCACCTGGGCCGGCGTCTTGTTCGCGAGCAGGTCGATGCGGGACGCGGCGGGGTGCAGCCGCATCTGCAGGGCGTCGAAGTCCAGGCGGTCCCGCTGCGCGATGATCAGCTCGCCGTCGACGACGCAGCGCTCCGGCAGCGCCGCCTTGAGGGGGGCGTCCAGCTCCGGGAAGTAGCGGAGGAGCGGCTTGAGGGAGCGGGACTGCAGGTACAGGTCGTCCCCGTCGCGGAAGATCACGACGCGGAACCCGTCCCACTTCGGCTCGAAGATCCAGCCGTCGTCCTTGGGGAAGCGGGCCGAGTTCTTGGCGAGCATGGGGGGCAGGGGAGGGGACAGCGGCAGCACCGCCGCAGACTAGAGCAGTCGGCCTACTCGGGCATCCCCTGCTCGATCCAGCCGAGCACCAGCGCGATGTCCTCGTCCGGGATGGGCGGCAGCCCCATCGGCATGCCCGGTCGCTCGGGCCGCTCCAGCGCCGCGGGCGCCTCGCCGTGGCCGACGGTGTCCCGGCGGGCCTCGACCCGCCGCTTCAGGAGCAGCTCGGGGAGCTTGTCCGCGACGGCGGCGACGCCCTCCCGGGTCTGCAGCTCGACGCCCGTCGCGGCGTAGCCGAAGCCCCCGTCGTTGCCCGGCCCCGCGCGGCCCTCGTTGAGGTCCGGCTTCATGTGGCAATGGGAGCAGATCTTGCCGAACACGCGTTCCTCGACCTGCTCCCAGGTGACCGGCTCGGTGGTCGCCACGGGGGCGGGGGGGAGCGGCGCGGGCTCGGCTCCGCCGGGATCGGCGAGGAACAGGTAGTCGCGCACGAGCACGGCTTCGTCGGCCGTGAGCGGCTGGGGCGGCATCGTCGCTTCGGGCGAGATCGCCATCGGGTTCTGGATCCAGGCGACGGCCATGTCGGGGGAGACGCGGGCCCGCGCGTGGGCGAGGTCGGGCGCTGTCGGGATGCCCGGCACCGGCTTCGTCGCGCCGAAGCCGTGGCAGGCGATGCAGCCGCGGGTCTCGAACAGTTGGCGTCCGAGCTCGACGTTGGCGGGATCGGGCGCGGGGGTGGCGGGCACCTCGACCCGGGCGTCGGCGAACGCCTGCTCGAGGGCGTCCAGCGTCGGGCCGTCCAGCGCGAACGTCGGCATGCCCTCGGTCATGCCGGGGCGGATGTCGTGCGGGTCGGAGAGCCATCCGCGCACCCAGGTCGGCTCCAGGCGGGCCATCGCGGCCGAGAGGCTGGGGACGGCCAGGTAGCTGCGGGTGTTGCGCGCGTAGCGGTCCCACTTCGGGAACAGCTCACGCGCTCGCTCGGTCGCGCGGGGGCTCGCCGCCACGGTGCGGATCCACTCGTGGCAGACGGTGCAGTTCTCGACTCGGGGGAGGGGCTCGGTGCCCGGCACCACGTGGCACCGGGCGCAGTCGCCGGTCGTCCAGGCCTCGGCGAGGGAGACCGGCAGGTTCCCGGGCTGGGCGCCGCCTGCGGTGGTCATGCCCACGACCGCGAGGGCCGCGAGCAGGACGACGAGGCCGCGTCGCACCACGGGAAGCTCGGTCAGCTGTTGTGGTCGGTGATGGCCGGGGTGGCCTTCTGGGCCTGCTTGGCCGCGTTGGCCTCCACGCCGGTCTTCGTCTCGGCCTCTTCGGTCGTCTCCAGGGCGGAGTCGATCTCCTCCATCAGGGCGACCAGCAGAGCGTCCTCGTTCGGCGCGTCTTCGATCTCTTCGGGGATCTCGAACTCCATCGCACATGCGAAGACGCTAGCAGGGGCGAGGGTCAGGGCGAGGGCGAGGGCGGCGGCGGTCTTTCGCATGGTCTCTCTCCAGTGGGGACACGATCATCGACACCCATCGGTACGACCGGGTTCCCGCAATCTGCGGTCTGGCCCGTAAGATCGGGTCCCCATCACCCTCCCGAGGCCGAGTGGCAGACCGCGCTCCCCACGAGTCCCCGTTCTCGGGGCACGACCGCTACACCGTTCGCCGCATCCTCGGCGCCGGCGGGATGGGCGTCGTGTACGAGGCGTTCGACCACGAGCGGGGGGCGCCGGTGGCGCTGAAGACCCTGCGCCGCCTCGACCCGGCGGCGCTGTACCGGTTCAAGCGGGAGTTCCGCGCGCTCGCGGGGGCCGCCCACCCCAACCTCGTCAAGCTGTACGAGCTGGTGGCCGAGGGCGACCGGGCGTTCTTCTCGATGGAGCTCGTCGACGGGGTCGACTTCCTGCGGTACGTCGGCCACCCGACCTGGCCCGGAGCGGACACCCAGACCGGCGTGTCGGACCCCGGCGAGCGGGGGGATGAACCGTCGCCCCGGCTGCGTCGACGGCAGCCCCCCCAGCTCGCCAGCGCGCACGAACCGACCCGGGCCTTCTCCACCGCGGAGGGGTCCGACCTCAGCGACGTGAAAGGGGCGGACGACGTCGCCGGGCCCCCGCTCGCCCCCCAGGCCGACTCCACCGTGCCGCGAGCCCTCCCCCTGCCGGCCCGGGTGCGGGCCGACGACATCGCCTCCTGCCTCGACGTCCCCCGCCTTCGGCACGCGCTGCGCCAACTCGCGGAGGCGGTGATGGCGCTGCACGATCTGGGCTACCTGCACCGGGACCTGAAGCCGAGCAACGTCCTGGTCAGCGCCGAGGGTCGGCTCGTGCTGCTCGACCTGGGGCTCGTGACCTGGATCAACCCGGCCGAGGCGAGCTTCGAGCGCTACGTCGCCGGCACCGCCGCCTACATGTCCCCCGAGCAGGCGATGGCCCGGCCGCTGGCGGAGCCGACCGACTGGTACAGCCTGGGCGTGATGCTCTACGAGGCGCTGACGGGCACCCGGCCGTTCCGGGGCACCTTCGAGCAGGTCCTGCGCGCCAAGCAGAGCCAGCAGCCGGTGACTCCGTCGGAGCTGGTCGCGGCTGTGCCGCCGGACCTCGAGGCCCTCTGCCTCGACCTGCTGAAGCACGCCCCGGGGGAGCGCCCCACCGGCGAGGAGATCCTGGCCCGGATCGGCCCCGCCGAGCCGTCGCACGAGTCGTCGGGGCCGAGCTTCCCCGTCACGGTCTCCCGGCAGGCGCCGGGTAGCCTGTTCGTGGGTCGCGACGAGCAGATGGAGGCGCTGCAGGGGGCCTACCGGCTGGCCGCCGACGGGGCGACGCTCACGGTGCACCTCCACGGCCAGTCGGGTATGGGCAAGTCGTCGCTGCTGCGTCACTTCCTGGACGAGCTGGCGCTCGGCCGGGACGGCGCGGTGGTGCTGTCCGGCCGCTGCTACGAGCGGGAGACGGTGCCCTACAAGGCGGTGGACGGGCTGATCGACTCCCTGAGCCGGTACCTGCGCAGCCTCCCCAAGAACCGGGTGGAGAGCATGCTCCCCCGCGGGGTCGAGGCGCTCGCGCGGGTGTTCCCGGTGCTCGGTCAGGTGGAGGCCGTGAGCAACGCGATCGGCCAGCGGCCACCCGCCGTCGACCCTCACGAGCTCCGACGCCGCGCCTTCGTGGCGCTCCGGGAGCTGCTCCGTCGGATCGGCGCCCGCCGCCCGTTGGTGCTCTGCGTCGACGACCTCCAGTGGGGCGACCTGGACAGCGTGCACCTGCTGGTCGACCTCGTTCGGCCCCCCGATCCGCCGAGCCTGCTGCTCATCGCCAGCTACCGCATCGAAGAGGTGGAGAGCTGCCCCCACCTCAAGGCGCTGCGTCGGGCGCAGATGCTCGACCTGGAGCAGCCGACCTCCGGCGGCTTCACCCCGATTCCGGACGACGTGCTGTCCCAGCCGCCGCCCGTGGGGCCGGACGTGTTGGAGGTGGAGGTCGACCCGCTGCCGCGCCCGACCGTGGTCGAGCTCGCGATGCGCCTGCTCGGCGGGGAGGACTCGGTCACCCGTCAACAGCAGGCCGAGGCGGTCGCGACGGAGGCGCGCGGCAACCCCTTCTTCGCCCATGAGCTGGTGCGGTGGGTCCAGCAGACCGAGGCGGACCTCACGGGGCTGCAGGCGGGTGACGGCGTGCGCGCGTCGACCCCCGCGCGGGTTCGGTTGGAGTCGGTCCTCCAGGCGCGGGTGGAGGCGCTGCCCGACGCCGCCCGGGAGGTGCTCGAGGCGGTCGCCGTTGCGGGGCGCCCGGTCCCCCGCTCGGTGCTCCGGCTCGCCACCGACGTCGGTCCGCGGGAGCACGACGCCGTGGACCTGTTGCGCGGCACCCACCTGCTCCGGGTGCGGGACACCGGCGGCGAGGAGGCGGTCGAGCCGTACCACGATCGGATCCGGGAGGTCCTCGTCTCCGAGATGCCGCTGTACCAGCTGCGCGAGCGCCACTTGAGGATCGCGCTGGCCCTCCAGGGCAGCCGCTACGCCGACCCCGAGGCGCTCGCGGAGCACTACGCCGGCGCGGGGCACCTGGAGAAGGCGGGCGAGTACGCGCTGCTCGCCGTGGACCAGGCGTCCGAGGCGCTTGCGTTCGACCGCGCCGCGATGCTGCTGCGGTTCGCGATGCGCACCCTGGACCGGGACGAGGTCGCCCGCCGGGGGCTGGAGGTGAAGCTCGCCGACGCCCTCGCCCACGCCGGTCGGGCGAAGGAGGCGGCGGAGCTGTACCTGGGGTGCGTGGCCCAGGCGCACGGGTTCGAGGCGACGACGCTGCAGGCCCGCGCGGCCGAGCAGTTCTTGCGCAACGGTCAGCTCCAGGAGGGGCAGCAGGCGCTCCGGGGGGTGCTCGCCGCGGTGAAGATGCGCATGCCGGAGAGCGCCGGGGCGGCGCTCCGCTCCCTGGTGACCCGACGGGCCCGGCTGCGGCTGCGGGGGCTGGGGTGGCGCGAGCGGTCGGCCGAGGACATCACCTCGGCGCAGCGGACCCGGGTCGACATCTGCTGGGCGGTCGCCACCGGCCTCGGCATGATCGACCCGATCCGGGGGGCGGACTTCCAGACCCGCGGCCTGCTCCTCGCGCTGCAGACCGGCGAACCGTCGCGGGTGGCCCGGTCTCTCGCGATGGAGTCGGTCTACGCGGCGACCGCGGGGCCCGGTGGCCGCAAGCGCGCGCAGCGCATCCTCGCCGAGGCGGCGGGCCTCGCGGAGCGGCTCGGCGACCCTCAGCTGCGCGGCCTGGTCGGCTTCGCGGCGGCGCTCGCCGCCTACCAGGGAGGCGAGTGGACGAGGGCCCGCGAGATGGCCCAGCGGGCGGAGCGGATCTTCACCGAGCAATGCTCCGGCGTCGCCCTGGAGATCGCCACCACCCGTCACTTCCTGATGCTCGCGCTGCTGCAGCTCGGGGAGCTGGCGGAGATGGGGATCCGAGCGCCCGCCTACATCGCCGACGCCGAGGCGCGGGGCGACCGGTTCACGTCGACGAGCTTCCGCAACGGCTGCATGAACATCACCTGGCTGGCCGACGACCGCCCCGTGGAGGCGCGGCTGGCGGTCCGGCGAGCGATGCGCCCGTGGGAGGGGAGCGGGTTCCTCCTGCAGCACTACGAAGGGCTGTACGCCGAGGCGACCGTCGACCTGTACTGCGGGGACGGCGCTCAGGCGTGGGAGCGGATCACGGCGGCGTGGCCGGCGCTCAAGGCGTCCCAGCTGCTGCGGGTCCAGCAGCTGCACCTCGAGGTGCTCTACCTGCGGGGCCGGGCCGCGATCGCCGCGGGGCACTTCAAGGAGGCGCGAGCCGCGGCGGCGCGCATCCGCCGCGAAGGCATGGACTGGGCGGAGCCCCTGGCGGACCTCGTCCTCGCAGGAGTGGACGCCGCGCAGGGCGCGACCGACTCCGCGGAGCGACGCCTCGAGGGGCTCGTACCGGCCCTCGATCTCAAGGACATGCGGCTGTACGCCGCCGCCGCCCGCGCCCGGCTGGGCGCCCTGCGGGGGGGCTCCGCGGGCGCCGACGCGGTGCAGCTCGCCGAGTCGGCGATGGCGGTGCAGGGGATCCGGCGGCCCGAGGCGATGGTCGCGCTGTTCGCGCCCGGCTTCGACGGGTGACGCGGGGGATCCCGGGCGCCCCCGCCGCCGGCACGTCGCTTGCTCGTGAGGCGGCCATGGCCCGCCTCATCGCACCGCTGCTCGTCGCCTGTCTCGCCCTCGCCCCGCCCGCCGCGGCCGCTGTCGACCGCCCCGTCTGCGCGCTGGCGGACGACCTCCCGCAGCGGCTGCCCCACGCTCGAACGGAGCGGGGAGCTCGCGACGTCACCGAGTGGGTCGTGCGCGACGCGTGGCCCGATCCTCCCAACGTCATGACGAGCAAGCACTTCGCCCTGAAGTGGGGGAGTCAGCGCTTCGTCGGCGACGCCGAGGCCAGCGACCTGCTGTCGAAGATGGAGCACGCCTGGGATCTGGAGGTCGACACGTGGGGCATGCCCGACCCGACCGGCGTGGCCGGCACCTACTTCAACGTCTACATCGGCGACACCGGGCCGGAGGTGCCGTCCGCCCAGGGCGCCGGCGGCTACTACTCCTTCGACGACGACGACTTCCCGATGATCGTGCTCGGGGCCGCCGTGCTGGACGAGCCCGAGTGGGCCGACACCGTCACCTCCCACGAGTTCTTCCACGCCGCCCAGGGAGCGTCGGGGGCGTACTGGGAGTGGGAGGCGGGGGGCTGGTACTGGGAGGCGACGGCGGAGTGGGCGTCGGCCCAGGTGTACCCCGACGGCTGGACCTGGGCGTCCTGGATCGGCGCGTACGCCAACGCCCCCCACTACAGCGTCAGCACCTGGGCCAACGACGGCAGCTGGGAGGCCCCCAACCTGCACCAGTACGGCGCCTTCATCTTTCCCCAGTACCTGAGCGTGCACGCCGACGCCGGCCACGCGGTCGTCGTCTCCTGGCTCACCGCGGACGACGACGACGACCCCCTGGAGCGGCTCGCCGCGGCGATCCCCGACGCCGACCTGGGCGCGCTGTTCGCGGACCACGCGGCTCACAACGTGGTCTGGGACTACCCGCACGACGAGCTGTACGCCGGCATGGCCCAGTACTACGCCGACCAGACCGGTTGGGACGACGCCATCGCGCAGACCGAGAGCGCCGGCGAGAGCTGGATCACGGTGGACTGGCAGCTTCGCCCTCAGCGCTACGCCTACAACACGATCCGGGTGCCGTCGCCGCTGCTCGACGGCGAGTCGCTCACGATCGAGTTCGACGGGGACGACGTGCCCTGGGAGCTCAGGCTCGTCCTGGCGGCCGGAGGCGTGGTCTACGAGTCCGTCGAGCCGACGCTGGAGGGGGTCGAGATCCCGCTCCCCGCCGGGGTCAGCGAGGGGTGGCTCGTGGTCTCACCGGTGCCCGACGGCTGGTCGGGGGCGCAGCGGTTCGACTGGTCGGTGCGCCTCACCTCGCCCGACGCGGAGGACCCCGAGGACCCCGAGGACCCCGAGGACCCCGAAGACCCCGGCTCCGACGACCCGCTGCAGCCCGGCGCCATCGTCGGCACCGGCTGCACGTGCGACGCCAGCGCCCCCGGGGGGGCGGCCGGCGCCGCAGGGTTGCTCTGGTTGCTCGCCGGCCTGACCCGGCGCCGCGTCAATCGCTGAGTCGCCAGGTAGCGTCGTGCAGGACGAGGCAGGAGCCCTCGATCCCGGTGCTCTGCGCACCGTTGGGGCCGACCACGGGGGCCGGGCCGATCCGCTCGTCCTCGAGCCGGCCGGTGACCGCGACGGTCCTGCGATTCAACGCGTCGTCCCACTCGTCCAGGCCGGCGATGTACACCGGCTGGCGGTCCGACGTCATCACCACCGCGCCCAGCTTGGCGTTGCCCGCCATGCCCTGCACGGTGACCTGGCCACCGAGGTGACCGCTCAGCTCTGCGGAGGACGTCATCAGTGGGCCCGTGCCGCGTTCATCGCCTTGTAGTTCTTGGCGATCACGGCGCAGAAGACGATGCGGTCGAAGTCCAGGTAGCCGGCGGCGAACTTGTCCTTGGTCGACTGGTAGACCTCCATGCCCGGCTCACAGTGGTTGGCGTGCCAGAAGGAGTTCGAGTCGTCGTCCCAGAAGCCGTAGTCGAAGTTGATCCACTTGCCACCGCCCTGGGCGCGGTACTCGTAGCCGCTCATGTCGACCTTGCCGTCCTCGTCGGGCAGGAAGGCCGTGTCGTCCGGCTTCTCGCGCTCCTTCGGGTCGGGGCTCTGGTTGCTCCAGAAGAGCTTGGCGAAGAGCACCGCCTTGAAGTGGCCGACGACCTTGCCGTCCGCCGTGCGCTCCCCCTTGTGCTTCTCGATGAACGCGTTCCACTCGTCGACGACCTTCTTGGCCTGGTCGAACGTCGCGTAGGCGTTGTCGAGCGGGGGGTTGACCGCCTCGATGTTGAGCGCGGTGATCCCGATGCACCCCCGGGCCAGGGTCTTCTTCTCGGCCTTGGTCATGGGGCGACCGCGCTCCGCCTCCCACATCTCCACGTACTGGTCGACCGTGTACTTGCGCTGCTTGCCCCTGGTCTCCCCGTGTCCGGGGGCCTCGGCGCCCTCGGGCAGCTCTTCGTCGAGCGGGGTGCCGAGGAGCTGCACGCCGGCGTTCGAGGGAGCCGGGCCGAGGCTCGCCAGCGGGGCGTCCTTCTTCTGCACGCCGTCGCCCGAGGCCTTGCCCGGGGTGCCGATGAGGTCGCCCGCGGACTTGCCCTGGACGACGCGGTCGGCCGCGGCGTCCGCCGCCTTCTCGTAGCTGTCGCCCGCCTTGCCGACGCCCCCGGACAGCTGCACGCCCTGGCTCTGCTGCACGACGTGGGCCGCCTCGTGGGCCGCCGTGTGGGCGCCCGGGCTGGCTTCCTTGAAGGCGATCTGGTTGCCCATGGCGAACGCCTGGGCGCCGAGGGCGTCGCACGCGGCTGACGCGGCGCCGCCGGTGTAGGCCTGGACCGAGCTCATGTCCGTGCCGAAGGACGCCTCGATCTTGTCCTGGTGGGGCAGCGCGCTTCCGCTCCCCTGGAAGGCGGACGCGGCGATCTCGTGCACGCCGCCGCCGCCGCCGCCGCCGCCGTGGAACTGGAGCGGGGACCGGGGTGAGGACGTGGCCGCGCCGGCGGCGTACGAGCCGGCCTCGGCGGCCGGCCGATCGGCGAACGCGCCGGACGCGACGGGAGCTTCGGACAGCTGGACGTCGGACGCAGGCGTGGCGGGGAGCTTGGCGAAGGTACGTGACATCGAATCCTCCGGGCTGGATGTCGACCAGCAACGGTGATCGCGAGAACCACCTGACTGTATCCCGCAATCCTCCCTGGCTGTCCAGTGGGATCCGCGCCCCCGCGGGACGACGCCCGGCCGGTGCCGGCGAGCCGATTGAGGCATCCTGCGGCGGTGACCCTGAGCCGACGTTGGAGAGCGCTGCCCAGCCCGTACGGGGAGGTGCGGCTGCGTCGGCAGACCCGCGGCGTTGCCCAGGTCCGCGCCGACAGCCCGCGAGGGCGGGCGTTCGGCCTCGGCTACGCCCACGCGGTCGACCGCGGCACCCAGATGGCGCTGCTGCGAATCGTGGGGCGGGGGGAGGCCGCGGATCGGTTGATGGACGCCGCGCCGCTGCGGGCCCAGGACGCGGCGCTCCGCTCCCGAAGCCTGGTGGGCGGGGCACAGCGGGACGTCGGGGCGATGACCGGCGACGCGGCCTCCGTGGTCGACGCCTACTGCGCCGGCGTCAACGCCTGGTTCGACCGCCCGGGCAAGCCCCTGGTGCTCGCGGTGCTGGGGATCCCGGAGGAGCCCTGGTCCCCCGTCGATTGCGCGACGGTGCTGCGTCTGCTCGCCTGGTCCTCCCTGGCCCAGGTCCAGGAGGTGACCGCCCGCCTCGTCGCCCGGGTCGCGGTGCGCGGGACCCCCGCCGACGTCGCTGCGCTCCAGGCCGCCTTCGCGCCCCACCTGGACGACCTCGACCCCGACCTGCTGCGGGGCGTCCGTCTGCGGGAGCCGGAGCTGGAGCTGGATCCGGTCTCGGCGTCGATCGTGCCCCGCTTCGGGGGGAGCAACGCGTTCGCGGTGGCCGGCTCGCGCACGGCGTCGGGGCGGCCGCTGCTCGCCAACGACCCCCACCTGGAGGCCCAGGTCCTGCCCCAGGCCTTCTACGAGGCGTCGCTCGCGGGGGCCGACGGGGCCTCCCTGGGGATCACCGTGCCGGGGGTGCCGGGCGTGCTCGCGGGGCGGTTCACCGCCGCCGCCGTCGGCGTGACGTCGTCGTTCGGGGACCAGATCGACTTCTTCGTCGAGCGCTGCCGCGACGGCCGGGTGCTCCGGGGGGAGGACTGGGTGCCGGCCGAGCGGGTCGGCGAGGTCTGGCGGTCCGACGTCGGCGTCATCGAGGGGGATCCCCGCCGCGACGGCGCCCTGCTCTCGCGGGCCTGGGTCGGCGACCGGTGGCCGCTGTCCGCCGCGTTCGACGTGCCGCTGGCGCTCGAGCGGGCCGCCGACCTGGACGAGGCGATGGCCGCCGTCGCCCAGATGCCGCTGCCCTTCAACTACGTCGTCGCGTCGGAGCGGGGCGGGATCGGCCGGCAGCAGTCGGGCCTGCTGCCTCGTCGCCCGTCGGGCGGCTCCGCGCTGGTCCCGCGCCCGGCCTGGGACCAGCGGCAGCGCTGGAAAGGCCGGCTGGATCCGTCGGCCCTGTCGAGCCTGCGGAACCCCGGGTCGGGGTTCGTCGCCACGGCCAACGAGGCGGTGACCGCGCCGGGAGGGCCGACGCTGGTCAGCGCGGCCCTGTCGACCGACCGGGTGGATCGGCTGCGGGACCTGCTCGCCGAAGAGGACTCCCTGACCCCGGACCGGGCGCGCGAGATCCAGGGGGACGTCACCTCGCGGCGGGCGCGGCGTTGGCTGTCCCGGGTCGGGCACCTGTTGCCCGGCACCCCGCGGGGGCGGTCGCTGATGCGGTGGGATGGGGTCATCGACGGGCGCTCGTCCCGCCCGACCCTGTTCGCCCGCTGGCGAGGGGAGGCGATGCGTCGCGCCTGGGGCCCGCTGTTCGACCGGGCGGACGTCACCCCGGCCGAGCGGGGGCGGTCGGCGAGCCGGTTCGGGCCGCGGGACCGGGGGCGGCTGTGGCTGGAGAGCAACCTGGTCGCCGCCCAGGCGCCCGGCTTCGAGGAGGCGCTGCTCGACCCGGACTCGGCCCTGTGGCGGGAGCGGGACCGGGACGAGGTCCTCCGAGCCGCCGCCGCCGACGCCCTGGCCGGCCCCGCGCCGACCTGGTCCCAGGCCCACCGCGTGCGCCGAACCTGGATCCTGTTCCAGGACGGCCGCTTGTCCCTCGGCCCGACCGTGCCGGTGCCGGGCTCCGGCGCCACGGTGCGCCAGGGCCGCGTCATCCGGACGGGAGGCCGCGTCATCGCCCTGCAGCCGGTCTGGCGCCTGGTCGCCGATCTGGCCGAGTCCGGGGCCCGCACGGAGCTGGCGGGCGGCCCGTCGGACGTGCCGACCAGCCGGTGGTACCGCTCGGGGCTGCGCCGCTTCGACCGCCTCGAGCTGTCGCCGCTGGAGCCACCCCCCTGACCGCGGCCTCCGAGTCCGACCTCCGCCGCCGCCTCGGGATCCCCGAGGACGCCCGGCGGGTCTTGATCCTCGGGGAGACGACCCACTGGGATCCCAACTGGCTGATGACCAGCGAGGGTTACTTCCGCTGGCGGGTGCGGCGGTCCCTCGATCGGGTGCTCGACGAGCTGGAGGCGGATCCCGACCGCGTGTTCGGCCTCGAGTGCACCTTCTTCCTGCGCATGTACTGGGAGCGCTGCCCCGAGCAGCGGGACCGAATCGCGGCGCGGCTCGCCGACGGCCGGCTGCGCATGCTCGGCAGCGGGGTGACGACGCCGGACACGCTGCTGCCGGAGGCCGACTCCGTCCTGCGGGACCTGAATCGAGGGCAGGCGTGGCTGCGGTCGATCGGCTGCTCCCAGGAGCCCCGAACCCTGTACCTGCCCGACGACTTCGGCCACTCGCCGGCCCTCCCGGAGCTGCTCGGGGCGGCCGGCGTGGACCGCGCCGCGTTCAGCCGGATCGACGGGATGTTCTTCCCCGGCGTCGACTATCGGCCGGTGCGGGACTACCCCCGGCCGGGCTCGACCGCGGAGCTGCTGTGGGAGCAGGAGCGGAGCGCCGACTTCGTCTGGCGGGGCGCCGACGGGAGCGAGTTGCTGTGCCACTGGGCCGCCCACACCTACTTCATGGGCGACATGCTCGCGGCGCGGGGGGCGATCCGGTGGATGGGGATCACCTTCGGGCTGCCGAGCCGCGGGGAGGCGGCGGTCGCGAAGCGGCTGGAGGGGTACGCGCGCCGGCTGGAGCGACTGGCGCGGACGCCGTACCTGTACTGCCCCATCGGCTGCGACTTCAACGGGCCGATCCCGAACCTCGGCGCCCTCGTGAGGCGGTATGACGACCGACGCTACGAGCGGACCGGGCTGTGGGTGGCGATCGCGGGGCTGGACGACTACCTCGCCCTGGTGGACGGCCACCGTTCGTCGCTGCCCACCCTGAGCCCGGACCCCAACCCCTACTGGATGGGCTTCTACGCGAGCCGGCCGAGCCTGAAGCAGACCTGTCGGGAGCTCGCGCGCAGCCTGCGGCTGGAGGAGGCCCGGCGGGTGAGCGCCGGACCCGGACCGGCCGCCGCGGCTCCCGAGGTCGAGGCCGCGTGGGATGTCTCGGTGCTCTCCAACCACCACGACTTCGTCACCGGCACGTCCCCCGATCGGGTGGTGCGCGCCGAGCAGGCGCCGGCCCTCGAGGAGAGCCTGGTCGCGGTCCGATCGACGCTCGGCGACGCGGCGACCCCCGGGGACGAGGGCGAGCCGCCGGGGTCCGAGGCGCTCGCGGAGCTCGGGCTGGAGCTCGTCTCGTTCCACGACACCGGCGGCCTGTGGCGCCTCGGTCACGAGTTCCGGGGCGGCCGATTCGAGCCCCGCGGCCGGCTGCAGGGGGGCCGACTGGACGGGGAGGAGGTCGACCTGTCGGCGCGTCGACTGCCGGACGGCCGGGTGGCTGTGCGCTTCGCCGGCCGGGTGCCTCGCCGCCGCACCTGGTGCCTCGCCTGGAAGACCGGCGAGGACGAGCCGGCGGCCCTGACCCTGGACGTGCCGGGCGGGGTCGTCGACCGGCCGCTCCGAGCGGGGATCGAGCCGACGTTCTGGTCCGCCTCGACGTTCGCCCGGGCGGGCGGCGCGGAGGTGCGGTTCGCGTCCGTCGGCGCCGTCGGCTGGCTCGACGGGGCGCTGGCCTGGATCGTCGGCCGGAACGCGCCGAAGGAGACGGCCTGGGGCTTCCTGCCGGTGCTCGCCCACCCCGCCCGGGGGAACGAGGACGCCGCGCAGTCGCACGAGTGCGTGCTCTACCCGCCGGGGGTGGAGGCGTCGCGCGGTGATCCGTTCGCTCCGGACCTCGCGGCTGCGGCCGGCCTGACGCTGGAGGGGGCCGTCGTCGACGTGCTCTCGGTTCGCCCGGGCCGGCGGGGCGGCGTGATCGTGACGCTCGGTGGGTCGGTCGACGTCGAGGCGCCGGAGCGGCTGCGGCTTGGCCTGGCGGGGCGGTCGATCAGCGCCGGGTGGCGCTGCGACGCCCGGGAGCGGGCCCTGGCCGGGCTGCGCGTGCACGACGGTCGGGCCGAAGTGGCGCTCGACCGATCGATCGTGGTGGTGCGGCTGGAGCTCTGACCAGCCTCAGCTGGTCTTGTCGGCGGCCTGGACGGTCGCGGTGTAGCCGGCCTTCTTGACCGCGGCGATGAGCTCCTCGTTGCTGACCGTGCCCTCGGCCACCGTGACGGTCACCAGGTGGTAGTCGTCCTCGCTGCCCTGCACGTCCGCGACGCCCTTGAGCGCGGTCAGCTCCTTGCGGATCCCGACGACGCAGCCGCCACAGGTCGCGTCGGAGACGTTCAGCACGACCTTGGTCATGACCGCGTCGGCCGGCAGGTCGATGTTGTCGGCCGTCTCGCCCTCCTTCTCGGAGTCGCACGCCATGGCGGCGCCGCAGGCCAGGGTGAACGAGAGGGCGATCAGAACGGAGAGGATCTTGCGCATGCGGAACTCCTAGCAGGTCGTTCGTCTCCCCGCATCTCGATTCGGCTCAGCGACGCAGCCCGTCGATCCAGACCTCGGCGGGGGAGGCGAGGGCGAGAGGGTTCAGCAGCGGGTCGACGTCGAGCACCAGGAAGCTGGCGCGCTTGCCCGGCTCCAGGGCGCCCAGGTCCTCCATTCCCCAGTACTCCGCCGGGACCGACGTCGCGCTGGCGATCAGCTCGGCCGGGCTCAGCCCCGCGTCCAGCATCAGCTCCAGCTCGCGGCTGTCGATGCCGGTCGTGCGGTTGTTCCCGAAGTCGGTGCCGTACAGGACGGTCGCGCCGGCGTCGTGCAGGGCGCGCAGGTTGGCGACGGCGGTGCCGCCACCTCCGAACGCGCGGAGCGAGCTGATCACGGCCCGGTCCGACCAGGCGGCGATCGCCGGGGTCGTCAGCGCCGACGTCGGCGTGTGGGCCAGCACGTCGCAGCCGGCGTCCCCGCCGTCGCTCGCGTGGGCGTCGCTCAGGGCGTGGGTGCTCACCTTGAGGTCGAGGGCGTGCGCCTGGACCACCGCGGCGGCCAGCGCCTCGCTCTCCAGCTGGTTCCCGCCGGTGACGGGCAGCTTGATCAGCCCCGCGCCCAGGCCGTGCAGCTGCACCACCGCGTCCGTCGCCGCCTGGGGGTCGGCGACCTCCAGGCCGTAGCCGCCCGCCCCCCAGCTCTGGGTCGGGTAGCCGCCGACGGCGGTCACCATCGGCCCCGAGCCCCGGACCTGCAGGGGCGCCCAGGAGGTGTCGAAGAACGAGACGGGGGCCGCGTGGTCGACCGCCCCGGCGATCCCGCCGTCGGCCAGCGCCTCCGCGGCCGGGTAGTAGGAGAGGTGCACGTGGCTGTCGATGAAGGCGGGCACGATCCAGCGCCCGGCCGCGTCGACGATCACGGCCTCCTCGTCCGGGAGGATGACGCTCCCCACCGAGCTGACGAAGCCGTCCGTGATCTCGATGTCCGTGGTCTGGTCCGCGCCCGCGATCATCGCGCCCCGGATCACCAGCCGACCTTGATGAGGTGAGGCCGGCTGGAGCCCCTCGGCGCCCGTGAGGACGCAGGCGGCGCAACCGAGGGTGAGCATTCCGAGGGCACTTGTCGCGAGGCGGAGCGAGACCATGGGCGGATCCGTCGTTCGAAGGGGAGCGTCGGGACCGGTACGGTCCGGGGCTCAGGACGGATCGAGCGCCAGCCCCTCCAGCCATCGCAGCACTGCCCGGGCGGTCTGCTCGTCGACGTCGTCCTGGGTGCGGCCGGCCGCCTTCAGGTCGCGCTTGCGGAGCGCCAGTGAGTGATCCCCGCCGGCGACGACGTGCAGCGTCACGGGGGCCTGCATCCGGGCCACCACCGGCTCCAGCGCGTCCAGGGGACAGAGGCGGTCCCGGTCCCCCTGGACGAGCAGGGTCGGGCAGCGCAGCGCCAGGAGCGCCTCGTCCCGCAGCTTCCCGGAGATGGACACCAGGGGGTAGCCGAAGCAGATCACCGCGGCGACGCGCTCCTCCTCCGCCGCGAGGTGGCAGCCGACCCGGGAGCCCATCGACTTGCCGGCCAGCACGAGCGGACCGGCGTCGGCCGCGAGCGCCTCGTCGACCGCGCGGCGGTGGCGGACGAGCAGCTTCGGCAGTCGGTCCGGGGGCTTGCGTCGGCCGGCCTCGGCGGCCCGCACCATGTAGTCGTAGTCGAAGGTGTGCACCGCGCCGGCGGTCGCCAGCCGCGCCTTCCAGCCCTGCATCCAGGGGTGCCCCGAGGGCGCGCCGGCGCCGTGGGCGAAGACGATCGACAGCCCCGAGGTCACCGGTGCCACACCGGCCCTCCCCAGCCGGACGCCGGCGCCTCGGGGCCCGGCAGGATCGGGCGCACGTAGGCGTCGATCCCCTTGTCCTGCTGCCAGTGCCGGGGGTAGCCCAGGGCGACCTCCTCGAAGCGGACGCCGTCCCGCCAGTCGGTGGCTCGCATGTGCAGGTGGCCGTGCACGACGACCTGGACGTTCCAGCGCCGGTGCCAGTGCTCCGTCGCCATCGACCCGCACCACAGGACGAACCGGGGGATGCGGAACAGCCGGACCAGGTCCATGCGGAACGGGAAGTGGTTGACCAGGACCTTCGGCTCGTCTGCCGGCAGGGCGTCCAGGCGCGCCTCGGTGAGCGCCAGCCGCTCGGCGCACCACGCCTCCCGGCTCGGGTGGGGGGACGGGTCGAGGTACCACTCGTCGGTGCAGACGATGCCCGCCTCGGCGGCCCACGCGAGCGCCTGCGCCTTGTCCATCTGCGGCGGGCAGAAGCTGTAGTCGTACAGCAGGAACAGGGGCGCCACCCACGCCGGCCCGCCTTCGCCCTCGTACAGCGCCGGCGGGTCCTCGGGGGTCAGCACGTCGTAGCGGCGCGCCACCTCGATGAGGTGCTCGTACAGCGCGACGCCGCGGTGCTCCGAGCGCGGGCCGGACCACAGTTCGTGGTTGCCCGGCACCCAGATGAGCTTCTTGAACCGGCCCGCGAGCGCCTCGAACACGAGCTCGAGGTGCTCCGGTTTCTCCCCCAGGTCACCGGCCAGGATCAGCCAGTCGTCCGGGCGCGCGGTCATCGAACGCACCGCCTCGGCGTTGACCTTGTGGCGGACGTGGAGGTCGGAGATGGCGAGGAGCACGGGGGCGGTAGTGTGCCAGAGCAGGCGCTGCCCGGTAGCATCCCGCCGTGGCCAACCGGCTCCCCAGGACGCTGGACGAATCGTTCAAGCGCAAGGTCGATCGCTTCGTCCACCATCCGGGCACGGAGCTGGTGCTGGCGGTGCTGATCGTGACGTCGGTCGGCCTGATCGTGCTCGCCGCGGTGCTCCCCAAGGGCAGCCAGACCCGCCGCTGGATGGAGCTCGGGTCGGACGTCATCACCTGGTTCTTCGTCGTCGAGCTGAGCGCCCGCTTCTGGCTCGCCCCGCGCAAGCGCAAGTTCTTCACTCGCTTCTGGCCGGACATCCTGGCCGTGATCCCGGTGCTGCGGCCGCTGCGCTTCCTGCGCATCCTGATGCTCCTGAGGATCTTCCGGGCCGGCGCCCTCTTCAGCCGTCGCCTGCTCGTGTTCCGGGGGGCGCTGCGGGCGACGCTCCAGGAGCTGACGATGCTCGGCACGGCGATGGCCGCGCTCATGCTCGCCGGCGCCGTCGTGCTGCACTACGCCGAGGGGGAGAGCTCGGGGCTGCACGACCTGGACGACGTGCTGTGGTTCACGATCGCGAGCACCATCGGCGGGGAGCCCATCGGGGCCAGCCCCGACTCCGTGCTGGGGCGCGCGGCCACGCTCGGGTTGATGCTCGGCGGGTTGACCCTGTTCGGCTTGTTCATCGGTACCGTGTCCGCCTCGATCACGGCGCGGCTCAGCACCACCATGGGAGAGATCGGCGCAATGGACCTGGACGAGCTGAACGAGCACACCGTCGTCTTCGGTTGGAACCGGGGCGGACCCACGGTGCTGCAGGAGCTGTTCGCGGGGGATCCCGACCGGGCGGTCGTGGTCGTCACCGAGCGGCACCCGCTGGTGCCGGAGGTGCCGGGCGACGGCGTGCGCCACGAGCTGCTGTACCGCCTGCAGGGCGACTACACGCGGGTCGAGATCCTGGACCAGGTGAACATCAAGGCGGCGACGTCGGCGATCCTGCTGGCCGACGACCAGGTCCAGCGGACCGACCAGGATCGGGACGCGCGGACGGTGCTCGCGGCCCTCACGATCGAGAAGATCGTGCCGGACATCTTCACGATCGCCGAGCTGACCAACCGCCAGAACGAAGAGCTGCTCCGGATGGCCAACGTCGAGGAGATCGTCGTCAGCGAGGAGTACGGCGCCGTCATCATGGGCAGCGCCGAGCGCAACCGCGGGCTCGTGTCGGTGGTCGACGAGATCCTGACCACCCGGTACGGCAACGCCTTCCAGAAGGTGGTGATCGGCAAGGCGGGGGCGGGTCGAACCATCCGCGACCTGCACAGCTCCCTCAAGGAGGAGCAGAAGGCCGTGCTCATCGCCTGGATCCGCTGCGAGGACGGCTCGGAGGCGGAGCTGGTGGTCAACCCCGCGGTCTCCACCGTCGTCTCCGAGGGCGACCGCCTCGTCGTCATCGCCGCCCGCGCCCCGAAGGTCTGACATGTCCGCCATCGAAACGCCGCCCCCCGCCGACGAGCCGAAGGCCGCGCCCGACCGCCGGGTGGTGCTCGCGCTGACGGTGCTCGTGCTGTGGCTCGGCGTGGTCAAGGTCCTCGACTCCCGCAAGCCGGAGCCGGTCGCGCCGGACGGCACCGAGCAGGAGGAGGAGCCCGACCCGATGCCCGACGAGCCGGCCGAGGCCGCCGAGCCGGTCGAGATCGGCACGCCCCCCGAGCCCGGTTGGACGCTGAGCTACACCGAGAAGCTGTCTCCGACGGAGCTGCGCTGGTCGGACATCACCGAGACCAACGACGAGGACGGCACCCACCGCGACTACCGCGGCAAGCTCACCCTGCGCTTCGGCGAGGGGCTGACCGACGCGTTCCCCATCATCGACGCCGAAGTGGTGGTGGAGCCGCGGCCGGCGTTCCTGCGGGCGATGGTCGACAGCGGCACGCTCGAGGTCGAGTTCAAGGGGCACGACCCCGTGGTCCGGCAGCTGCCGTGGGTCGTCGCGACGCCCGCGTCGGCGCCTAGCCCGAGCCCGAGCCCGAGCCCAGAGGGCGGTGAGTGAACGAGCGCTTGCCGGGGCCGTAGTCCCCGGCCGCCTGGCCCGAGCCCCGCAGCAGCCACCGAGTCGTGAGCAGACCGTCGACGCCGACGGGGCCCCGGGCGTGGATGCGGCCGGTGCTGATCCCGACCTCGGCCCCCAGCCCGTATCGGAAGCCGTCGGCGAAGCGGGTGCTCGCGTTGTGGAAGACCGAGGCCGAGTCGACCCGGCGCAGGAACGCCGCGGCGGCGTCGGCGTCGTCGGTCACGATCGCCTCGGTGTGGCCCGAGCCGTAGCGGTGGATGTGGTCGACCGCGGCGTCGAGGTCGTCGACCACGAAGATCGACAGCACCAGGTCGCCGTACTCGGCGCGGAGATCGGCCTCGGTGGTCGGGGCCGCGCCGGGGAGCACCGCGCGGGCGGCGGGGTCGGCTCGGAGCTCCACTCCGGCGTCCAGCAGCGCCCCCGCGACGGCGGGCAGGTGGGGCAGGAAGCCCCGATGGACCAGCAGCGTCTCCGTCGCGTTGCAGGCGGCGGGGTAGTCGCACTTGCCGTCGACGGCCAGCTGGGCGGCCATCGCGGGGTCGGCGGCGGCGTCGATCAGCAGGTGGCAGACGCCCTCGGCGTGCCCCAGCACGGGGATGCGCGTGGACTCGGAGATCGAGCGCACCAGCGCACCCGAGCCCCGGGGGATGACGAGGTCGATGTGGTGGTCCAGCTTCAACAGCTCGGCCACCGCGGCGCGGTCCTCGACGCCGGCGACCGCGTCGGGGGAGAGCCCCTCGGCGCTCAGCGCGTCGCGCAGGCAGGCGACCAGGGCGCGGTTGCTCCGGGTCGCCTCGCGGCCGCCCTTGAGGAGCACGCCGTCCCCCGCCCGCAGGGCCAGGGAGCCGATCTGGATGACGGCGTCGGGTCGGCTCTCGAAGATGATTAGCAGCACGCCCAGGGGGCTCCGGACCTGCTCGAGGACCAGCCCGTCGTCCAGCTCGGTCGCGCGCACGGTCGCGCCGACCGGGTCGGGCTGTCCGGCCAGGGTGCGCACGCCGTCGACCAGCGTCTGCAGCTTGCTCGAGCTCAGCCCCAGCCGGTCGAGCAGCGGTCCCGCGAGGCCTTCGTCCCGAGCGGCGGCGAGGTCCTCCCCGTTTGCGGCGAGGATCGTGTCGGTCCGCTCGACGAGCAGGTCCGCGAGCCGGCGGAGCACGGCGCTGCGCCGCTCCCCCGAGGCGGCGCCGAGGCGGCGCTGGGCGTCGCGGACCGAGGCCGCGAGGGCGGCCAGGACGGTCACGCGTCCTCCAGGAAGAGGTTGTCGCGGTGGACGAGCGCGTCGTGGTTGCGGACCCCGTCCGGCTGCTGGCCGGCGGCCCATCGCCGCGCGGTCTCCGAGTCGCAGTGGACCAGCCCCTTGCCCAGGCTGACGCCGTCGGGGCCGACGATCGAGACGACGTCCCCCTCGGTGAAGGCGCCCTCGACCCGCTCGACCCCGACCGCGAGCAGCGACGCGCCCCGCTCCCGGAGCGCCCGCACGGCGCCGTCGTCGACGTGGAGGGTGCCCCGGGGGGCGGCGGCGTGGCCGATCCAGCGGCGTCGCGCCGACGGGCCGGTCCGCGCGGGGAACCAGGTGCCGACGTCGTCCCCGGCGAGCACCGCGGCGATCGCGTGGGGATCGAGGCCCGACGCGACGACGACGTGGCAGCCGGCGCTCTGGGCGATCCGGGCGGCGGCGACCTTGCTGCGCATCCCGCCGCGGGAGAGGTCGCTCCCCGCCTCCTGGACCAGGGCGGCCTCGATGGCGCCGGCTTCGGCCGCTTCGACCCGCCTCCGCCGCACGGCGTCGGGGTGGACGCGGGGGTCGAGGTCGTAGACCCCGTCGACGTCGGTCATGAGCAGCAGCGCGTCGGCGTCGAGCTTGGCCGCGACGAGCGCGCTCAGCTTGTCGTTGTCCCCGAACACCGGGCGGGTCGCCCCCTCGACGAACGCGAGCTCTTCGGTCGAGACGGTGTCGTTCTCGTTGAGGATCGGCACCACCCCCCGCCGGAGCATCGCCCCCAGGGCCGATCGCAGGTTCAGGTAGCGGATCCGGTCGTCCAGGTCGCCCTCGGTGAGGAGGACCTGCCCGGCGACCACGTGCAGCCGCGCGAACCCCTCGGTGTACAGCCCGAGGAGGCGGCTCTGGCCGACGGCGGCGCAGGCCTGGCGGTCCGCGAGGTCGACCGGGGCGTGCTCCAGGCCGAGGGCCTCCAGCCCCATGCCGACGGCGCCGGAGCTGACCAGCAGCACCTCCAGCCCCCGTCGCCGCGCCGCCGCGACCTCCTCGATCACGCCGAAGAGCCGGGCGAGGGCGGGCCGGCCGTCGTCGTGGGTCAGCACCCGCGTGCCGACCTTGACGACGACGCGGCGGGCGGTGGTCAGCTCGGGCCGGGCGGTCATGGCGGCGAAGGCTAGCAGGGGTGGGTACTTCGCACCCCGGCCGGCCAGGCCGTGAGGGGGAGGGGAGCGGGTAGACTGCGCCGGATGTTCACCCGCGCCTCCTCCCGCTCCGCCAGCCTCGTCGCGGCGACGTTCGCCGCCGTGACGCTCGCCGCCGCCCCCGCCCTCGCGGGCGGGCTGCCCGACACCAACGCGGTGCAGTTCGATGGGTTCCTGGACTACGTCGACCTCGGCGAGCTGACGCCCCCGCCGTCGTTCACCTTCGAGGCGTGGGTCCGCTTCGATGGGCTGACCCTGTCCCAGGCGGTGGTCAGCGCGGCCGAGCTGACGGACTCGTTCAACGCGATCTACCTGGGCTACGTCGAGACCAACTGGGTGGTCGAGCTCGATGACGACGACGCGTTCGAGAACGACGACTGCGACTCGGCGAACACGATGTGCCTGGCCCTCGCGCTGTCGACGGGGCTGCCGATCCACGTCGCCCTGGTGGTCGACGGCACGACCGCGAGCCTCTACTTCGACGGCGTGCTCGCCGGCACCAACGTGGCGGACTCGCCGCCGGTGTTCGGCCTGGACACCTGGATCCTCGGGGCCGAGGCCGACGGCGGCAGCTACGGCAGCGACTCGCTCAACGGCGTCATCGACGAGGTCCGCGTCTGGTCCGTGGCCCGCAGCGAGGCCCAGATCAACTGCACCATCGACTGGGCCCTGACGGGGGCCGAGGGCGGCCTGTACGCCCACTGGCCGATGGACGAGCTGGTCTTCGCGAGCGCCGCCACCGACGCGAGCGGCAACGGCTGGACGGCCCAGCTGCACGGGGACGCCGAGTTCGTGACCTCCCCGTTCGCGCTGACCTACAGCTCCGGCGGCGACATCCCCTGCTTCGACGGCGACAGCGACGGCTTCACGCTGGCGGACGGGGACTGTGACGACGGCGACGCGGCGACGTACCCCGGCGCCCCGGAGGTCCCCTACGACGGGGCCGACAACGACTGCAGCGGCGACGGCGACGTGACCGACGTCGACGGGGACGGCTTCGACGCGACGGCCGCGGGCGGCGACGACTGCGACGACGGCGACGAGACGGTCAACCCCGGCGTGGGGGAGACGCCCTACAACGGCCGGGACGACGACTGCGACGCCAGCACGCCGGACGACGACCTGGACGGCGACGGGGCGGGGCTGCTCGACGGCGGCGACTGCGACGACGCGGATCCGGACCGGTTCCCCGGCAACCCGGAGATCCCCGATGACGGGATCGACCAGGACTGCGACGGCTCCGACCTGACCACCGGGGACGACGACC
>CAYQEG010000020.1:0-22576 GCA_964416435.1 uncultured Rickettsiales bacterium
CCCCCCCCCCCCCCCCCGCGGGCCCAAAGACCCCCAGGGGGCCGGGGCGCCCCCCCCGGGGGGCCCCCCGGCCCGGGTCCGGCCCGGACCCCCGGCAACACGACGCACATCTCCATCGTCGACGCCGAGGGGAACGCGGTCTCGCTGACGTCCAGCAACGGCGAGACCTGCGGCTTCCTGTGGCCGGTCGCCGGCGTCCCGGTGAACAACTTCCTGGGCGAGGACGACATCCACCCCATGGGGTTCCACCTCGGCCAGCCCGGCGACGCGATGCGCACGATGATGACGCCGGCGATGATGGTCGGCCCGGAGGGCGGCGTCCTCGTGATGGGCACCGGCGGCAGCAACCGCATCCGCACCGCGATGCTCCAGGTCGTGCGGCACATCATCGACGGCCACGAGGGGCTGGAGGCCGCGATCCTGGAGCCGAGGATCCACGTCGAGGGAGATCACGTGCAGGTCGAGGATCTGCGCGTCGGCCACGCGTTCCTCGCCGCCGTCGGAGGCGGCGGACATCGTCACGTGACCCGCTTCGAGGATCGCCACCTGTACTTCGGCGGTGTGCACACCGCCGGGAGACGCTCGGACGGCACGTTCGAAGCGTTCGGCGACCCCCGTCGCGCCGGGGATGGCCGCATCGCCCGATAGGCTTCCCTGCATCGCCCGAGCGCCCTCGCGCTGCTACCCTCCGCGCGCCATGTCGAGCCCTCACTTCCCCCATGTCCGGATGCGCCGTCTGCGCAAGACTCCCGCGTTGCGGGAGATCGTGCGCGAGACCTGGATCCGGCCCTCGATGTTCGTCTTCCCGCTCTTCGTCGTGCCCGGCTCCGGGGTCAAGGACGAGATCAAGTCGATGCCGGGCCAGTACCGCTGGTCCGTCGACCGGATCGTGGAGCCCGTAGCGGACGCGTTCGAGCTCGGCGTCCGGTCGGTGATCCTGTTCGGGGTGCCCGAGCACAAGGACGCGGCCGGCACCGAGGCGGAGTCGGACACCGGCATGGTCCAGCAGGCGCTGGGCGAGATCGCCCGGGAAGTGCCGGACATGGTGCGCATGACCGACGTCTGCATGTGCGAGTACACCTCCCACGGTCATTGCGGTCTGCTCGCGGGGGACCCGGTGGACGTCGACAACGACCCCTCCCTGGACCGACTGGCGGCCGAGGCGCTGTCTCACGCCCGGTGCGGGGCCCAGGTGATCGCGCCGTCGGACATGATGGACGGCCGCGTCGGCCACCTGCGCGACGCGCTCGACGGCGCCGGGTTCGAGCACCTGCCGATCCTGAGCTACGCGGCGAAGTACACGTCGGGCTACTACGGCCCGTTCCGCGACGCCGCCGACTCGGCCCCCAGCTTCGGCGACCGGCGGACCTACCAGATGGACCCGGCCAACGCGCGTGAGGCGCTGCGGGAGGTCGATCTGGACATCGCCGAGGGCGCAGACATGATCATGGTGAAGCCTGCGCTGGCCTACATGGACATCATCCGGCGGGTCCGTGAGCGCTGGGATGGGCCGCTGTTGGCGTACAACGTCAGCGGCGAGTACTCGATGGTCAAGGCGGCCGCCGCCAAGGGCTGGATCGACGGACGCCGCGTCGCGCTGGAGAACCTGACCGCCATCGCCCGCGCGGGCGCCGACGGCATCCTCACGTATCACGCCGTCGAAGCAGCGCGCTGGCTGAAGGAAGAGGCAGGAGCGTGAGCGACAAGCAGCTCACGCTCCTGGGTATGCCGGAACCCGAGCCGGCCCCGAAGAAGAAGCCTCGCCGCTCGGCGGCCCAGTCCGCCCGGAAGCCCGACCCGGCCGGCAAGCGGGCCGAGTCCCGGGCGACGTCCGCCGACGCTCCGTCGGGCGACCGTCCGACGCTCTACCTGGTCGACGGCCCGAACATCGCGTTCCGGGCCCACTACGCCCCGATGGCGGGGCTGACCAACGCCGAGGGCTTCCCGACCAAGGCGCTGTTCGGCTACTGCAACATGCTGTTCAAGCTGTTCCGCGAGCGTCGACCGGACTTCCTGGTGCTCTGCTGGGACCCCCGCGGGGGCACGTTCCGCAACGACATCTACGAGGAGTACAAGGGGACCCGACCGGACATGCCGGACGAGCTGCGGGTGCAGCTCGACCGCTTCCCGGAGGTCGCCGACGCCCTGGGGCTGTGCCACTACGTCAAGCCCGGGTACGAGGCCGACGACGTCATCGGCACCCTGGCGGAGCGGCACAAGGAGACCCACGACGTCGTCATCGTCAGCGGGGACAAGGACCTGATGGCGCTGGTCGACACCACCCGCGTGACCATGCTCGACACGATGAAGGACGTGGTCATCGGGCCCGAGCAGGTGGAGCAGCGCTGGGGGGTCCCCCCGGAGCGGCTGATCGACGTGCTCGCCCTGATGGGCGACAGCAGCGACAACATCCCGGGCGTCGCGGGCATTGGCAAGAAGGGGGCCTCGCAGCTCATCGCCCAGTGGGGTCCGATCGAGAACCTCTTCGATCATGTCGACGAGGTGAAGGGCCGGGGCCGCAAGCCGCTGCTCGCCGAGGGCGCGAAGGAGGTCGCCCTCCTGAGCAAGAAGCTGGCGACGATCGACCTGGACGTGGACGTGCCGCTCACGCTCGGTGACATGGAGTTCGTCTGGCCGCCCACGGACCTGCCGCCGGTGACCGCGCTGTTCACCGAACTGGAGTTCCACCGGTTCCTGGACGAGATCGGCGGCGAGATGAAGGCGCTCACGGCCGACCGCTATCGGCTAGTGCTCGACCTGCTCGACCTCCGCCAGCTGATCGAGGCGCTGCGCGGACACGACGAGATCGCCCTCGAAGTGGTCACCGACAGCCCCGACGCAAAGCGCTCACGCCTGCTCGGCGTGGGGCTCTGCGTGCACGCGTCGGAGGCCTGGTACGTGCCGCTGGATCACGACGCGGTGGAGGGCAGCCTGGAGGCGGATCGAGCGCTCCTGTACCTCCGCGCGATCCTGGAGAGCCCCGCCAAGCGGCTCATCTGTCCGGACGCCCAGTTCGCCTGGACGGTCCTGGCGCGTCACGGCGTCACCATGGGCGCCATCGGCGGTGACTGCTCGGTCGCGTCGTTCCTCCTCAACAGCGAACGTCGAACCCACGAGCTGTCGGGGATCGCGCTGACGTGGCTCCAGCACAAGATGGACCCCCGGACCGGTGGCCTGGCCGACCTGGACGCCGACGCGCTCCGGCGGGTCGGCCCGGAGGGGGCGCACGTCACGTGGCTGCTCCGTGAGCAGCTGCACGACGCGCTGCAGCGGGGAGAAGTGTTCGACGTCTACCGCGGCATCGACCTCCCCCTCATCCCCGTGCTCTGCCAGATCGAGGCCGCGGGCTTCAAGATCGACCTCGACAAGCTGAACGCCTACGGCGAGGAGCTGCGGGTGGAGGCGGCCGCCGCGGAGGCGGAGACCTGGAAGCACGCGGGCCGCGAGTTCAACTCCGCCTCGCCCAAGCAGCTGGCGGAGATCCTCTTCGTCGAGCTCGGGTTGCCGATCATCAAGCGGACGAAGACCGGCCCGAGCACCGACGCGTCGGTGCTGGAGGAGCTGGCCAAGGAGCACCCACTGCCGGCCGCGATCCTGCGGTTCCGGTCGGTGACGAAGCTGCTGTCGACCTACGTCGACGCGTTCGTGCCGCTGGTCGACCCCGAGACGGGTCGGATCCACACCCGGTTCAGCCAGACGGTGGCGGCCACCGGCCGGCTGTCGTCCCGGGACCCCAACCTGCAGAACATCCCGATCCGGACCGCCGAGGGGCGCCGCATCCGGGAGTCGTTCATCGCGGAGCCGGGCCATGTGCTCCTGTCGGCCGACTACTCGCAGATCGAGCTGCGGGTGCTCGCGCACCTCTGCGGCGGCACCGGGGGCTTCGCCCGTGCGTTCGCCGACGGCGAGGACGTGCACCGGATCACCGCGGCCGAGGTGTTCGGCACGACGCCCGCGGAGGTGACGTCGGAGCAGCGGTCGGCGGCCAAGGCGGTCAACTTCGGCCTCGTCTATGGCCAGACCGACTTCGGCCTGTCCCGCAGCCTCCACATCCCCCGGGCGGAGGCCAAGGAGTACATCGCCCGCTACAAGGAGAAGTTCCCCGAGATCGACCGCTTCATGGAGGAGACGGTGACCGAGGCCAAGGCGACGCGGTACGTTCGGACGATCACCGGACGCCGCCGCCCCGTCGCCGACCTGACGTCCAACAACTACAACGCCCGCATGGCGGCCCGGCGGGTCGCGATCAACACGCCGGTGCAGGGCACCGCAGCGGACATCATCAAGCTGGCGATGCTCCGGGTGATGCGCCTGCTCGACGAGCAGTTCCCCGACGTACGGCTGATCCTGCAGGTGCATGACGAGCTCGTCTTCGAGGTGCCGACCGCCCAGGTGGATCGGCTCGCGGCCGCGGTGGTACAAGAGATGGAAGCTGCGTACCCGCTGTCGGTCCCGCTGGTCGTGGACACGGGCACCGGTCGCACCTGGGAGGAGGCGCATTGAGCGACGCACCCACCCGCGAGGAGCTGGAGCACCTCGAGAGCATCGCGGCGCTGGGGTGTCTCCTCAACGCGATCGCGCATGACCTCAACAACCAGCTGACCAACCTGATGCTCGGCGCCGACCAGGCCCAGTACACCGGCAGCAAGGACGCGATCGACCTGATGGTGCAGCAGGCGCAGAACATCGCGTCGATCACCCGGTCGATCCAGCAGCTGGGCCACCACAACCTGTCCGACGGGGTGGGGGCGGTCGACCTGGCCGAGGCCGCCCAGGAGTTCAGCCGCTGGCACGCCGCTTCGGCGGCCGGCCCGATCGAGGTCTCCGCCGCGACGCCCGGCCCGCGGGTCAGCAGCAAGCTGCGCAACCTCGTGCTCGCGCTGTCCATGATCTCCCGTGGCGCGACCCACGGCACCCTGTCGGTGGCGGTGGCCGCCGAAGACGTGCCGCGCTCGTCCTGGAGCGGCAGCTCCGAGACGGTGACCATGGCGCTGGTGAGGCTGCGCCGCGGCGATCCCCCGCCGGACAAGAGCCCGTCCTTTGGCCAGCTGATCGACGGGTTCTTCGAAGCCCCCCGGACACCGGCCGAGATCGGCGTCATGGCGGCGTGGGAGATCCTCCGCAAGGTGCGCGGCCGACCGTCGCCCCGGCTGGAGCTGTACGGCGAGCTGAGCGGCGACCACGAGGTGGTCATCGCCCTGCCGCTGGCGGCCGACTGAGGGTCCCAGGTCAACAAAACCGCGAGGCGTTGAATGGACCCCGAGGCACATCCGTCCATCGGCACGAGGGAGCAACGGTGCTCCCCGGCGACGGAGAAGCCATGGGCCATGCCGCGAAGAAGATCGACGTGACCCGCCCGGAGCACAGCGAGGACCGCGAGCTCGTCACCGCCGTGCTGGCGGGCGACCAGGGCGCCTATCGGGTGCTCGTCGAGCGCTACCAGAGCCGCATCTTTGCGGTCGCGTTCGGCCTCCTGCACAACTCCGAGGACGCCCGCGAGGTCGCGCAGGAGGCCTTCATCAAGGCCTACCGCAACCTCAAGTCGTTCCGCCAGGACAGCAGCTTCTACACCTGGCTCTACCGCATCACCGTCAACCTCGGCATCGACCTGCGCCGGCGCGCCTACCGCCAGCGGGAGACCGAGCTGGACGAGACCCGGCTGACGCCGGACGAAGCGCACCACACCGGACCCCGCCCGATGGCGAACCCCGGCCAGAGCCTGGAGCGCAAGCAGCTGGGCGGCCGCATCCAGGCGGCGATCGACACCCTCCCCGAAGATCAGAAGACGGCCATCGTGCTCCGCGAGATCCAGGGTCTCAGCTACAAGGAGATCGCCGAGGCGATGGACTGCGCCGAAGGGACCGTGATGTCGCGGCTCTTCTACGCCCGCAAGAAGCTCCAGGAGATCCTCAAGGATGCTCGCCCCGGAGGTAAGGCATGACTCCCGAAGAGCGTGACCAACTCATCCAGCGGTACTACGACGGAGAGACGCTCGGCGCCGAGGCGGCCCTCGCCGAGAAGCTCGTCGCCGAGGATCCCGAAGCCGCAGCGTTGCTCGAGTCGCTGCAGGACATCTCCGACTCCATCCGGGTCGACATCGCCGAGGCGCTCGCCCGCGAGGACTTCTCCCACTACTGGGACGACATCGCGCAGCGGCTCCCCAGCGAGCCGGCGACCCTGGACGACGAGGTCGTGGCGGCCCGCGCCCCGGCCCCGATCACCTCGCGCCGCAAGCCGTGGTTCCGGTGGCTGTTCGGCCCCGCCCTGTCGGCGGGCGCCCTGGCGGCGTTGGCCGTCGTGGTGATGCCGGGGATCACCGGCGGTCCCGACTTCGGGCCGGTGACCTACGCCGTCGAGATCGAATCGGTAGAGAGCGACGGGGCGATGGTCATCGTCACGCAAGCGACCGACGACGCCCCGGCGATCGTCTCCTTCCAGGAATCCTGGGACGGCTGAGCACGCGGAGCAGCATCATGCGGAACGGACTGATCATCACCCTCCTGACCCTCGTCCTGACGTTCGGGCTCGGGTTCGCGACGCCCTCGGTCGCCCTCGCGGGCGGCGAGGCGCGGGTCCAGGTCGAGGTGATCCGCGGCAGCAAGGGCGGCGAGGGCACCGACGAGAAGGTCGCCAAGCACGCCGGCGCGCTCTCCAACTTCGGCGGCTACGGCGGCTGGACGCCCGCGGGGGAATTCAAGCTCGAGGTGAAGCTCGGCGAGACCGTCAGCCACCAGGTGGGCTCGCGCACCTTCCAGGCGGAGCTCCTGGAGCTCACGGCGGACCGGGCGAAGCTGCGGCTCGTCGTGATCGACCCCAAGGGCAAGCCCCACGCGACGACGCTGACCTTCGGCAAGGGGGCTCAGACCGCGATCGGCACCAAGAGCAAGGACGCCTCGCAGATCCACGTCTTCGTCGTCCAGACCAGCTTCTGACGTCGCCGACGTCGACGACTCACGCCAGGTCGACGACCAGCCGGAAGCCGACGTGAGAGCCCACGTACTCCTGCTCGACGACCGAGCGTGAGGCGCACCGGCAGTAGATCTCGACGGTGCCGTAGCTGCCGCCCCGGATCGGGTTGCGGCCCGGCAGCGGCTCGGCCCCGTCGTCCCACAGACACCAGTCCCGCACGCCGCCGGCGAGGTCCCGGACCCCGTAGGGGGAGACGTCGGTCGGCACCGCGCCGATGGCGGGCAGGTCGGGCGCGTCGGGGCTGGACTCGGACATCACGCAGAAGCTCGCGTCGAACCGGTCCCCCCACGGGAAGATCCTGCGGTCGACGCCCCGCGCCGCCTTCTCCCACTCGCTCTCCGTGGGCAGGCGGTAGGACGGCTCCTGCCGCTCGGACAGCCAGGCTGCGTAGGCCTGGGCGTCGTCGTGGCCGATGGACACGATCGGCTGCTCGGCGTGCCACGTCGTGCCGTCGCGATCGACGAAGGGGAGCTCGAACGTGCCGTCGTCCGGCAGCTGGAACAGCGGCTCCTGGCGGACTCCGCGGCTGCCCCGGGCCCTGGGAGAGCGGCGCAACGCGGCGGCCGGGTCGCTGCGCGCGAGGTCGGACAGGAACTCCAGGTAGGCGGCGACGGTGACCGGATAGCGGGCCATGGCGATGTCGCCGACCACGCGGTCGTGGCCGGCCAGGCCGGAGATCGCCGCCGGGTCGCCGCCGAGCTCGACGAGGCCCCCCGGGATCGGCAGGAAGCCGTCGGGCACGGCGGCGGGCAGCCGCAGGTTCAGCTCGAGATTCTGCAGGCGGCCGAGCACGAGGGGGACGCGCACGGTGGCGTGACCGTCCAGCGCCAGCTGCACCTGGTACGCGCCCATGGCGGTGGGCACGCGCTCCAGGGGGGTCTGGCCGAGGTCGGCCGGCTTCGCGGGGACCAGCCGCCCGTCCTCCGCCTCCAGGGGGAGCAGGCAGACCGCGGCCCCCGGCGGCTCCGACGTCAGCGTCAGCGTGCCCGCCCCCTTCAGGCGTCGGCTGTAGCGGTCGGGCGCGTAGCGGCGGATCAGCTCCTCCCAGCGCCGCATCCACCGCGCGTCGTGGCTCTCCTCGGCCTGCAGGAAGCGGATCCAGTAGAGGTCGGACAGCCCCTCGTTGGCGGGTCGGTAGTTGGGCACGTGGCTCAGGGCCGACTCGAACGCCGCTTCGCAGTCGCCGAACAGGGCATCGGCGCGGGCGATGGCGTCGGCCGACTCCTTCTCCGCCTGCCAGACCAGCCGCTTCATCTCCAGCGGGTCCCAGGTGTGCAGCTCGGCGTGCAGCGCCCGGGCTCGCAGCTCAGCCTCTTCGCCGTCGCTCGCCGCCTTGGCGAACAGGAGCATCAGCTCCTTGCCCTCGGCGACCAGCCGGTCCGCCTCCTGGCGCGGCCGGACCCGGTCGAGGAACTCCTCGAGGACCGCGGTCAGCTGCCCCGCGTCGGCGAACCGGTCGGCGGGGTCCTTGGAGAGCGCGCGCAGGCAGATCTCCTCGACCTCCGGCGGGATCTCGCGGCCCGGGGCGACCACCGACGGCGGCTGGAACTCGCCCTTGGCGACGAGGTACAGCAGCCGGCCGAGGTTGTGGGCCACGAACGGTCGGCGCAGGGCGAGGATCTCGTAGAGCATCACCCCGAGGGAGAAGACGTCGGCGGTCGGGCCGAGCGCCGACGCGTGTCCCTGGAGCTGCTCGGGGGACATGTACGCGGGGGATCCGACCATCGCGCCGTCCACGGTCGACAGCAGGCTCGCACCCTCCTTGACCACCTCCAGGAGCTCCTCGGGCGCGTCGTCCAACATGCGAGCGACGCCCCAGTCCATCACCAGCACCTCGCCGAAGTCACCGATCATCAGGTTGTCGGGCTTGAGGTCCCGGTGGATGACCCGGCGGGTGTGCGCGTAAGCGACCGCCTGGGAGGCGGAGAGGAACACCGCGAGGAGGCGGTTGAGGTTCCAGCGGGCCGCCGACTCGGGATCCCCGGCCGCGATGCTGTCCAGGAGCTCTCGAAGCGTGGAGCCCTGCACCCGCTTCATCGTGTAGTAGATGTCGCCGTTTCCGGAGATGAAGAGGTCGTGCACCGGCACGATGCCCGGGTGCTCCAGCTGGGCGGTGATCCGAGCCTCCGCGACGAACCGCGCGAGGCGCTTGCTGTCCATCCGGTTGGGCGGGATGGTCTTGACCGCGATCTGGCGACCGAGGTTGCGGTCCCGGGCCAGGTGCACCTCGCCCATGCCGCCCTCGCCGAGGATGTGGACCAGCTCGTAGCGGTCCTCGAGCCGGGGGGCGTGGTGCAGGACGAGGGCGTCGCCCTCCGACGGCGGGGGCGGGACGTCCGGGCCCCGGCCATTGTCGTCGGAGCGGCGGGTGTCGACCAGGGTGTCGGTGACGGAGCGGTCGAGGGAGCGGGGCGGGGGAGGCGCCGGTTCGGGGGCGGAGCGGGGCACGTCGTGGTCGGCCCGGATGCCGCTGCGCGAGAGCACGTCGACCGCCAGGGACGTGTCCCCGTCGGCGACGAGCGCCGCGATCGCTTCCCGAATGGGCACGGCCTCGTCGCTCACGTCGCCCGAGTTTATCACCCGGTAGACTCCGCTTCCCGGGAGGAGCGTCATGGAGCTGGAGTCCTACAACCCCGCGACAGGAGCGCTGGTGGGGGCGGTGCGCGTCACGCCGGTCGAGGAGATCCCCGGCCTGGTCGCTCGAGCCCGCGCGGCGCAGCCGGCGTGGGAGGCGCTGGGCCCCGAGGGGCGGGCCGCCGTGATCGCCCTGGCCGCCGATCGGTTCGTGGAGCGGGCCGATGAGCTGGGGGCGCTGCTCACGGCGGAGATGGGCAAGCCGCTGCGGGAGGGCGTGGGCGAGGTCCGCTCCTGCGGAGGGGAGGGCCTGCTCGCCGAGTTGGAGGAGATGGTCGAGGCGCTCCAGCCCGAGGTGCTCCAGGACGGGCGGACCTACACGGAGATGATCTTCGAGCCGCTGGGGGTCGCCGCGGCGATCACGCCCTGGAACTTCCCCATCTCGATGCCGGCCTGGATGGTCCTGCCGTCGCTGATGGCGGGGAACACCGTGCTCTTCAAGCCGAGCGAGCAGACCCCGCTCATCGGACAGGCGTACGCCGACGTCCTGAACGAGGTGCTCCCCGACGGCGTCCTCCAGGTGGTGCACGGCGCGGACGACCAGGGCCGCGCCCTCGTCGCGGCGGACGTCGACCTGGTGGCGTTCACCGGCTCCCGGGAGGCGGGCAAGCACATCCTGGCGGCGGCCGCCGGCCGCTTGAAGCGGGTCGTCCTGGAGCTCGGCGGCAAGGACCCCCTGGTCGTGCTCGACGACGCGGACGTCGCGGCGGCGGCGCGATTCGCGGTGCGCAACAGCTTCCGCAACGCGGGCCAGGTGTGCGTCAGCACCGAGCGGATCTACGTCCACGAGGCGGTCGCAGACGAGTTCGAGGCCGCCCTCGCGAAGGGGGCGGCCGAGCTGTCCGTGGGCGACGGCGCCGACGGCGTGGACGTCGGCCCGATGATCAGCGGAGACCAGGCGGGGCACGTGCTCGCCCAGGTCGACGCGGCCCTGGAGTCCGGGGCTCGGCTGGTGGCGGGCGGCGCCGGTCACCACGACAACTTCGTCGTTCCGACGGTGCTCGCCGATCTGGACCACTCGATGGACATCATGCAGCGGGAGACTTTCGGCCCCGTCGCCTGCGTCATGCGGGTCGCGTCGGACGACGAGGCCGTCGCGCTGGCCAACGACACCCGGTTCGGGCTCGGCGCCGTCGTGTTCGGCGCCGACGAAGACCGGGCGTGGGGGGTCGCGCGACGCATCCGAGCTGGCATGGTGGGCGTCAACCGCGGGATCGGAGGGGCGCACGGCAGCCCCTGGGTCGGCGTCAAGGAGAGCGGCTACGGCTTCCACGGGGGGCCGGCCGGACACCGTCAATTCGCCCAGGCGCGCATCGTGAGCCGCCGACGGGAGACGTCATGAGGCATGTCCGCGTTCGCAAGATGAAGGACCCCTCGTCCTTCCGGAAGATCGCCGCCGCGGCGTGGCCCCACCCGTCCGATCCCACGATCTTCGGACAGCTGGACATCCGCGCCGAGGCGCTGGAGGCGTGGCTGCTGGCGGTCCGCGACCGGACCGGGACCCGGGTGACGGTGACCCACGCCGTCGCCCGGGCCGTCGCCCTGTCGCTCCGCGACCACCCCAGCCTGAACGGCATGATCCGCCGCAGCTCGATCTACCTGCGGGATCGCGTCGATGTCTTCCTGCAGGTCGCCATCCCGCCGGCGGACGGCGACCTCGGCAAGGCGGACCTCTCCGGCGCGCTGATCCGCGGAGCCGAGGGCAAGCCGATCGACACGATCGCCACGGAGCTTCGGGGCCGAGCCGCGGCCATCCGGGCCAACGAAGACGAGGAGTTCAAGAAGACCAAGGGGACCCTCGGGATCGTGCCGGGCTTCCTGCTCCGGCCCCTGCTCCGGTTCGTCGACTGGGTGCAGTACGGCCTCAACCTGAGCCTCAAGTGGGCCGGCCTGGCCAAGGACCCGTTCGGCTCGGCGATGGTCACGTCCCTGGGCATGCTCGGGGTGCGCACCGCGTTCGCCCCGATCTTCCCGATGGCCCACACGCCGCTCCTCGTGCTCGTCGGCGCGGTGAGCGAGGAGCCGGTGGTCGAGGACGGGGAGCTTGCGGTCGGCCGCATGCTCCGCATCACGGCGTCGATGGATCACCGGATGATCGACGGCTGGCAGGCCAGCAAGCTGGCCGTGACGCTGCGCGGGTACCTCGAGGAGCCGAGCCTGATGGAGGCCGCGCCGCCGGACGAGCCCGCGGGCGAATGAGCGAGCAGCGCCCCCGCGTGTACGTCGCCCGGGTGGGCGACTACGAGCCGGCCGCCATCGCGGCGGCGGTGCGGCGGGGGCTGGATCACACCGGCCAGCCGTTGCGCGGCAACGCAGCCGCGACCCCCAACCTGGTGTTCGCCCACCGGCGGCTCAGCCCCGCCGCCTACACGCGGCCCGAGGTGGTGCACGGCGCGCTCGAGGTGCTGCTCGCCCAGCGACCCGACCTGTACGTCGTCCTGTGTGGCAACTCCGGGCTCGGCGTGTCGACCCGACGGATGGCGGCGGCCGCCCGGGGCAGCGCGCCCGGCTTGCGTCGGCGGGGCTACCTGAGCCTGCCGCGGCTCCACCGACGGCGAGTCGCCCTTCGACCGACCGACGAGGCGAAGTTCCACCGGTATCAGCTGTCGGTGGGGCGACCGATGACGGAGGCGGAGCGCCGCGATCCCGACGCGCCGTTGGAGCCCGAGGCGCGGTACTGGGAGCGGGTGGTGACCGGCTGGGAGCTGTATCACGCCGACTCGGTGGTGCTCTTCCCCAAGCTCAAGAGCAACGTCCTGTCCCACGGGCTGTCGGCCGCGATCAAGCTGCAGGGGATCGGCCTGCTGCGGGACGGCGACCGGCTCGACGGGCACGACTGGAACAACGACCGGCGCATGGTCGACATGCTCGAGGTGACCGATCCCGACCTGATCATCACCGACGCGATCGACATCGGGCTGGGCGGCAACCAGATGACCCAGGCGGCCCACCGGCTCGGCGCGGTCCTGGTGGCCGACAACGCGGTCGCCCACGACGCGGTCTGCGCTCACATCATGGGGCTCGACCCGACGCAGATCCCCCACCTCGCCCTCGCGGCGGCGAGGGGGTACGGACCGCTGGACTTGGACGCGATCGACCTCGTCAGCGAAGAGCCGCTGGCGACGCTCCGGCTGCGGGTGCGGGGCTTCGGCGGCTCCGGCTTCATGCGGGTCGACCGCTTCGGCGAGCACTTCGAGGCGCAGACGGGCCACCCGTTCCCGCTGCAGATCACCGCCGGCGAGCCGTACGACGTGCCGGGCACCTGCGGCGTGCTCCTGGACTGGCTCTACACCGCGTACGACGACCCGCTGAAGCGGGAGCGGATGAAGCGGTGGCCGCCGGGCAGCGTGTTCGTCGGCGAGGTGACCGAGGAGCCGACCCGAGCGCGGGTGTTCCTGGTCGGCGACCGGGCGGTGGCGTCCTTCGCGGCCCGGGCCGCCGGCTACCGGAGGCTGATCCAGCTGCCGGAGTCGGTCCACAAGGCGCTCGGAGGCCCGCGGGGGTTGGCTCGATACCGGTTGGCCGATGGGCGGATGGGCTGGGCCGTCGAGATCCCGGGGGACCCGCCGTCGCACCGGGACCTGATCCTCGGCTTCTTCGTGGGGAGCCTGGGCCGGCTGCGCGCGTCGATGATGCGCCTCGACCTGATGATCGAGAGCTACCTGCACGGCACGATGGCGGCGCTGCGCCGGCGGCGGCGCAACGCCGGCGGCATCGCCGTGGTGCACGCGCGCAAGATCAAGCGGCTGCTCGCTCGGCCGTGGCGGCAGCGGACCCTGGAGTCTCCGCGGCTCGCCCGCACGCCCGAGCTGGACCCGCTGCCCCCGCTGCCACCGCCGAGGCTCGTCGAGGACCTCGACTGATGGGCCTGCGTGACCAGCTGCTGCGGCGCCTGCGCGCGGCGGCGGAGGGGTTCGTGGACCCCGCGTCGGTGGAGCCCGACGACGCGGGCCTGCAGCCGCCGGACGACGGAGAGGACGACCCCTTCTCGGGGCTCTCCCAGGCCTCGCCCCTCCAGCGCCCCGCCCCCCGCGAGGGCCTGAACGACCTCGTCGTGATCGTGCTCGACAGCTGCCGCTGGGACGCCTTGATGGAGGCGGCGCCGCCCCACATCGGTCGGCTGGGGGAGGTCCGCAAGCGCTGGTCCTACGCGTCCTGGACCGGGCCCAGCCACTACAACCTGCTCACCGGCCTGTTGCCCCACGCGAGCCCGACCGAGGTCTTCGCGTCGGACGTCTACAAGGAGGAGTTCGCCCGCTTCTCGCAGCGACTGGGCGTCGACGTCGAGTTCGAAGGGTTGCTCCCGGGGCTGTGGCTGCCGACGTTCCTGCGTTGGGGGCTGGGCTACCGCACGTGCGCGCGGGTCAGCCTCCCCGTCCTCAACGAAGCGACCGGGATCAACCGGGACTTCGACGACTATCGGCTCATGGAGCGCCACGACGACATGGCGGCGATGCTGCCCGAGCTCCGCTTCGGAGGCGGCCGGCCCTGCTTCTACCTCCTCAACATCGGCGAGACGCATTACCCGTACTCGACGCCGACGACCCGCGACGACGAGCTGCCGTACGTGTCCGGGGTGCGAGGCGCGGTGCGGCAACTGGAGGGTGGGGGGGTGGTCCGCTCGGAGGACGCCCCGGCGTGGTTCGACGACGCGATGATGCAGCGGCTCCGCTCGCGGCAGGTCGACGCGGTCCGGCACGTCGACGCCGTGGTCGGCGACCTGTTCGACCTGACCCCACCGGGCACGTGGTTCGTGGTGACCTCCGATCACGGGGAACTGTTCGGCGAGGACGGCTACTTCGGGCACGGCCCGATCGCCCACGACAAGGTCTTCGAGGTCCCGTTCGTGGAGGGTCGGATCAGGTAGAGTCCGCGGCTCTCGGAGCCCTGGAGCAGCGATGAATCGAGCCACCTGGACCCCCGGTCGCGAGCACCCGACGGTGTTCGCTCGGCTGAGCGGCGACTACAACCCCGTCCATCTCGACGAAGAGCACGCTCGCGGTGCGGGGTTCGACACGGTGATCATCCACGGCATGAACGTGGTCGGCGCGTCGGCTCGGGCGGCCCATCTCTGGGCGCCTGCCGGCTCGATGCTCCGCGAACTGGACGTGCGCTTCGCCAACCCGGTGCTGCCCGATCAGACCGTGGGGTTCGACGCCGCGCTCAAGGAGCGGGACGACCGACTCAAGGTCTCGCTCCGGGCGACCCTGGAGGACGGCACCCGGATCATGAACCCGGCGTCCTTCACGTTCGGCCCCGTCGACGGCGAGCAGCCGCTCGGTCGGCGGGTCAACCCGGAGCCCGACGAGCAGGACGTGATCGGCGACGTCTACCGGTTCGAGCCCGAGCAGCTCTCCGAGTACGGCTCGATCACCCAGCCGACGGAGGAGATCGCCGACGAGGGCGTGCCCCCCATGGCGTGCCTGCTCGGCATGACGGGCGCGCTCGAGAAGGCGTTCCGTGGCGTCGAGCCGGAGAAGCCCGGCACCTGGGTGCACCTGCGTCAGCAGGGGATCTTCTACGAGCCGATCGCCGCCGGCGTCGACTACGTCTGTCGAATCCAGGGAGGCCAGACGATCGTTCGCGACGGCAAGATCGGCGCCCACGTCACCATCCCGTTCCTGGTCGAGACGCCGGAGCCCCGCAGGATCGTAAGCTCCGGAGCTTGCGTGCTCCTGTACGCGTTCGAACAGGAGGAAGGATGACCCCGATGAAGTGCTGGCTGCTCGCCCTGATGCTCGCGACGGCGACCGCCGTCGGCTGCGCCCCCGACGAGGAGGGGCTCGAGGCCGCGGACTGCACCGACGGCATCGACAACGACGGTGACGGCGACGTCGACTGCGCCGACGAAGGCTGCGCTGGTGGCTACGACTGCCCCCCGGGGGGTGACGACGACGACAGCGCCCGCTGATGTCGACGAGCGAAGCGATCACGCGGGGGCTGCGCGTCTCCGTTCGGGCCGAGTACCTGCCCCGCCACAGCCGCCCCGAGCAAGGCCAGTGGGTCTTCGCCTACACGGTTCGGATCCGCAACGAAGGCTCGGTTCCGGTCAAGCTGGTGACCCGGCACTGGATCATCACCGACGCCACCGGCCTGGTCCGCGAGGTGAAGGGGGAGGGTGTCGTCGGAGCCCAGCCCCACCTCAAGCCGGGGCAGGCCTTCGAGTACACGTCGGGCTGTCCTCTTGGCACCCCGTCGGGCACCATGCATGGCACCTACCAGATGGTTACGGACGGAGGAGACCACTTCGACGCCGACGTGGCCCCCTTCGAGCTCGGCGAGCCCTACTCCTGGAACTAGCAGCAGCCACGACATGACGTCGACCCCCGATGGCGGTAGCAACCCGCACCCGTGTGACGAAGCCGAAGCGCTCGTCGCGGCGGGTCGATTCGACGACGCGATGGAGGTGCTCCAGGAGGTCTCGCCCGACAGCGGCGAGTACGACCGGGCCGTCGCCCTCGCGACCCGCGTGATGTGGGACGAAGAGCTCCCCGTGACGGTGGAGTTCAACCGGTTCGTGCACCCGTTCATGATCGCCCGCACCGGCGGCACCGAGGAGGCCGCCTCCCTGTACGGTCTGGCCCGGCTGTACGAGCGGCTGGACGTCCGCAGCCTCGCGGGCGACGCCTATCGCGCGGCGATGCGGTTCGTGCCCGGCTTCCTGGACGCGGACGAGCGGCTGGCGGCCCTCGAGGCGGCGGAGTCGAAGGCGCGGCGCCTCGCCGAGATGCAGGCGTCGGGGGAGATCTCCGCTCGGATCTCGAGCGCGGCGGACGACACCCATGAGAGCGACGTCACCGACCTCGCGGGGCACACCGACGAGGTGGCGCTCGAGCGGGGGGTGGCGCTCGGGTTGGGGCCGGTCCGGGCGGGCACGCTGGTCGCTCAGCGCTACGTCCTCGACCGGCCGGTGGGCGAGGGCGGCTACGCCGTGGTGTGGGCCGCCTGGGACGACGAGGCGGGCCGTCCCGTCGCCCTCAAGCTGTTCCGTCGGGATACCCGGGACCCCAAGGGGTACGCCCGGTTCCGCGGCGAGATGCGGATCACCACCCGGTTCCGTCACCCCAACATCGTGCGCACGTACGAGGTCGGCGCATGGCGATCGGCCTGCTACATCGTGATGGAGCTGCTCGCCGGCCACGATCTGTACCAGTGGCTGCGCGCCGCGGGCGGGCGGCGCGACATCACCGAGGTGCAGCCGGTGATCATCCAGGCGCTCCGGGGCCTCGGCTCGGCCCACAAGGCCGGGGTGATCCACCGGGACATCAAGCCGCGGAACATCTTCGTCACCGAGCGTGGGGTCAAGGTGATGGACTTCGGGCTCGCTACCGCCGTCGACGTGACGGGGGACTACACCCGCACCGGGAGGGTGGTCGGCACCCCCGCCTACCTGGCCCCGGAGCGGCTCCGACCGGCGATCGGGGAGATCTGCGCGGCGACGGACATCTACGCCGTCGGCGTCGTCTTCTTCGAGGCGATCACCGGCCAGCTGCCGTTCTACGAGGAGCGGCTCCCCAAGCTGTTCCGCCGAGTGCTGGATGAGCCGCCGCCGTATGCGTCGCACCTCAACCCGGCGGTGCCGCCGTCGGTGGACGAGGTGATCCGCAAGATGCTCGCCAAGACCCCCCATGAGCGGTACCAGAACTGCGCCGAGGTCATCGAGGCGCTCGAGGCGCTCTAGATGGACGGCCGGACGGTCTTCGTGACCGGCGGCTCCGGCTTCCTGGGGCGCAGCCTCGTCCGTGAGCTGGTCGCGCGAGGGGCCCGGGTCCGCGCCCTGGCCCGGTCCGACGCGGCTCGGGAGACGGTGCGACGCCTCGGCGCGCAGCCGATCGTGGGCGGCCTGCACGACCTGGACGCTCTCGGTCGCGGGATGACCGGCTGCCGGTACGCGTTCCATTGCGCGGCGCTCGCCGACGACTGGGGGACCCGGGTCGAGCACGAGCAGGTCAACGTGGTCGGTACGCGCAACGTCTGCGAGGCGGCCGCCGCCGCGGGGGTCGGTCGACTCGTGCACGTCAGCACCGAGGCGGTGCTCGCCGGCGGCCGCCCGATCGTCCAGGCCGACGAGACCTGGCCGTTGCCCGAGCGTCCGCTGGGGCTCTATCCGTGGTCCAAGGGTCGAGCCGAGGGGGTCGTGCGCGAAGCCGTCGCGGCGGGGCTGGACGCGGTCATCGTGAGGCCGCGGTTCATCTGGGGCGCGGGCGACACCAGCGTCTTCCCGAGGATCGAGGAGCAGGTGCGCAAGGGCCGCTTCCGGTGGGTCGGCGGCGGGAGCAACCGGGTGTCGACCTGCCACGTGGACAACGTGGTCGAGGGCCTGCTCCTGGCGGCCGAGCGGGGGGCGTCGGGTGAGATCTACTTCCTCACCGACGGGCCCCCGGTCGTGCTCCGCACGTTCGTGTCGTCGCTGCTCGTGGCCCGCGGCCTGCAACCTCCGATCGCCGGGCTGCCGCGCTGGCTCGCCGGGCTCCTCGCCCGGGTCGCCGAGCTCCTCTACCGGACCGTGATCCCGGGGACCCCGCCGATCACCCGGACCGGCCTCGCGCTGTTCTTCGACGAGGTCACCGTGAGCGACGCCAAGGCGCGCGCCGAACTGGGCTACACCGCCCACCGGACCGTCCAGGAGGGCATCGCCGCGATGGCGGCGGAGGTGGAGGAGTCGCCGCCGGGGGAGTAGCTCCCCGGCTCAACCCTCCGGAGCGGCGGTCTCCGCGAGGAAGCTCTCCTCGAGGCTGGTGCCCCGGCGGACCGCCCGGATCGCGATGCCGGCCTCGCAGAGCAGCCCCGCGATGACGACGGACGCAGCGTCCAGGTCCGCTCCCGGGGCCGCCTCGAAGACCAGCCGGTCACCATGGACGGCGACGCTCTGGCCCGGGAGCGCCTCGCGCAGCCGCTCGATCGGCGCCTCCCCCGGCCCCAGGGTCCAGCTGATCAGGGCTCCCCGGCCGGTGACCTCCTCGACGGTGCCCTGGCGGACGAGCCGCCCGGCGTCCATCAGGACGACGTGGTCGCACAGCCGCTCGAGCTCGTCCAGGTCATGGCTGCTGACCACCAGGGTGCTCCGCCCCCGGTGCCGGGCGAGGACTTCCCGCAGGGACTTCGCCTGGGCTGGATCCAGGCCCGCCATCGGCTCGTCGAGCAGCACCAGCTCCGGCTCGCCGAGCAGCGCGGCGGCGACCGACAGGCGTCGCCGCATGCCGTGAGAGAGCGACGCGGTGCGATCGCCGCCCCGGTCCGACAGGAGCACGTCGGCGAGCGCGCGATCGACCGCAGTCCGTCGCTCACGCGCCGCCAACCCCTGCAGCCCGGCGAGGTACAGCAGGAAGTCCCGGCACGTGAGCTGCCCGCCGATGCTCGCATCCTGGGGCAGGACGCCGAGGCGGCCCTTGAGTCGCCAGGGGTCGAAGGGGCCGCCGCCGAGGATGTCGACCTCCCCCCCGTCGGGGGGCAGGAACCCGCAGACGACGGAGAAGAGCGTCGTCTTTCCCGCCCCGTTGGGGCCGACCAGGCCGCTGATCACACCCGCGGGGAACGCCGCGTCGAGCCCGTCCAGGGCCCAGGGGCCGCGCCGCTTGTAGCGCTTCTTGAGCCCCGTGAGTTGCAGCGCGATGGTTGGACTCACGCGTTCCTCCGGGCGAACAGGGGGAAGGTCAGCAGCGTGGCGACGCAGCCCATGACCCCGAGCAGGAGCCCCGGCAGGACCCAGTCGACGCCCGGCCCCCACAGGCTGGACTGCCAGTTCGGGGGCATCGCCGGGAGCAGCAGGTCGCCGAGCCAGGGGACCCGCGGCGCGAGCTCGTACTTCGTCAGCCCGTAGGCGATCCAGAGCCCGACCGCGGCGCCCAGGGCGAGCGTTCGGCACCAGTTGACCGCCCCCGTGAGCTGTGAGCAGGCGACCCCCATGCCGAGCCACGGGAGGCTCCAGAGCCACAGCCGGGGCAGGAACGCGGCGAGGGTGACGGCCTGGAGGAGGGGCGGCTGCTGGACCATCCCGATCATCGCGACGATCCAGACGCCGGCGCTGGCGGCCGCCAGCCCGACGGCGATGAGCAGCGCCTGGCCGGCGAAGCGGCCCATCACCAACTCCAGCCGACCGGTGCGCACCAGCTCGTAGCGCAGCGTGCGATCCCGGATGTCGGGCGAGATCGCCTCGGCCCCCGCCGCGGCGGCGAGGAACGGCACGGTGAACAGCGCGATCCAGAAGCTGTAGATGGTCAGGATCGGCAGGTTCATCGCCCACTCCGCCAGCGCCGGGTCGCCGATCAGCCCCTGCACCACCTCCGTGAGGTCTCCGCGTTCCTTGAGCACGTCGAGCATCGCTCCGGGCTTGTCCGTGCTCGGCACGTGCAGCGCGGCCGCGGCGGCTCGCTCCATCTCGAGCAGGATGCGGGTGAAGATCCAGGCGCCCCCCGTCGCCACGAGCGTGAACACCAGGATCAGGGCGATCGCCCCGCGGGTTCGGATGGACCGGGCGAGCCACCAGCGCGCGACGAGCGCCGTGTCCCGGAGGGAGACCCAGAAGCTCACGGGGCGGCGCCGAGCCCCTCGAGGGTGTCGACGATCGCCGGGTCGACGTAGTTGAAGGGGTTGAGCGCGTCTTCCTCCAGGGCGCCGAGCTGCTCGGCGTCGAACACCCCCTCGACCCGCTCCTCGGCCAGGAGCATCGCGTCCAACGCCTCGGCGGCGAACTCCATGGCGTCGCGGCGGCTCGGCTCGCTGCCGGCCGCGAGCATGTCGACCAGCTCTTCGCTCAGCCCGATCAGGGTGTCGTTCATTTCGCCGTAGGCCTCGTCCAGGTCTTCGAGCTGGTCGTTCGTGGCGTCGGTGTCCTCGACGACCGCGGCGCGGGACTGCGCCCGGCGCAGGTCGAGGGCGGTCCGAGCGATCTCCAGGTCTTCGGGGGCCGGCGCCTCGATGTCCGCCAGCTCGTCCATGACCTCGTCCTCGGCCGCCCGGGCCTCCTCGTTCAGGTCGTCTGCGAGCCGGGCCGCCTCCGGGTTCTCCTCCCGGATTCGCTCCGGCCGCTCCAGGGCCTCGGCGCGAGGGGAGGAGGGAGGAGCGGGGCGGGCGTCGCCGCCCTGGCCCAGGAGGAGGGCCAGGTCGCGGCCCACCTGTCCTTGATCGCAGTTGCCCGCCTCGGCGGTGGCGAGCTGCAGCTCCAGGTCGCGAACCTCCGCCCGGGGCGCGAGGCCGCCGATCAGGAACCCGACCAGGAGGGCGACGGCGGCGATGGCGACGTGCTTCATTCGGCCTCGGATTGGCTGTGCAGGATTGGCAGGCTACCTTGACGCTCTGATGATCGTCGGACCCCGAAGAGCGAAGCGGATCGCCGAGCGCAGGCTCGCAGGCCTGCGCGTCGCGTTGGTGTTTCCGACGTTCCTGGACGTAGAACTCGCCTCCCACCAGGACAACGCCCGGTTCCTGGGCGCCATTCCACCCCTGACGCTCGGCTACGTCGGCTCCGTGCTCAAGGAGGCGGGCGCCGAGGTGATGATCCTCGAGTGCACCACCCTCGGCATGAGGCTCGACGCCGCGGTGGAGGTGGTGCGGGAGTTCGAGCCCGACTACGTCGGCTTCTCGCTCGCGACGGTGGACTGGCTCAGCTCCCTGGCCTGGATGAGCGAGTTCAAGCGTCAGCTCCCGGACGCTCGCATCGTGGTGGGTGGCATCCACATGGAGTGCTACCCGAAGGAGACCCTGACCCACGACTGCATCGACGTCGGCTACATCGGCCACGCCGACGTGTCGCTGGTGGAGCTGATGGAGGCCCATCGCACGGGGGCCGACCTGTCGGCCATCCCGGGCGCGGTCTTCCGGGGCGAAGACGGCGACGTGGTGGTGGTCCAGCCGGAGGGGCGGCCGAACAGCGACGAGGACATGCCGTACCCGGCGCGCGAGATCATGCCCGTCGACAAGCACTTCTCGATCGTCTCGACCGAGAGCTACTTCACGGCCGCGATGTCGAACTTCGGCTGCCCCTACCGGTGCGAGTTCTGCATCTTGCGGGGTGACTCCCTCCGACAGCGCTCGGCGATGAGCGTCGTCGACGAGATGGAGGTCTGCTACCACGAGCACGGCATCCGGGAGATGGACTTCTTCGACCCGGTCTTCACGATCCGCAAGGACCGTGTCTACGCGATCTGCGACGAGATCGACCGCCGGGGCCTGGACAAGATGGTCTGGTCGATCCGGGCCCGCACCGACGCGATCGACCCGGCGCTCCTGGACCGGATGTGGCGGTCCGGGTGCCGGCGCATCTGCTACGGGATCGAAAGCGGGAGCAACGCGATCCTGCGACGGGTCGACAAGCGGATGCAGTCCACCGACCACATCGGCGAGGTGATCCGGGCGACCAAGGACCGCGGGTACGAGGTGCTGGCGTTCGTGATGATCGGCAACCCGCTCGAGGACGAGCGAACGGTCGGGATGACCCGCCGGCTGCTCACCACCCTGCCGATCGACCTGGTGCAGATCGCGGGCCTCTTCCCGCTACCGAAGACGCCGATCTACGAGGAGATCATGCGTCGCACGGGCCAGGACTACTGGCGGGAGCACATCCTGCACGGCACCCCCGTCCACCCGGTGACCCGGCTCGACACCGAGCTCTCGGACGCCGAGATCGACCGGATGGTGACCGAGACCTACATGCACTTCTACTTCCGCCCGCGGTTCGCGAAGTTCGCGTGGTCGCGGATGAAGCAGCCAGCGACGCTCAAGCGTGGAGCGGCCGCGGCGTTCGGGATCTCGCGCAGCTTCCTGGAGAGCGCGGTCGGTCGGGGCCGAGGCGCCGGCCAGTACGCGGCCGCTCGCCCCAACCCCAACGACTGACGGCCGTCAGGCGTCGCCGTCGTCGACGGGGGCGTCTGCGTCCGACACCGTGTCGACCGGCTCCGGCTCGCTCGCCTCGGGGGCGTGCGGGGGGGGGGGCCCGGGGCCCCCCCCCCGGGCCCTTGTTCTTCTTCGGCCGGTC
>CAYQEG010000020.1:22586-29171 GCA_964416435.1 uncultured Rickettsiales bacterium
GGGGCGTGGTCGGGGGGCGCCTGGGGCGGGGCGTCGGGGTCCGGCGCCGCCTCGGGCTCGGGCTCCGGCTGGGGCTCGGGCTCCGGCTCGGGCTTCGGCATCTCGGCGGGGTACTGGGCGGTCTTCCGACCGACGAAGAAGGGCCCCATCTTCTCCATGAACTCGGCGGTCTGGCGGGTCCCCCGCATCGCCTCGACGACCTTGCTCAAGCCGGTCAGGTCGGAGCCGAGCAGGCCGATCACGAAGTCGTTGTCCTCGGGGTCGAGCCCGTGGCAGGCCAGGCGCACGTCCTGGGCCACCCCGGCCTCGCCGAACGAGCGACCGATCTCGCCGTGCTCGCGCAGCATCGCGCCCCGCTCCGCCCCGTCGAGGAGCGCGAACGAGCCCTTGCGCCGCAGGGGGTACCAGATCGCCCACTCCTGGGACGGGTCGAGCACGCGCTCGCGCGGGCGGTCGAGCAGCCAGTTCTCCAGGTCGGCCTCGTAACCGGACGCGTACGTCCGGCCGAGCATCACCCAGCCCGGGCGCGGGATCAGCGCGCTGAAGCGCTTGCCGCCGAGCAGCGGCCGCACCCGGTTGGTGAAGAAGGAGGGGTCCTCGTTCCACACCAGCAGGCCGAGCCCGCGGTGGTCGTTGACGTCCTCGTAGACAACCGACGGGATCTTGCGCTCCTGGAGCTTGCGACCGACCGCCTGGGCCATCGAGCGGGGCCCGGAGGAGGGCTCGATATCGAAGACCATCAGCTGGAAGTACAGCCGCTTCTGTGAGGTCTGTCCGCCTGCTCCGTGCTCCGAGGTGTCCACCGTCTGCTCCGACATCGATCGCGTCCTCCGACCACCGCTTCGCGCGGCGGGGGCGCGGAGTATATGGGTCCGGGCGGGCGGGTGCACCCCGGTGGGCGACGTTGTTGCCCGGCGCCCGGTAGACTCGCCCGAATGGCCGACGTCTCGCCGCGCCCCCCCAGGGCCAGTCCGGGCTCAACGCTGGCCGGCCGCTATCGGGTCGTCGAGACCCTCGGCGCCGGCGGGATGGGCGTCGTCTACCGCGTCGAGGACACGAGCAGCGGTGCCCACGTCGCGCTCAAGACGCTCGCCCTGGAGCGCGGCTCGGATCGTCCGCTGCTCCTGTTCAAGACCGAGTTCTGGGCGATGACGCGGCTGCGGCACCCCAACCTCCCGGAGGTCTTCGACTTCGGGACCCTGTCCGACGGGACCCCCTACTTCACGATGGAGTTGGTGGCCGGCGGCGATCTCGAAGACTCCCTGCCGCTGCCGATGCACCGCTTCTACGACGTGTTCATCCAGCTCGCGCAGGCGCTCTCCTTCATCCACGCCCGTCGCTTGATTCACCGGGACGTCAAGGCCAGCAACGTGCGGCTGGTGCCCGAAGAGGGCGGCGAGCGGGTCGTGCTCATGGACTTCGGCCTGGTCTCGACGCTCGGCGAGCGGAACTCGGCCGTCGGCGTCTCCGGGACCGCCGCCTACCTGGCCCCCGAGGCGATGCAGGGGGCGGTGCTCGACGCCCGGGCGGACCTCTTCTCCCTGGGCGTGCTGGCGGTGGAGGCGCTGACCGGCCGAATGCCCCGCCGCTTCGCCCAGGGGGCCGCTCCCGCGGCCATCGCCGCGTCCGGCTCCCACGTCGACCTGGGGGGGCTGACGGGCTTCCCGCCGGGCCTCGTGCGCCTGCTCCGCCGGCTCGTCGCCGACGCACCGAGTCGGCGCCCGCCGAACGCCGACATGGTCGTCGAGACGCTGGTCTCGCTCAGCGGAGGCGGGCAGGAGGCGCGCGCGACCCAGGCCCAGAAGCGGAGCTACCTCGCGACCTCGTCCCTGGTCGGCCGCGACTCGGACCTCAAGCGCCTCCGGGCCAGCCTCGACGCGATGCGCGAGGGCCGGGGCGGGGCGCTGCTCGTCTCGGGCCCGACGGGGGTCGGCAAGTCGCGGCTGCTCGCCGAGTTCCGGGTCGAGGCCCAGCTCGCCGGCGTCGCCTGGGCGACGGCGGAGTGCCGTCCCGGCACGGGGAGCCCGCTCCAGCCCCTGGTCGAGGCGATCGGCCCGCTGCTGCCTCAGTTCGCCCGGGACTTCGCCGGCAGCCTGCGTCGGCTGGCGCCCGTGCTGCTGCCGATCGTCCCGAGCCTGCAGCGGTACGTGCCGGGCGTCGATCCCGTGCAGCCGCTGAACGATCCCGCCGCCGAGGTGGATCGGCTCCTCGACGCGGCCGAGGGGCTGCTCAACTCCCTGGCGTCGCTGCAGCCGGTGGTCGTCGCGCTCGACGACCTGCAGTGGTGCGACGGCACGACGCTCAAGCTGCTCGACCGACTCCTGGACAGCTCGGGCAACAACGGACGCCTCCTGATGCTGGGCACGCTCCGGAGCGACGAGCTGGACCGGGCGGTGACCCTGTCCGAGCTGGTCGCCGAGCACGCCCGGGCGGTGCTCCCCCTGGGGCCCTTCGACGAGCGGATGATCCACGAGCTGCTCGCCGAGCAGTTCGGCGTGGACGACGTCTCCCACGAGGTCGTCGACGGACTGCGGAGCCGCACGGGGGGCAACGCCTTCTTCCTGCACGAGCTGCTGCGCTACATGGTCGACCAGGACCCTGGTGTCCTTCGCGGCGGGTCGCTGGCGCATGCCCGACAGCCTCGCGGGCATCCCCTTGCCGGGGCAGCTCAGCGAGATCCTCCGGCGGCGGCTGGACGCGCGGACGGACGAGGAGGTCGCGCTCCTGGAGATCTTCGCGGCCGCCGGGCGACCGCTGGACTTGTGGATGCTGGCCCGCCTCGCGGGGGAGGACCAGGGTGACGCGCTCTGGGCCCGGGTCGACGGCCTGCGGGTCCACGACCTGGTCGAGGTCGCGGGCGAGGTGATCTCGGTCCGGCACGACCGGATCCTCGAGTTCGCCTACGAGCGCATGCCGGTCGATCGTCGGGGCGGCGTCCACCTCCGGATCGCCCGGACGATGGCGCACGCGCGGGAGACGGACGCGGACCGCTACGCCTTCCCGGACGGCGAGATCGGCACCCACTTCCTGCGCGGCGGCCAGCCCGCAGAGGCCTGCACGTTCCTGCTCGCGGGGGGGCGCAAGGCGTTCCGGGTCCAGGCGCTGGACGAGGCGGTCACGCTCCTGGAGCGGGCGGAGCAGACCCTCGTCGACCTGGGTGAGACCGCCGTCGGCGGCCGCATGGACGAGGTGCAGGACCTGCTGCTCCGTTCGGTCTACGCCCGGTCACCGACCCGCGCCCTGCCGATCGCCGAGCGCGCGATCGACCGCTACCGGGGCGCCGGCTGGCTCGCCCGGATCCCGCGGATGCGTCAGCGACTCGGCGTGCCCGGGCTCATCCTCGGCCTGCTCGTCACCCTCGTCTCGCTCAAGCTGAAGGTGCGGGGGTTCGGCAAGGCCGACTTCCTGGGGCTGATGCGCCGGTTCCTCGTCGCGTCGACGTGGCGGGCCCAGGGGCTTGCGTGGGCGAGCCGCTTCGAGGAGTCGCTCGCGGTCGCCTCCGAGCTGGAGTTGTACGCGCCGGGCCGGAGCGCGGCGACCGTGGCCTCCCGCCTCGCGGGCAGCGCCGCGCTGATGTTCCAGGGTCGGTTCGAGGAGCAGGCGCGCCGGCTCGACGTGGCCTACGACCTGCTGCTCAGCAAGCTCAAGGACCAGTTCAACCCGTACGACCGCCGGGTCGCGGTGCGCGGCGCGGTCGGCGGAGGACGGGGGCTCGCCGCCGCGATGCGAAGCGAGCCGGAGGCGTTGCGCTGGCTCGAGGTGGAGGACGGCGTCACCGAGGACCTCGCGCCCGTGATCCTGGAGGGCGTCGGGGCGATGGTGCGGGTCTGCTACCACGCCATCCGGGGCGAGGTTCGGGCGGTGGAGGCGGAGCATCGCCGGTACCTGGAGAGTCGCGCGCTGATCCGGCCCGAAGAGCGCGAGGAGCTCCAGCACTGGATGGCGTGGGCCGCCATCGACCGGGGCGAGGTCGAGCGGGCGCAGCAGCTGGCCGAGGGGTTCCGGCACCGCGGCGACCTGTCAGAGGCGTGGCGGGGGCTGGTGCGGTCCCGCACCGGCGGCGCCCCCCTGGCCCGCATGGCGGCGGCCGAGGAGGCCGTCGCGGCGGCCAGCGGATGGGGGACGGGCAGCCCCTTCGTGGCGGCGCTCGCGCGACTCGCGCTCGCCGACGCCCACCTGGACGGCGGCGCCCCCGGGCGGGCGCGCGACGTGCTGAGCAGCGTCCTGGAGTTGGCCTCGGATCCGGAGACGAGCAACCCGTGGCTCGAGATGACCGCCCGTCGCCGGCTCGCCCTGGCGGCCCTCGCCGACGGCGACCTCGCCACCGCCTCCCAGGAGGGATCCGCGGCGCTGGAGCTGGCGACGGCGTGCCGGAACCCGCTCCAACGGGCCTACTGCCTGCGGACGCTGGGTGCGATCGAGGCCGCCTCCCTGCGCCACGCCGACGCCGACCGCCTCTGCAGCCAGGCCGCGGTCGAGTTCGAGCAGCTCGACAACGACCACCAGCTGCGGCTGCTGCGGGACCTCATCGAGGACCCCAGCGCGACCTCCGGCACGATGCTGACGACGACGATGACGCTGACCGGGGTGCCGTTCCTGGTCGAGGGGATCTCCCCGGCTGCGGTCGTCGAGCTGATGGCCTCGCTCGACGTCGAGCGGGTCTGCGAGGCGTTGTTGACCGCGATCGAGGAGCGGTTGCCCGAGCACCGTCCGGTCGTGTTCATGCCTCCGGAGGGCCAGCGAGGCGCCCGCACGTTCGGTCTGGACGCGGGCGGCGAGCTGACCGACGTGCCCGAGAGCGTGCCCCTGCGCGTGCTCGCGCTGGTCGCGGACGCCCCCCGCATGACCGCGGAGCTCATCCCGGTGGGCGACGGGTGGGTCCTCCCCCTGCACTCGTCGACCGATCCGCTGGCGGAGTCCGGCGGCCGCACCGTGATCGCCATCGTCTACCTGGAGCCCGAGCCCGAGTCGGTGCCCGAAGCGACGGTCCGCGAGCTGCTGCCGCTCGTCATGGTGGCGGCGTCCGCGCTGCGCAACGCGATGCGACACGAAGAGCTGCTCCAGCGGGAGTACCGGATCACCTTGATGCACCAGCTCGCCCAGGTGCTCGGGGCCGTCCGCAACAGCGGGGACCTGGTCCGGGTGATCCTCGACCGGATGATCGACATCGGTCGGGCCGACCAGGCTTTCATCATGCTCAAGGACTCCGACGACGTGCTCGCCTTCAGCGCCGCCCGGTCCGTGGACCGGGTCGATCTCCCGGGGGACGAGTTCCAGGTGTCCGGGAGCCTCATCGAGGACGCGATGGCGGGGGGCGAGATCGTCCACGTGCAAGACGAAGCGGACCTCTCCACGCGGCACTCCATCCACGGGCTGTCGCTCCGCTCGGTGACCGTCGTGCCGCTGCGCAGCATGGTGCGGGCGCTCGCCGATCCGGTCGAAGTCGACGCCGCCCAGCAGACGCTCCTGGCGGTGCAGCCCGAGGAGCTGGGGAGCTTCCTCGCGGACACCGCGAGCGCGCGGGCCGAGTCGATCGGCGTCGTCTACCTGGAGAGCCGCCGGCTCGGCCCTGGCGGGGAGCCGGACCGGACGCTGCTGCGGCTGCTCGCCGACCAGGCCGGGTTCGCGCTCGACATCTCCCGCCTGCAGGAGCAGCTGGTCGCCGAGGCGGCCGAGCAGGAGCGCCTCAAGCAGCGGCAGGCGCAGCTCGCCCGCTACATGTCCGCGGACGTCGCGGAGGCGGTGATGGCGCGCCCGGAGCTGCTGCACCTGGGCGGGGCCCGGCGCACCGTCACGGTGTTGTTCAGCGACGTGCGCGGCTTCACCGCGTGGGCGTCGCGGCACTCCCCCGAGGTCGTCGTCGGCGCCTTGAACCGGATCTTCTCGGTGCAGACCGAGGTGTTGTTCGCCCACGGCGGAACGCTGGACAAGTTCCTGGGCGATGGCCTGATGGCGCTGTTCGGAGCTCCGATCCGCGCCGAGGACCACGCCGCGCGGGCGGTCGCGGCGGCGACCGAGATGCAGCGCAGGGTGCGTGAGGTGCTCGCGGAGCTCGCGAGCGAGAACGAGGTCGCCGCGCTGTCCGGGATCGGCATCGGCGTGCACACGGGCGAGGCTGCGGTCGGCAACATCGGGTCCGAGGCGAGGATGGAGTACACCGCGATCGGGGACTCCGTGAACCTCGCCTCCCGACTGTGCGACATGGCGATGCCCGGCCAGGTGCTCGTCTCCCAGGCGACCGTGGGGGCGTCGGGGCTCGCGCCCGACTGTTTCCGCGGGATGGAGGCGATCCAGGTGAAGGGTCGCGCCGAGCCGATCGAGATCGCCGTCGCGGTGGTCGACCGATGATCACCCTGGACGATCTGCGGAACGAAGATCTCGGCTGGCTCCGCGACGGCAGCCTGCTGTGCCAGCTGAGCGACGCGGCGGTCGAGGTCGTGCTCGGCCGCGCCGAGTGGCAGGACGCGCGGTCGGGCCAGATCCTGATCCGCCACGGCGGGTCCCCCGCGGGCACGTGGGTGATCGGGCGCGGCAGCCTCGAGGTGGCGGTGCCCAGGTCCCGCGGGACCTGGACGGCCGTGCCCC
>CAYQEG010000020.1:29181-61864 GCA_964416435.1 uncultured Rickettsiales bacterium
GGCGCGGGGGGGGCCCGGGGGGGGTGGGGGGGGGGGGGGGGGGGCGGCGGGGTGGGGGGGGGGCCCGGGGGGGGGGGGCCGGGGACGGCGGTGACCCGGCTGGGTCCGGGCCACCTCGTCGGGGAGCGCTCGGCGGTCACCGGAGAGGCGGCGGTCGCGCGCGTCCGAGCCCTCAGCCCGACCCGGCTCCTGTTCCTCCCCCGGGACCGGTTCATCGGCCTGCTGGACTCGCTGCCGAGCTGAAGGACTACGTCGAGGGGCTGGTCGAGATCCGGGAGCGGAGCGACGACCTGGTCCGCCGCATGGCGGCCAACCGACTGCTGCGAGACCTGGGACCGGAGGAGCTCAACCGGGTCCTGCAGTCCTCCAGGCTCGTCCGCTGCACCGCCGGCGCGAGGCTGATCGAGGCGGGGTCGGAGACGCGCAACGTCTACCTCCTGGTCGAGGGGCGCGTCGACGTGCACGCCCCTGGCTCCGACCCGGCCCGGTCGGCCCCCATCGCGTCCCTGACCCCGCCCGAGCTGTTCGGGCACCGGGCGGTGCTCCTGGACCAGCCGCGAAGCGCCGACGTCGTCGCGCAGTCGCGCTGCGAGCTGCTCGAGTTCCCCGGACGGGCGTTCGAGACGATCCTCGACGCCAACCCGCGCGCCCGGCGCCGCATCTACTACGACGTGTCGCGGCTGACGGTCGACGCCGAGGCGGAGGACGCCGGCTCCCCGGCCGGCGGCCTGGTGATGGTCACGGTCTACGGCCAGCACCGGTCCATGGGCGCGACGACCGTCGCCTACGGCACCGCCGCCGCGCTGGCGGAGCACCTGGACCGACCGCCGTGGGTGCTCGACATGCACCTCGACCAGCAACAGCGGACCTGGGGCTTGCCGGTCGAAGAGGTCCGCTACGGGGAGATCGACGCTCGCCGGCTGGTCACCCCCGAGTCCTGGGGCGGCGTGAACGTCGTGTGTCCCGTGCGGCCGCTCCAGGCCCGGGACCTGGTGCGTGAGCTCACGCCCCACACCGGCTGCGTCGTCGTCTCGGCGGCTTCCCAGGCCCGCGCCCAGGAGCAGCTGGCGGTCGACGCAGACGCGGTGATCTTCCTGTGCGACGACGTGGAGGCGACCTGGAACGTGGCGGGCACCGTCGGCCAGTTCCGAATCCACGCGGTCCGCGCGTCGGAGGATCCCCAGACCCCGCAGGGGCAGGTGCGTCACATCGTCCGCATCCCGGACGACGACTTCGGGCCGGGTCGCTTCTGGTCACGGGCGGATCTCGGCGCCCTCGTCGACGCCTCTCGACCCACCGGGCGGGCCTGTCGGCGGCTGGGGCGCGTGCTGCGCGGCAGGAGCGTCGGGGTCGCGCTCGGCGGAGGGGGGGCCGGGGGGTTCGCTCACGTCGGCCTGCTCCGGGTCCTGGATCGGGCCGGCATCCCCGTCGACTACGTCAGCGGGAGCTCCTTCGGGGCCGTGGTCGCGGGCCTGTTCGCGGCGGGCGGGATGGACGCCCTGGAGCAGCTGGTGAAGGGGGGCTGGATCCTCGTGCCGCCGGCCGCCGCGGGCCTCGTGACCACCGCCGGGATCGGCCGGGTGGTCGACCAGCTCAGTGGCCACCGGCCGCTCGCCGGGACCGAGATCCCGTTCCTCCCGATGGCGGCCGACATCCGGACCGCGGAGCCGTTCATCCTCGACCGCGGCACGGTGGGGAGGGGGGTGCGGGCGAGCTCGGGGATGCCGGGCCTGTTCGGGCCTCTGACCGAGGCGGGTCACCGGCTGGTCGACGGAGGCGTCGTCGACAACGTGCCCGCGACGGTCGTGTGGGAGGCCGGCGCGGACTTCGTCATCGCGAGCAACGTCATCCCCAAGCGGCCGAGCGCGGGTCACAGCAGCCGCCGCATGAAGCTGCTCGGGGCGCCGGTGCGCACGTTCACCCGCCGGGCCGACGACATGCTCCGCGCCGTCTATCGGCTCATGTGGCAGAACGGCCTCGATCGCTCCAAGGACCACGCCGACGAGGCGCTCAACCTGGGCGAGGTGGTGGCGGACTTCGCCGCGTGGGAGTTCTGGAAGGGGGCGGAGATCGCGAAGCGGGCCGAGGAGCACCTGGCCGACCGGATCGACGAGATCGTCGTCTCCTGGCAGACCGACAAGTCGGTCCACTTCGGCAAGCTCGCCTAGATGCCATCGGCACAAGTCCCGCACCTGACGACGAGGGGCACGCTGGGGGCGGCGATCGCGGGCACGGGGAGCTTCCTGCCGGGCGCGCCGATCTCCAACGAGCAGCTGTGCTCCGAGCACGACCTCCCGGTAACTCCCGGTTGGATCGAGGAGTGGACCGGCATCGTCTCACGCCATCGCTCACGCCCGTCGGACAGCGCCGCGTCGATGGCGATCGAAGCGGGGCGCGCCGCCCTGGAGCGGGGTGGCGTGAGCCCGCGTGAGGTGCGCCGGTTGATCTTCGCCAGCTCGCTGGGCGGCGACCGCAGGATCCCGGGGACCGGGTTTCTCGTTCAAGACGCGCTCGGCGCGTCGTGTGACGTCGTCGACCTGCACGGGAGCTGCGTCGCCTGGCTCACGGGCCTGGATCTCGCTGCGCGGCACGTCGCTACCGGCGGCGGTCCGGTGCTCGTCGTCGCGGCCGAGCACGACGACGGGGTGCTCGATCCCACCGACCGGCGCACGTTCCCCCTGTTCGGGGAGGGCGCCGCCGCGGTGGTCGTCGTGCCATCGGGCCGGGGAGGCCTGGTGGCCAGCTCCTTCCTGGCCGACGGCTCCCACTGGAGGTACCTCCACGTCCCGACCGCGGACGAGGCGGAGGGGGCCGGGCGATCGGTCCGGTTCGGCGCGGACGGGCGCGCGATCCGCAAGCTGGTGCCCGAGCTGCTCGGGCGGGTCGTCGGCGACGTGAGCGCGCGCCTCGCCCTCAGTCCGGCGGAGTTCGACCGCTTCTTCGCCCACCAGCCCAACGCCGCGTGGATGCCCCACCTGCTCACGGCGCTCCAGCTCGACCCGGCTCGCCTGGACCTCTTCGTGGACCGGACGGGCAGCATCCCGTCGGTGATGATCCCCCTGGGGCTGGACCGGGCGTTTCGCTCGGAGCGGCCGCCCCGGGCCGGCGAGCGACTGCTCTTGTTCTCCGTCGGAGCGGGGGTCGCGGCCGGCGCGGTCGCCTGGGAGGTCGGCTGACGTGCAGCCGTCGGAGCGGGCGATGGAGGGCTTCAGCCGCCTGTGCGCGGCGCACGCCCGCTGGTTCCGCTACTCGGTGGAGGGCTGGGACCACGTGCCGACCCGCAGCGCGCTGTTCGTCGGCTACCACGGCCGCCCGGCGTACGACATGTTCATGCTGCTCGCCCTCGTGCGGAGGCGGACCGGCAAGAACGTCTGGGGCATCAGCCACCGGCAGGCGATGGCGCTGCCGGTGGTCGGGCGCCTCCTCTCGGCGTTCGCGCTGTACGACGGATCGGACGAGGACACCGCCCGGATCGTCGCGCAGGGGGACCACGTCGCGGTGCTGCCGGGGGGCACCGCCGAGTGTTTCCGGAGCAGCAAGACCCTGTACGAGCTGCACTGGGGACGGCGCCGGGGCTACCTCCGGTTCGCGCTGCGGCACGGGCTGCCGATCGTCCCGGTGGCCGCCTCGGGGGTGGACGAGTTCCTCCACATCGTCGGAGATGGCCACCGCAACGGCGTTCGCCTGCTCGGTACGGACATGGTTCCGCTCTGCCTGCCCCTCGGGCTCGGCGGACTCCCGTATCCTGTAGGCCTGCCCCGCCCGGTCCAGGTCCGGCAGCTGCTCGGACCGGCGATCGACCTGGCGGCGGAGCCCGACGCGGATCCCGAGGATCCCGACTGGGTGGAGTCGGCGCACGCACGCGTGAGCGGCGCCGTCGCGGACTTGTTGGCGCGGGCCCAGGGCGGGGGCGGCGCGGGAGCGTGAGGTGGGCGTGAGTGCTGTAGGGAGTGGACGCTGGGCCCTGGTGCTGGGCTGCTCGATGGGGACCGGGGCGGCCGTCGTACGGCGCGTCGCGCGGGACGGTCTGCACGTCCTGGGGATGCACCGCGGCAACCACCCCGACGAGGCGGACGCCCTCCGTCGGGAGGTCGAGTCCCACGGCCGGCGGTGCGAGCTGCTCGTCGCCGACGCCGGCCGCCTCGCCAACCTCGACGACCTGGCCGACCGGGTGGCGCGACAGGTCGGGCCGGGTGGGGTCGAGCTGCTCGTGCACTCCCTCGCCGACGGCAGCGTGGGGCCGGTCGTCGACGCCGACGCCCCGGAGCGGGCGCTGCACCCCAAGCAGATCCTCAAGACCTTCGAGGTGATGTCCCACAGCTTCCTGTTCTGGGGACAGGAGCTGTTCCGCCGGGGCCTGCTCGCCGACGGGGCGAGGGTCGTCGCCCTGCTCAACTACCTGGACACCGCGGTGCTTCGGGGAGGCGCCGCCATCGGCGCGAGCAAGGCGGCGTTGACGACCTACGTGCGCTACATGGCGGGCGAGATGGGGGCTCACGGGGTGCGGGTCAACGGGATCCGCTTCGGCGCGGCGGACACGTACGCCGCGAGCATGGTCCCCGACTTCGACAAGGCGCTGGGGGCGTTCGCCTCGGTCAACCCGCTGGGCCGCAACGTCGCCACGGAGGACGTCGCCGACCTCGTGTCGTTGCTCCTGGACGACCGGGCGTCCTTCGTCAACGGGGCGATCCTCGCCATCGACGGAGGCGAGGAGGCAGCGATCATCCAGCGGGTCTTCCAGGGCTGACCGTGAGTGCGCTCCGCACCGTGATCGTCGGCACCGGCTCGTACCTGCCCGAGGCGGTGGTGACCGCCGAGGAGGTGGAGCAGAGGCACGGGTTCGACGCGGGCTTCGTCGGCAAGCGGCTGGGGATCCCCGAGCGGCGCCAGGCGGCGCCGGGCGAGCTGAGCTGGCACATGGGCGCGATCGCGGGGAGGCGGGCCCTGGAGGCGGCGGAGGTCGGGCCCGACGAGGTCGACCTCGTGCTCTTCCACGCCACCTACGCGGAGATGAGCTACCCCACACCGGGGGCGTTCCTGCAGCGGGCCCTCGGGATCACCGCGACCGTCCCGGTCCTCGAGGTGCGCGCCGCCTGCGCGTCCTTCCTCGCCGCGATGCAGTTGGCCGACGGCATGCTCCGATCCCGCTCGCTCCGCACGGTCCTCGTCGTCTGCGCCGAGCGAGCGTTCGAGCCGGCCCAGATGGACCGAGCGACTGCGCCGCTGTTCGGGGATGGCGCGGGCGCCGCGGTCCTGCGCGCCGAGCCGGGGGAGGGGGGGCTGCTCTGGAGCGGCTCCTGGATGGACGGGGACGGGGCCCTGGCGTGCAGCGCGACGAGCCCGATCTACGATCTGCAGCAGCCGGACCGCCCGGCGCCGCCGGAGCTCGAGGTGGTCGCCGAGGCCTGGCGTGAGCGTGAGCCGGCGATCCCGGGGATCCTCACGCACTGGAACGGGGCGCGGGTCTTCCGGTCGGCCGTCCGCCAGATGGGCGGCGCGCTGCAGGCGGCCGTCGACGCGGTCGAGGTCGACCTCCAGGACGTCGACCACTTCGTCGTTCACCAGGCCAACGGCAAGATCCTCGCGTCGCTGCTGCGCCAGTACCGCCTGCCCGCCGAGCGCACGCCGAGCAACATCCACCGGACCGGAAACACCTCGTCGGCCACGGTGCCGATCCTGCTCGACGACGGGTTCCGCTCCGGCCGCTTCGCGAGCGGGGACCTCGTCGCGATGGCCGCGTTCGGGGCCGGCTTCGTCTGGGCCTCGGCGATGTACCGGGTCAGCTGACGGGGTCCGCCGCCGGCGCTCGGAAGCTCATCAGGTAGTAGAAGCGAAGCACCTGGTGCACCTCGACGTCCTCCACCCCCGGCGGCAGGAGGTCGACGGGCGCCTCCTGGACGGGGTCCCACCACGTGATGGCCCGGAACAGCGCGCGCTGCCAGCGGGGGACCGGACCCGAGCGGTCCAGCCGCTCGTCGACGACGAAGATCGGAGCGCCGGGCCGGGCGACGCGGACCATCTCGGAGAGGCCGCGGGCCCGGTCCGAGAAGGCGTTGATGCCGCCGACGTGCACGACCAGGTCGAACGCGTCGTCGGCGTAGGGCAGGTGATGAGCGTCGCCCACGCACAGGGCCGCGTCGACGGCCGCGCGCCGGAGGTTGCGGCGCCCCAGGCGGGCCATCGTCGACGAGAGATCGACGCCGAAGAGCTCGGTTCCCCGAGGCAACACGCGGGCGAGGCCGAGCAGCTCGCCGCCGGTGCCGTAGCTGACGTCGAGCGCCCGCAGCGGGCGGGAGGCGGAGAGCCTCTCGAGCTCCGCGAGGGGCAGGCGGGCGATCAGCCGCTCACGGGCGTCGGCTTCGCTCAGCCCGTCGACGATCGGCAGGACGAGCCTCAGCGCCGGGTCGTGGAGCACCCCGAACCCGTCGTAGACCGCCCTCATGACGCGATCCAGGAGGCCGATGCGCCGCTCGTCGACCAGGCGGGCGAACCCCCCTCGCACCGGCCAGGCGCGGCCGCAGTCGCCGCACGTCCAGGTCGTGGGGGACCGCCGCAGCGTCCCGCGGTCGAGAGGGCATCGGACCGGGTCGGAGCTGTCGGGCACCGATGCGAGGCTACTGCACCCGCCGGGTATCGCGCGCGTGCGGGGGTCGGGTAACGTGCGTGCTTCATGGGCGACGCCTATCTCGTTCCGGACCTCGCTCCGCTCAACCGACACCGCCTCGGCGCGCTGACCAGCCTGGGTCGGCACCCGGAGAACTCGGTCGAGATCCCGGATCGGTCCGTCAGCAAGTTCCACGCTCAGATCCAACGGCAGCCGGACGGCACCCACCTGGTCCTGGACCTGGGGAGCCGCAACGGCACCTACGTCGCGGGCCAGCGCATCCAGCGCCACCTCCTCAACGAGGGAGACGAGCTGGTCCTCGGCACGGTGCGGTTCCGCTACCACGCGGAGCAGCAGGCCTCATCGGTCACCTCGGCGTTCCGGGTCGCGGACGTGCTGAAGGCGGCGGGGGGCGGCGCCGGCCTGACCATCCTGGGGCCGGCGAGCGGGTCCGCCACGCGGGTCGAGTTGCACGACGGCGACTCGGCGATCCAGCACAGCAACACGTTCGACATGGGCCAGGACCGGTTCCCGCCGGCCGAGGAGATCACGGACGAGGAGATCCTCCGGCGGGACTACGAGAAGCTCCGCATCGCCCACGAGCTGAGCGCGTCGCTGCGGCTCGACGCCCCGCTGGACGATCTGCTGCGATCGATCGCCACCCGCCTCTTCGACCTGATCCCGGCCGACCGCTGCGCGATCCTCTTGATGGGCGAGGACGGCACGTCCCTCGAGCCCCGGATCGTGATGGAGAAGGGCGGCGGCGAGCCGACCGAGGCGATGCCCCTGTCCCAGACGGTGCTCAGCGAGGTGATCACCAACAAGAAGGCGGTGCTCGCGACGGACGCCATCACCGACGGTCGATTCCAGGCGGCGGCTTCGATCGTCGCCCTGTCGATGCGCTCGGCGATGTGCGTGCCGCTCATCTACGAAGAGGAGATCTTCGGCGCGATGCACGTCGACTCGTTGCACCGCACCCACGCGTTCGCGCCGACGGACCTGCAGATCTTCACCTCGATCGCCAACCAGGCCTCCGTCGCGCTCAAGAACACCAACCTGCTCGCCCAGGTCGAGCACGAAGCGGAGACCCGCGCGCGCCTGGGGCGGCTGCTGTCTCCCAACCTCGTCGACGAGGTAGTCGCCGGCCACATCGACCTCGCCCAGGGTGGGGAGCAGCGGGACGCCGCGGTGATGTTCACGGACATCCGGGGCTTCACCCGCATGTCCGAGAGCATGGACGCGTCCGAGGTCACGGAGCTGCTCAACGAGTACTTCGACGTGATGGTGGACGTCGTCTTCCAGATGGGCGGTACCCTCGACAAGTACATGGGGGACGCCATCATGGCGCTGTTCGGAGTGCCCAAGGCGACCCCCCGCTCGGTGCAGGACGCGGTCCTCTGCGGCCTCAAGATGCAGGCCGCGCTGCGGTCCCTGAACCGGGTCCGCGGCGCCCGGGGCGAGCGGCCCATCGAGATGGGCGTCGGCATCAACGCCGGCGAGGTCATCTGGGGCCCCCTCGGCTCCCGCAAGACGATGGACTACACCGTGGTCGGGGACGTGGTGAACGTCGCCAGCCGGCTCTGCTCCGCCGCCGCGGCGGGGGAGATCATCATCAGCGGCGACGTGGCCGACGTCGTCCGGGACGAAGTGGTGCTGATGGAGCTCCCGCCCGCGGTGCTCAAGGGCAAGAGCGAGCCTGTCCCGGTGTGGAAGGTCCTGTCGGAGAAGACGTGAGGTTCGGCGGCTCGTGCGCGGCGCTCCTCGCCGCGGCGCTGCTCGCGGGCTGCCCGACGCCCCCCGACGCGCCGGTCTGCGGACCGACGGGGGAGGCGACCCCGACCGGCGCTGATCTCCTGGACCCGTGGCCCAACGCGCACCTCGTCGCCGACGGACCCGAGGGCTGCCGGCTGCAGATCGACCCCGCCTGGATTCCGGTCGGCGACAGCCGCCCGATGGACGCGTCGCGCTGGAGCTACCGCGACGGCTTCTCGCCGGTCGGGACGATGGTCTGGCGGCCGGGCGTGGCGCTGGACGGCGGCAACCTCCCCCCGTTGAGCGACCCGGGGGCGTGCCTCGCCGAGGACTCGCCCGTGCAGCTCTGGGACCTCGACACGGGCGTCCGGATCCCCTGCTTCGCGGAGCTGGACGCGTGGCCTCTCCAGGAGGACCGCGAGCGAGCCTTGCTCATTCGGCCGATGGCCCACATGGGCTTCGGTGTGCGCGTCGGGGTGGCGATCACCACGTCGATGCGGGGGGTGGATGGCGAGCCCGCCCCGCGCCCGCCGGGGTTCGGAGCGGTCGTGTCGGGGGACACCGACCTGCCCGATCCGGTCCGCGGCCACTACGCCGACCTGCTGTCCCGACTGGAGACGCTGGGTACGGGCGCGGACGACCTCGTGCTCGCGTGGGACTTCCCGACCGCCAGCCGCGAGCGGCTGGTCGCCCCGTTGACCGCGGTGGTGCAGGACATGCGGGCGGAGCTCCCGATGGACGCCGGCTTCGAGCCGGAGGTCGTCGTCACGGACCTGTTCGACGCCGACGAAGGCGACGTCATCGCCCCCGGCTTGTGGCGCGAGGTGCGGGGCTCGCTGCGGCTGACCCACTACCTGTGGGCCGAGTCGGGCGACGACGACGCGAGCGACTCGGATCACGACAAGGGCTGGTTCCGGGTCGACAGCGCGACGGGCGTTCCGGAGGCCCGGACGGTCGACGACGCGTTCTTCACCCTGGTGCTGCCCGAAAGCATCCGAGACGCCGACCCGGGCACGGTGCCGGTCGTGATCTTCGGCCACGGGATCTTCGCATCGCCAGGGCACTACATCAGCGCGGCGGACGACGCCAACTCGACCATCGAGCTGTGCAACCGGCTCGCCGCGATCTGCGTCGGCGGGGAGTGGCGCGGGCTGACGACGCGCGACGTGGCCGACTCTGTTCGTGTCGCGACCGATCTCGGCCGGTTCCCCCTCCTGACGGACAAGCTCGTGCAGGGCGTGTCGAACCAGCTGGCCCTCGCCCGGGCGTTCCGCACCGCGTTCATCGAGCAGGACTACCTGCAGGTCGGCGGCGGCTCGCTGGTCGATCCCGACCGCATCCTCTACTTCGGGATCTCCCTCGGCGGGATCGAGGGGGCGACCCTGCTCGCCAACAGCGAGGTCGTCGACGTCGGCGTGCTGCACGTGCCGGGCGCGATGTGGGCGACGATGCTCGAGCGGTCGTCCCACTGGGCCGACTTCGAGGAGTTCGTGCTCCAGACCCAGCCCGACCCGGCCTCTCGGCAGCTGATCTACGCCCTGTCGCAGCTGCTCTGGGACCCGGTCGACCCCGCCAACCACGCCGAGTCACTCGGCGACAAGTCGGGCCTGTGGCAGGTCTCCGTGGGCGACGAACAGGTGCCCAACTTCACGGCCGAGGTCCTCGCCCGGACCCTCGACCTGCCGCTCGTCGGCGAGCCGGTCACCGAGCCCTGGGGGCTGGAGGTGGTGGCGGCGCCGCTGGGTCCGGGGGCGTCGGGCATGACCCAGTTCGACTCCGGGCACGTCCGGCCGCCGGACGACAACCGCCCCGCCGCGGTCACCGGGGCGCACACGCAGATCCGACACACGCAGGAGATGCAGACCCAGGTCGCGGCGTTCCTGATGGCGGGCTCCGAGGGCACGATCATGCATCCGTGCGACGGGCCCTGCGTCTTCGAACCGGATGAACGCTGACGCCTGGCGGGTCGCGGTCGACCGGGGCGGGACCTTCACCGATGTCGTGGCGACCGCGCCCGACGGCCGCCGCGTCGTCCGCAAGGTGCTCTCCCGAGACGCCGAGATCGCCGCCGCCATCGCTGATCTGGGCCCCGGCGAGGTCCGGGTCGGGACGACGGTCGCGACCAACGCGCTGCTGACGCGTCGCGGCGCGCGCACGGCGCTGCTGATCACCGCCGGCTTCGGCGATCTGCCGTGGATCGGCGATCAGACGCGCCCGGACCTGTTCGCGCTCACGATCCGTCGGGCGCAGCCCCTGTGCGAGCGGGTCCTGGAGGTGGCCGAGCGCATGCGGGCCGACGGGACGGCGGAGCGGGCCCCGGACCCGGAGGTGCTCCGCCCGCGGCTGGAGGCGCTGCGCGCCGACGGGATCGAGTGCGTCGCGATCGTGTTCGCCCACGGCTTCCTGCATGACCGCCACGAGCGCCGGGTCGCCGAAGTCGCCCGGGCCTGCGGCCTGCGCGCGTTCCCGAGCAGCGAGGTGATCCCCGAGTGCGGGCTGCTCGGCCGCGCGACGACGACCACGGCGGAGGCGTTCACGCGGCCGGTGCTGCGGGCCTGGACGGCCTCGATGGAGCGCCAGGTCCGCGGCTCGCTGAGCGTCATGAAGTCGTCGGGCGGGCTCGCCGCGCCAGCCGTCGTCGGTGGGGTGGACGCGGTGCTGAGCGGCCCCGCCGGGGGCGTCGTGGCCTGCGGGGCGATCGCGCGAGAGCTCGGGCTCGAGCAGGTCCTGGGGTTCGACATGGGCGGGACGTCGACCGACGTCTGCCGATGGGCGGGACGCGCCGAGCACACCGGCGAGCTGCAGATCGCGGGCCAGCGGCTGCGCACCCGCGCCCTCGAGGTGCACACCGTGGCTTCGGGCGGAGGCTCGCGGCTGGACCTCGTCGACGGCCGCGTCCGGGTGGGGCCAGGTAGCGCCGGGGCGGACCCGGGCCCGGCGTCGTACGGGCGGGGGGGACCGGCCACGGTGACGGACGCGAATGTCCTGCTCGGGCGGGTCCCCGTCGACCTCGTCGCCGCGCGGTTCGGCGAGGGCGGCGACCAGCGCCTGGACGCCGCCGCGGCGCGGCGTGCCCTCGAGACCTTCGGCTCCGAGCCGGCGTCTTCGGCGGCGGGGTTCATCGCCGTGGCGGACGCGACCATGGCTGCCGCGATCGCCGAGCTGTCGACGGCTCGCGGGCACGACCCCGCCGAGCACACGCTGATCGCCTTCGGGGGCGCCGCCGGCCAGCACGCCTGCTCGGTCGCGTCGCGGCTCGGGGTCGCCCGCGTCGTGCTGCACCCGCTGGCGGGGGTGCTCTCGGCCTACGGGATCGCCGGCGCAGCGCGCACCGCGGCCCGCGTCCGGCCGGTGCTGGAGCCCTGGGGCTCGGACCTGCCGGCCCGCCTCGCCCCCCGGATCGCCGACGTGGAGGCGGAGGCCCGGGCCGAGCTGGGCGACGCGGCGACGAGCGAGCACCGCTTCGAGCTGCGGTACGTCGGCTCCACGACGACCCTGACGGCGACGGATCGAGCGGACTTCGAGGGCCAGCACCGGCGGCTGTTCGGGTTCGATCGGCCCGAGGCCGCGGTCGAGGTGGTGCGGCTCCTGGTGGAGGCCCGGACGGCCGAGCCGACGGCCCCCGATCGTCCCCCCGACCCGGTGGCCGCCCCCTTGCCCGAGCCCCTGGACGTGCGGCGCGTCGGCCACCCCGACGGCGACGGGGGGCTGCGCTGGAGGTCGACGCCCGTCTACCGTCGCGCCGCGCTGCGGCCCGGCGCGATGAGCGCGGGGCCGATCCTGATCGTCGACGAGACCACCACGATCGTCGTCGATCCCGGCTGGACGCTTCGGGTGGGCGCCGGCGGGGAGATCGTGCTGGAGGCCGCGGACCGGCCGCTCGCCCCGGTGGCGTCGGCGACGCGAGACGCGGTGCGCCTCGAGCTCTTCTGGCGGCGCTTCAGCTCCGTCGCCACCCGGATGGGGGAGACGCTGCGCCGGGTCGCCTGGTCCGTCAACGTCAAGGAGCGGCTCGACTTCAGCTGCGCGGTGTTCGACCCCCGGGCCAGGCTCGTCAGCAACGCCCCTCACATCCCGGTCCACCTCGGCGCGATGGGGGAGACGGTGCGCCGACTGGCCGAGCGGCTCGGAGACGAGCTGGCGCCGGGGCGGAGTTGGGCGGTCAACGACCCGCTGCAGGGAGGCTCCCACCTGCCCGACATCACGGTGATCACCCCGGTCTTCCGGCCCGACGGCGGTCTGCTCGCGTGGGTCGCGAGCAGAGCGCACCACCAGGACGTGGGCGGCACGACGCCGGGCTCGATGCCGCCTCACAGCACCGGGCTGGAGGAGGAGGGGGTGGTGCTGCGCGGGCTCCTGCTGACCGACGGAGGCCGGTTCCGGGTCGACGCGGTGACCGAGGCCCTGACCCGATCGGCCTGGCCAGCCCGGAGCCCCGAGACGGTGCTCGCCGACCTGGAGGCGCAGGTCGCCGCCGGGACCCTGGGGGGTAGCCTCCTCAACGAGCTCGCGGACCGTTACGGAGCGCCGGGGGTCCAGGCGTGGATGGGCCACATCCTCGACCACGGCGCCGAAGTGGTGGACGGCTGGCTCGGCGATCTGGGCCCCGAGCCCCGCTCGTTCTCCGACGCGATGGACGACGGGACCCCCATCGTCGTGAGCCTCGCGGTGCACGACGGGCCGGGCGGGCGTCGGCTGGTGGTCGACTTCGCGGGCACGGGGCCGGCGTCGGAGGGCAACCTCAACGCGCCCCCGGCCGTCACGCGCGCCGCGGTGCTGTACGCGATCCGGTGCGCGGTCGGCCGGGAGCTGCCGCTGAACGACGGCTGCCTGCGGGCGGTCGACCTGCGCCTCCCGGCCGGCTCCCTCCTGGACCCGCCGCCGGGGCGAGCGGTCGTCGGCGGCAACGTCGAGACGAGCCAGCGCGTCGTCGACGTGCTCCTGGGCGCGCTCGGCCTCGCTGCGGCGTCGCAGGGCACGATGAACAACCTGACGCTCGGGGATCCGAGCTTCGGCTACTACGAGACCATCGCCGGGGGAGCCGGGGCGACGGCCCGCGGGCCCGGCGCGAGCGCGGTGCACACCCACATGACCAATACCCGCATGACCGACGTCGAGGTGCTCGAGCGGCGGTGCCCGATCCTGGTGCGGGCCCTGGAGATCCGTCGAGGCAGCGGGGGCGCCGGCGGCCACCGGGGAGGGGACGGCGTGCGGCGGGTCCTCGAGCCGCTGCGGCCGCTGCGCGTCTCGCTCCTGTCGCAGCGTCGGAGCCGTGCCCCGTTCGGGCTGGCGGGGGGATGCCCCGGTCAGCCGGGGAGGACGGTGCGCCGCGACGGCCAGGGGAGGGAGCACCCGCTCCCCGGTTCGTTCACGGTCGAGATCGGCCCCGGCGAGGCGCTCGCCGTCGAGACGCCCGGCGGGGGAGGGTGGGGGACGACGGACTGGCCTCCAATTCCATAACTCCACAACATCTCTGCCAACGCGCCGGCCTATGCCCAGGGTGTAGGCCCATGGGTACGCACCGCGCCGCTGTCATCCTCTTCCTGGCGATCGCCCTGGTCGTGCCTGCGGTCGGTTCGGCCGCCCCCCTCGCCAAGAAGAAGCGCAAACGCGGCCCCGCCGTCGCGGTCTGGGACCTGCACGTCGACGACGACCACCGCGCCGAGGCGTGGCACTGGTACGGGCAGATCAGCGAAGCGATCGACCAATTGGAAGACCTCCGGGCGGATCCCGATCGGCTGTTCGAGCCGGCGGTGCGACCGTCCGAGGGGCTGGACGTCGCGTCGCAGTCGGCCAGCCGGTGGCTGGAAGGCGCGTGGGTCGCGTACCGGGGCCGGGAGTACCAGGTGGCGGTGGACTTCGCGACGGACGCCCTCGCGCTGGTCGACGGCTACCCGGCGTCTCGGATGCCCGACGGGCTGGTGCGTGACCTGGAGTTGATGGTCGCCCGTTCCCAGGTCGCCCTGGGCCGCGAAGCCCAGGCCCGCGCGGCGCTGCGTGCGGCGTTGCTGCTCGATCCGTGGTGGGTGGCCCGTGATGGGTGGGAGCACCAGGACGTGATCGACCTGTGGGCGGAGGTCTCGGCGGAGCGGGCCGAGGCGCCCCCGGCCACGCTGGCGGTGCGGACCACCGAGCCGTTCACGACGGTCCTGATCTACGGCGTGCCCCACGGCGAGACCGGGCCGACGGGGGAGCTCGATCTGCACCTCCCGCCCGGGATCTACGAGGTCACCGGACGCCGGGAGGGGTACGCCGACTCCACCGAGCGCGTGCACCTGCGCCCCCACGACGTCGCGGAGCTGGACCTCCCGATGGAGATCCGGAACAGCCCCCGCTTCGTCGAGGGGGTCATCGCCGCGCTGGCCGATCCCGCGGCGCAGCGGCGCAGCTCGGTCTGGAAGGGGCTGGAGGTGGCGAGCGAAGCCGTCACCGCCGAGGCGATCCTGGTGGCGCGGTTCGACAGCGGCTCCCGCACCCTGCAGGTCGGGCTGTACCTGCCCGGCCGCTCCGGCTGGGGGTTCTTCCGCGAGGTCGAGCTCAGCGGCGACCTGGGCCGGGACCAGCTGGGGATCGAGGACACGATCGAGGACCTGCTGCTTGCGATCGAGACGGCCCGCCGGCCGCTGCTGGTCGCTGACGCCCTCTAAACGCGTCTAGACGATCAGTCCGCGGAGTTCGGATCCTTGGCCGCGGTGGTGGCGTCGGACGCCGTCCAGCGTGCCCGGGCGCCGTCGCCGTCGGAGTCGACCACGCAGGTGGCCTGCCACGAGACCCGGGTCGCGGTCACCTCGTAGCGGCCCCACAGGAGCACGTCCGGCTCGAAGCCCAGCTCCGACCAGCAGGCGGGCGCGTCGTCCCACAGGACCGGCTCGCCGCTGGGGACCTCCGGCGGCCAGGAGACGCACGAACGGTAGGTGCGGTCCCGGTCGTGCAGCAGCTGCTGTCGATCGGCGATGAGCTCCAGGTTGACCTGGCACTCGGCGTCGCGGGTCACCGCCTTCGTCTTCTCCAGGCTCGGCCTCAGCGCCACCACGACCACCACGAAGCCGACGATGAGCACGATGAACATCAATGGCCCGGAGACGGGCTTGGGGGAGGCCTGGGTCACCCGTTCAGAGTAGACGATCGTGTAGAATCCATGCCGTGCCATAGGGGCCCTGTAGCCCGCTGGCCGCGGACACCATGGATCAAGCGCCGACGCACGAACCCGGAGAGGTCTTCGGGCCCTACACGCTGGAGCGGCCGCTGGGGCGGGGCGCCGCGGCCGAGGTGTGGCAGGTCGTCGAAGAGGGCGACCTGGGGTTCAGCAAGCGCCAGGCCCTCAAGCTGCTGAAGCCGCCGCCGGGCGAGATGGAGACCCAGAAGAAGGCCCTGATCAACGAGGCCCGCGTCTGCGGGCGCCTCAAGCATCCGGGCGTCGTCGACGTCTACAAGGTGGGGGCCCACGACGGCGAGCTGTACATCGCGATGGAGTTCGTCGACGGGCCGGACCTGAACACGCTCCTGGTGGCGCTGCGCAAGCGCAAGCACGAGATCCCGGTCAAGGCCGCCATCGAAGCCGCCGTCGACCTGACCGAGGCCCTCGACTACGCCCACAACGCCGCCGACGACAACGGCGATCGGCTCGGCATCGTGCACCGCGACCTGAAGCCGAGCAACGTGCTGGTGGACCGCCGAGGCATCCTCAAGATCTCCGACTGGGGGCTGGTCAAGAGCACCCTGAACATCGAGTCGACCACCCGCGGCATCGTCAAGGGCACGCCGGGGTACATCGCCCCGGAGGTCTGGGGCGGCACCCGCGACTTCAAGCCCGCCGCCGACCTGTTCGCGGTGGGGGCGATGCTCTACGAGTTCCTCGCCGGCGAGCGCCTCTTCCAGGGTCGAAACCTCGCCCGAATCGCCGAGCAGGTGGCGCGCCGCAAGCCCGAAGAAGAAGCCGCGAAGGTCGCGGATCGATGTCCGGAGCTCGTCCCGACGTTGACCCGCCTGCTCCAGCGGGCCCCGGCCCGACGGTACGCCACCGGCGCCGACCTCCTGCTCGAGCTTCGGCCCCTCGCGGAGGCGGCGGAGGGGGCGACCCTCAAGAGCTTCCTGCGGTCGGTGCGACCCGTGCTGGACGAGATCGCGCCGGTTCGGGTCACCACCCGCTTCCCGCGGGGCTCGACGACCGCCTCCGGCTCGGGACCGATCCCGGTGGCTCCGGCGTCGCCCGAGCCGGACGAGGTGCCGACCCCGGGTGAAGAGGCGGACATGACCGCCACCGACGAGGCGCCGGCGCTCCAGCCCCACCAGTTGGGTCCCCAGGCGGACACGATGACGGCGCCTCCGATGGCGTCGGAGCCCGGCGTCGCCGCGCCCGAGCCGCCTCCGGGGTTCGACCCCGAGGAGACCCCGGCTCCGCCGTCGTTCATCACCGGCGCGGGTCGCACGGACGCGGCCAGCCAGGACGTGCCGGAGACCCGCGCGATGGCGCCGTCGGCCCGGATGCCGGCCGAGATCGGACCGGCGGACGAGACCCCCGCGCCCCGCTCCCGAGCCACAGCTTCGCTGGGACCCGACGGCAAGCCGCGCCGTCGCCGCCGCCGCCGCCGGCCGCCGCCGCCCCCCAAGAAGGTGCCGTCCTCAGGCCTCGCGATCGCCGTCGCCGTCCTCGGCGTGCTCCTGCTCGGTGCCGGCATCGCCGCCGTCTTCTACGTCGGGCTCCCCGAGCTGCCCTTCTGAGTCAGGGGCCGGAGCGAGCTCCTCGGGGACCTTGCCGCCGAAGTCACGCGCCAGCTCACCGCTGATGTCCAGCTGTCCCTTGCCCGAGCGGGTGATGAGCATCCAGGCGCCCAGCGCGGTGAGCGCCATGGCGCCGTACTGCGCGAACGTGAAGCCCATGAACGCGCCGTCTGCGATCCGCGCCTCGCTCACGCTCTTCTGCAGCGCGACGGCCGCGTCGCCGCCCTCGGACATCCACTCCCGGGCGAGCGTCCACAGGTCGCCGGGGCGGTAGCGCCGGTCGGCGCGCGACAGGTCGGTGGCCCGCAGCGCGTCCAGCCCCAGCCGGATCGGCCCGTACAGGACGAGCAGCAGGCCGCTGTAGAAGCCGTGGAAGCGCTCCTTGTTGCGGTCCAGGAGGAGGAACAGGCCGAAGATCGCGAACAGGATCAGCGCCTCGTACAGCCCCAGGTCGTGGCGGGTGCCCAGGGGCACGCCGTCGATGTTGGTGAGGCGATCGGGGAACTGCACGCCGCCGAAGAACGTCGTCGGCTTGCCGATGTGGTCGTGGGCGGTGAAGCAGCCGACCCGGCCGAAGGCGAAGCCGAGGGTCACGCCGAACGCCAGCGTGTCCGTGTAGGGCCAGACCGGGGTCTTCTTCCACACCTTGAGGAACAGCGGGATGGCGATGGCCGCGCCCAGGTAGCCGCCCATCGAGGAGATGGAGAAGTTGTACCAGGGGAGGATGTTCTTCCAGTCCTCGGCCAGCTTGTCCGGGTGATAGAAGACGATGGCGACGAAGTGGGCGACCAGGAAGCCCATCAGCACCATGAACAGCGTGCAGTCGACGGTGATCTTGACCGACAGCTTGTTCTTGATCGCCCGGTAGCGCGCGAACTCGGTGCCGGCCGCGATGCCGATCACGATCAGCAGCATGAACCAGGGGAACTCGATGTCCCCGATGCGGGGCGTGGGCAGGGTGAAGTACGGGATCACGAGGCGGGCATCCTAACGGCTCGAGCCGCGGCTCAGAAGTAGAGGGTCAGGACGAACGTGATGATCGGCTGGTCCGCCCGGGCGGCGCCGGGAGCCCACAGCTCCGACAGGGTCGACTCCTCGCCCCGGATCTTCAGCCCCTGATCGCTCGCCAGGGACCGCCACACGGCCCGCTCGACCTCGGCCCGGGAGGAGAGCTCGGAGTAGGCCTCTCGGACCAGCCCCAGGAGGATCCGCACGTCGGTGTCGTCCAGCGCGGGGTGGCGGGTCCGGATCGCCTCGACGAGGTCGTCCGACCAGACCTGGGAGGGCGTCGCGAGCGGACCTTCGTAGATGCGCTCGATCCAGCCGGCCCCCTCGGGGATGCCGACGTCGGCGATCGCCGTCTGGGGCAGTCCTTCGCTCGGCATCGGCAGGCCGGCGAGCCAGTCCCCGGGGCCGGGCTGGCCGGGCACCCGGGAGGCGACACCGGACCCGGAACCGGAGCCGGGAGGGCCTTCGCGTCGCTGCTGATCCGGCGGACGACCGCCCTTGGCGACGGCCACCTCGACCGCCTGCTCGACCCGCTCGCGCTGGTCCTGGATCTTCGACTCCCGACGACGCAGGCGGCGGACCGCCCGGCGGCGGTAGCCGTTGCTGAGCATGCCGTCGACCCACGGCCGGCCGGTCGCCTGCAGGCGCACGCGCGACTGCAGCCGCTCCATGTCGGAGACCGCCTGGGCGAGCTCCGCGTCCAGGCGGCTCGCGACCCGGACCAGGCGGTCGAGCTCCCGCGGGTCGTCCGACGCGTCGATGGCCGCGACCGCTTCGTCCAGCCGGGCCTGCCGATCGGCGATCTCGGCGTCGATCGCCTCCCGCTGGCGTCGCCAACTGGAGACGACCCGGTCCCGCAGCGCGACATCCCGCGGGTCCGGGATCGCGATCCCGGAGAACGGCGACTGCACCCGGGTCCGGCGGGTGGCGTCGGGGCTGGCGTTGGGGTCGTCGGCTCGGGGTCGGGGGGTGAAGCCGAAGTGGTGGGGCTCGACGAGCGCCTCCCACATCAGCCCCAGGCGGCCGTCCAGCCGAGCCATCGCTTCGTCGCTGTCGCTCGAGGCGGCGAAGGTCGTCTCGAAGCGGTCCAGCAGCGCGCTGCGGACCTCGATCAGCTCCATCACGACCTGCTCGCGGTCGCCGGGGCTGCCGTTGCGCAGGACCTCTTCCCGCTCGGCGACGGCGATGTCGAACCAGGTGACCGCCTCGATCGTGTAGCCGGCGGGGCTCAGCGAGCGCCACGACGCCGGCAGGCCGTCCTCGCAGAAGTACAGCCGGCGAGCCACCTCCGGGCTGTCCAGCCAGGTCTGGACCAGGAGCATGCCGTCGGGGGACAGCTGGTCCAGCTTGCGGTCCCAGGTGCGCCACACCGCCGTGTCTCGACGGTTCTCGAGCGCGGTGACGTGCACGACGCGCAGCTGATCGAGCCCGGCGGTGAGCTCCTCCTCCGCCTCCCGCATGCAGCCCTCGAAGTCCAGCCCGGACAGGTACTCCCGCAGGCTGAGCCCGCCGACCGCGTGGTCGCTCAGGATGCGCTCGACCTCCGTGCCGAACGGGGGAGGGGGGCCGTCGACCAGCCGCTCGAACGCCTGCGTGAGGGTCTGGGCGCGCACGTCCGCCGGGCGCGCGAGAACGCACGCGAGCGTCGCCGCGAACGCGACCAGGACGAGGTGGGCGACCTTCAACGCTCCTCCGAACCCGCGGACGGCGCCGCATGTTCCGCGAAGGGCGATCCCGCCTGCACGAAGCACCGCTGCAGGCGCGGGTTCTCGAGGATCAGCAGCCACGTGCTGAACCCGAGCCCCATGAGCTCCGGGTCGAATCCACCGGCCCCGTCCGCGGCCCACGCTCCGGCCCAGCGAGCCGCCGCCACGTAGGCCAGCAGCGCCCACGCCAGCGACGGATGCAGGCTGGTCTGCCTCAGGAACACCAGCCGCTGCAGGGCGTCCCGCACCCACTCGCGGGCCTGCTCCGGCACCTCGGGCCAGGCGCCGGGGGTGGCCCGGCCGGCGTGCCACCCCCGGAAGTCGGCGAGCAGCTGCGCCGTGCGGGTCTCCCGGTGAAGCGGCCCCTGGTCTCCGATGTCGTCGAACTCGACGAACAGCTCCTGCAGGCGCTCCTCGAGCCAGCCCTCGATGTCCGGCACGTCGTTCCGCGAGCGGCCGGCCAGGAACGAGAGCACCGAGCCGGTGTCGATGTCCGGGATCGACAGCAGCCGCAGGGCGACCGGCTCCCCCTCGACCTCGTCCCGCACGACGTGGCCGCGGGAGTCCGCGGCGACCGCCTCGATGAGCTCGCCGTCGACCAGGGGCCCGTCCTTCCAGGCGACCGAGTCGCCCAGGCAGGTCGGCCGCACGCCGAGCCGCAGCCCCGCCTCGGTGTTCACCAGCTGGAGCGGGAAGAGCTGGCACACGAGCGGCTTGTGCTCGCCGCCGACCGACGCGTGGATCGTGCAGCCCACCCCCCGGCGCCAGAACACGCAGTAGCCGTCGCGCTTCTCCAGGAACGTCGCGGTGATGTTCTTGTAGTCCCGCTCCTTCAAGTACTGCTCGAGCTCCTGGTCGGGATATGCCTGTCGAACCCGCTCAATCACCAGGCCGAGTCGGCTGACATCATCGGGCAGGAGTGGCCCCACGGAGTACGACGAACACGAGGCGCTGCAATGCACGCACGTGTGTCGCGGCAGGCCGAGGGCCCGCAGTCGGGGACCGTCTTGCGTCACCCGGCTACAGGGCCGGGGTCGGGTTGGTCCAGCTCTCCTCGCCGCGGTACACCCGAAGCGCGAAGTCGACGTCCTTGTCGCCGATCGTGATCGACGAGATGGCGCCGCTGAGGCGGATCGCCTCGTCCAGCGGGCGCTGGTGGATGTTGCGACCCGTGGCGTTGCCGACGGCTCCGCCGATGTGGATCTGGTCGTGGAGGTTCTTGAGGAAGCTGGTCGCGTCCTGGGACGTGCCGCCGCTGCAGATGATCCCGGTGCGGCCGCCGGCGCGGACCGCCTCGACGAGGGACTCGGCGGAGGTGCGCCCGTCGGTCGGCTTGGGCGGGTTGACCTTCACGAAGTCGGCGCCCATGCAGGCGGCGACGCCAGCGGCGCCGGCGATCAGGTGCGGGTCCTTCTCCGCCGCGACGGCGGCGCCCCGCGGGTAGATCCACAGCACGGCGATCAGCCCCTCGCGGTGGCAGTCCTGGATGAGGGGGGCGACCTGCTCCATCTGCAGGTAGTCGAACTCGGAGCCGACGTAGATCGTGAAGCCGATGCCGACGACGTTGACGTTGGCGTTGGCCTTGAGCTCGAGGATCCGGTCGACGCTGGTCATCACCGCGCTGATCGGGTCCCGCTGGGCGGTCTTGACGAGGTGGGTCTTGCTGTTGACCTTCACCAGGTAGGGGGTCTCGGGGTAGTCCCGACCGTAGTGCGCGAGCAGCCCCTGCTGGGTCGCGAAGGTGCCGATCTCGCCCTGCGACGCGATCCGGAACAGGTGCTCGGGATCTCCGTCCGCCTCGGGAATCGTGCCGATGGGGGAGGTACCGTGAAAGTCGTCGTTCAGGTGCTCGATCTTCTGGTCACCCGCGAACAGCATCATGCGGCCGGTGCCGGCCGTGGCGGTCAGGTAGCTGCGGGTGTAGGTCGAGACGTTGGACGCGGGGACGTCGGCGGGGACGTTGACGTCGGCGGGCAGGAGCGTGGGCATCGAGCACTCCGATGGGTGTGAGGGTCAGGCGCGAATCACCGCGCGCGCGCTTTGTACCAGACGGGAGGAAGACGTGACAGAGGCCAGGCAGGGGGACTCCACGACCCGGATCGTGGTCGAGTGGCAGCGTCGGGTGGCGGCCGAGTACCGCTCCGCGGCGCTGACGGCGCAGGCGGTCCACTGGATGATCCAGGTGGGGGTGTCGCACGAGCTGGTGCACACGGGGCTGCGCGTGGTCCGGGACGAGCTCGACCACGCCGAGCTGAGCACCGACGCGATGCGGTCGTACGGTGGCGACACCTCGCCCGCCCTCGCCGTCGACGCCCTGGCGTTGCCCCCGCGGGCCGAGGGTCCCCTGGCGAGCCTCGTCGACACGCTCCTGCGCAACTTCTGCGTCGGGGAGACCCTGGCGGTGCCCCTGTTCCAGGCGATGTGGCAGGGCGTCACCGACGAGGTCGCCCGGGCGGTGGTCCAGCGGGTGCTCCGGGACGAGGCGGTGCACCGGCAGCTGGGCTGGGACCTGCTCGACGAGCTGATCGAGCTCGACCCCGGCGTCGTTCGGTTCGCGACGGGGCGGGTCGACGACCACCTCGCCTCGGCGGAAGCGAGCTACGCGGCCTCCCCCGACGACGCGGAGCTGGGTCCGGCCGAACGCGCGGCGGGACTCCTCGCCGGCTCCGAGTATCATCGGATCTTCTGGGACACGGTCCGGCAGGACATCGCCCCGCGCTTCGACGCTCGGGGGGTGGTCCTCGCGGACCGGTGGGTGAGAGGGACCGAATGAAGCAACGAACGCGGACCGTCGTGGTCTCCGTGCTGGCCGGCGGCTTGGGCAGCAGCCTCGCCGCCTGCGACGCGATCAAGGACATCGTCGACCCCGAGCCGGAGTGCTGCTTCAACCCGCCTCCGCCGCCTCCCCCGACCCCGACTCCGGCGGTGCAGAAGTACCCGGTGATCGACGAAGGCGAGCTGCCGACGGACGAACTGCCGGCGCTCGCCGAGGACGACTGGCACGGCTCCGCGATCGACTTCGGCAAGCTGCACTCGATCAACGGCCGCACGCCCGAGGGCCAGGTGCTCTATCGCACCCGCGGCGCCTGCTACATCACCGTGCCGTCCAAGGTGCCCCAGCGGTCCTGGCAGCCGCCGGATGTCGCGCCCGCCTCCTGCACCGAGGAGATGGCGGGGTTCCTGTGGTCCCAGTGCTACGGTGGCACGCTGTACGCGGACGAGGAGGGCAAGGTCTGCGTGTGCACCGAGGACGGGAACCCGCCTCCGCCGCCGCGCTACGTGCACTGTCCGCCGGAAGCGGCGCCGAAGCCCGACGCCGAGTAGATCGCTCGAGGTGCGACCTTGCGGCATCCTGCCGCCGGTTCTCTGCGTCCCTCATCGGTCACGGGGGGCAAGCCCCGCTCCCTCTTCGGTCCTTGACCTCGGCCCTCCAGGCCTCCCCGCTCCCGGCCCCTCATGATCATGAGGGGCCGTCTAGCTGCAGGCCCCCGGGGAGCCGCCGCCGCCGTGCTCGCCGGTCGGGCACCAGTCGGGCGGGGTGACCATCACGCGGCTGTTCACCGACTCGTAGTCCGGGTGCTCCAGGGTGAACGGCAGGCTGCCCGTGTCGCTCCCCGCGACGAACGTGAGGTCACCCGCGTACTCCATCGGATCGTCCTCGATCGGCTGGTCGCCGACCGGCTGCCAGGCGCCGAGCAGCACCGACACGTCGCCCGGCTCCAGGTCGCCGACGCGGACGTCGTCGCCGGCGCCCTGTCGGTGGACGCCGTCGAGCCCGGTCGTGTAGAGGCCGAGGTCCAGCGAGACGGTCGCCTGGTCCTCACCCGCGCCCGCGAGGCGGGTCCAGGGGTCCCACATCAGGTCCTGGGTGTCGGTCAGGCCGGTGGTCTGGTCCCGAGTCCAGCCCATCTGCACGTCGGTCGCTCCGGCCAGGACGTCCAGCCCGACGGTGCCGGTGAGCTGCCCGAGGAGCTCGCCCGTGACCCGAACCTCGAACTCGTACGATCCCATCCAGGTGGGGGTGCCAGAGATGGCGCCGTCGGTGGCCAGGCCGAGGCCCGGCGGGAGCTCCCCGCCGATGACGTCCCAGGAAGGGACCCCTTCGTACGCCACCACCGCGAGCCGGGCGGAGTAGGGCACCAGGAGCTCGGCGTCGGTCACCGCGCCGTCGTCCAGCTGAAACCGGCCTCCTCCGGGGCCCAGGAGGACGCCGCTGTTGTCGCAGGCGACGAGCAGGACGAGCGAGGCGGCAACGAGGAGGCGGCGCATGGCCGGGAGGATAGCAATCGGTGGGCCGAACGAACGGGAAACGCAGGGCCCTCCGGCTGGCCCGCCTTCGACGCGCGGCCGTATAGTGCCGGCCATGCGCGTCGCCGCACCTCTCCTCTCCCTGCTCGTCCTCGCCCTCGCCAACCCCGCGTTCGCCGATCGACTCGACGGGCCGACCGAGACCGAGCCCGCTCCATTGCCGCTGCGGGCGGAGCGCGAGCACCTCGTCCTGCAGACCCTGCGGGAGGCCCAGCTGCCGGTCATCCAGGAGGACTCCACCACCAGCTCGCCGGAGCTCGACGAGGTCGAGGGCACCGCGAGCGGCGAGGCGGTGGAGCAGGACGAGGAGGCGGTGCGCAAGGAGTGGGCGGAGTCGCCCCCCGGCTCGATGTTCGCCGGACCGGCCCCCTGGCGCTTCTTCGACGGGGCGTTCGCGGAGGGGGGCTGCCGCGACCCCCGGCTGAGCGAGGACGGGTACGCAGCGCTGGCGATCTGCTCCGGCCTGGACCCCCGGAACCCGCGCCACGAGCACGTGGTGATGCGGCGCGGGCACGGCATCTTCAAGTACGACCGGCCGGTCGCCCCCGGCGTCGGCGCGGTGGCCGACCTGTCGGCGGACGGGGAGCGGTTCGCGGTCTTGGTGGAGGAGGGCGGTGCCCGCACGGTGCACCTGGTCGACCTGGCCGAGCGGCTGGACTGGCGGATGTCGGGAGGCTGGCGCGAGCCCGGCAACCCCGAGGTCGCGGACGAGGCGGACGCAGTCGCGTTCGTCGCCAAGGTCGGCGGCAAGGACGCCGCGGTGCTCGCCCGCCTCGGCGAGGGGGACGAGCAGGGGGCGTGGCGGGCCTGGACCGGCGGCAAGAGCCTGCGGGTCCTGGACGTCACCGCCACCGGGGACCGCGTGCTGCTCACGGTCAAGGACATCGACCTGCAGGCGCTCTTCCTCGTCGACCCGATCCGGGGGCTGCGGTTCAACCTGAGCGGCCGCAAGGGCGACGTGGCCGACGCAGACATCCACCGGGCGGGTGAGGCGGCGGTCTTCACGTCGTCGGTCGGGGGGGTGTGCGCGGTCTGGTGGGTCGACATGACGACCCGACGGCGCAAGGACCTGTTCTCGTCGGTGGAGGGGTGCTACGACGGGGTGGCGATGGATCGCAGCCGTCGGCTGGTGCTCTACGAGGAGAAGAAGGGGACGTCTCGGCCGGCGGCGCTGTGGGACCGCAAGGCCAGGGGCCTCCGGGGGACCCTGCCCAGCGGCTGCTCCGCGATCGTGATCTCCGGGGACGGGCGCTACTACGCTGGCCGTTGCGTGGGCGACGAACGGGGATCGGGCGTATACCTCTTCCCGGTGCCCGAGGAGGAGAAGCGATGAGAGTCGCGTTCGCTCTGTTCGTCTCCCTGGTGTTGCTGCCCGCCGCCGCGTCCGCCGGCGTGTTCGTGGGGCAGGGACCCGACCTGCTCAACCCCGAAGAGGGGGCGCAGCCGACGGTCAGCTTCTCGTTCGACGACAAGCTCCACCGCGCCACGGTCACGATCAAGGGTGAGCAGAACGGCTTCAGCCAGACCTGGACCTACAGCAAGCCGCCCCCGGGCCACGAGTACACGCTGACGTGGAAGCAGGCGCCGGGCGAGGTCGACTACTCCATCTCGTTCGAGATGGTGCACCCCAACGGGGAGCACGAGACCGCCGACTCCTACGCCTGGTTCGCCGTCGCGTCGCCCATCAAGGCCAACATCCCGGCGGAGTCCGTCGACCTGGAGAGCAAGAGCTTCGACCTGGTGAGCAACCACCCGCCGTCGCGGGTCGAGCTGGAGGTGATGGACGACCGCATGCGGGTCATCGGCACCTCCACCTTCCGGGTGACCGAGGCGACGCGGGGCAAGCCGGTCCGGGTGACGTGGGAGCAGCAGTCCGAGGGCAACATCTTCAAGATCACCGCGACCGCCCACGACAACTACGGCTACTGGGCGGCGGTCGACATCATCCCGTGGGCGCTGTCGATCCCCCACGAGACCGTCGTCTTCGAGAGCGGCAAGCACGACATCCTGCCGGACGAGGCGCCCAAGCTGGACCAGGCCTACGGCGTGATCATCAAGGAGATCGAGAAGTACAGCGAGTGGGTCAGCTGCGCGCTGTACGTCGCCGGGTACACCGACACCGTCGGCGACGCGGGCAGCAACCAGGGGCTCAGCGAGCGGCGCGCCCGCGCCCTCGCCCAGTACTTCCGGGCTCAGGGAGCGACCTTCCCGATCTTCTACCAGGGCTTCGGTGAGTCGGTGCTCGCGGTGCAGACCGAGGACAGCGTCGACCTGGAGGCCAACCGACGGGCGCTGTACATCATCACCGCGGGGCCCCCGCCGGTGACGAAGGACACGCCCCGGAGGGGCTGGAAGAAGCTGTAGCAGGCAGCGGTGCGTTCATCGCTGGCCCCACCGCTCCCAGTGATGATCAGGGTGCGTAGCCGAGCACGACGTCGACGCGCGTCAGCGGCTCGGTGCGGTGCTCGGCTTTGACCGCGAAGTCCTCCAGCCCGTCGGCGTTGATATCGCCCAGGCTGGTGACCGCGTAGCCGGTCACCCAGTCGCCGTCTCGGTAGCCGAAAGCGGCGGCGGGCGCGGGGATCTCGTCGGTGGCGAGGGCTTCGGCGAGGTCGGCGCCCCGGTAGACGTAGACCAGCCCGCGGCTCTGCAGCTCGACGGCGTAGCGGGCGCCAGGGGCGGAGACGATGAGGTCCTGCAGGCCGTCGCCGTCGACGTCGGCGGCGGCGAGGAAGGAGCCGAAGGCGTCATCGACGAGTTCGCCGGCAAGAGCGCTCCCGACCTCGTCCAACTGGCCCTCCGCGCCGACGGCCTGGAGGGCTTCGCTCTGGACCAGGTGAACTACGCCCGGGCCTCTCTCCTCTTCCAGACCGAAGTCCTGCCGAGCCCCGGTGGCCAACTCGCCAAGTCCATCTCCGGTCAGGTCTCGGAGAGCGATGAGACTCACGCCAGAGCGCTGCCACGGCTCGGGGTAGTGGAGGACTAGGTCCATGGAGTCGATGGTGTCGGAAGAAGCCAGGGTTGCGCCACTGAGGATTTCGACACCGTCACCCTCTCGGGTCACTGCCAGATCGAACGTGTCGTCGCCGTCGAAGTCAACGGCGGCCATGCGGAAGGGAGTGCCTCCGTAGGGCAGGGAGAGCTCCGTAGCGGCGACCGTGTGGTCGATTGACGAGGCTTGGACTCCCGATAGATCGAACACGAACGCCCCACCCGACTCCTCGACGGGCTCAAAGCCCCCGTAGACCACGCTTCCCAGGTCCGGGTGCGCAGGGCTGCCCCAGACCGTTCTGGCAAAGGCGTTACGATCCTCCGGGCCCACGATCTCGATCGCGACGTCATCGACGCGGGAGCTGCCGCCCTCGTCGACGAACGATGATCGGATCACCCAGGCTCGGCTCTGCCCCCCGGCGATCAAGTCCGGGAGGCCGTCGCCGTCGATGTCCGGGAGGAACGAGACCGTCTGGCCGAACAGCGTCTCGAACCCTTGGACGACAGCCCAGGCGTCCTCCTCCCCGAGGTCCGACCCGAGCAGATCGACCCCGGAGAAGACCATGAGTTTGCCGGCCCAATCGGCCCAGCGCGGAGCGCCCACGACGAGATCGGGCACCCCGTCCCCGGTGATGTCGTGGCCACCGATGAGGACCCAGCCGGCCTCGCTGAAGGCCTCGTCGTAGATGCTCGCCGCGCGCGCGGCGTCCAGGCTGGCGGCGTCGGCACCGTCGCAGTCCCCGTCGACGCCGTCGACGGGATCCTCCCACGGCCGGCCGGGCCACGCCGCGGGGTTGCCGTCGTCGCAGTCCGGCGGCAGACCCTCTGGATCGGAGTTGGCGGGCCAGCCGTCCCCGTCCAGGTCGACGCCGTCGGCAGCATCGCAGTTGCTGTCGACGCCATCCCCCCAGGGGTCCTCGGCGCCGGGGTGCACCGCCGCGTCCTCGGGAGCACAGTCCTCGTCGTCCGGGTACCCGTCCCCGTCCCCGTCGGTCACAGGGCAAGCCGCCAGGGTGACCGCGAGGCAGAGGATCAGACCTGGGTGATTGCCGGTCAGGGCGCTACTCGAACAGCACGCGAGGGCACGGCTGACAGACGAGGCCGACGTTGTCGACCTCGATCGTCGAGTCCGCGTTGTAGTTCGACCCGGTGATCGCCACCAACACGGCGCCGGTCCCGTCGTCCAGGTCGTCCACGATGTCGAAGGTCTCGTCGCTCGTCTGGTATCCGTCGGGGGAGATCAGCGCGACCTGGATCGGGTCGTTGGCCATTGAGGGTTGATACGTCCCACCGACGAGCTGCCACCGCCCGGTACCCACGTAGGCGGTGTACCACCCCGCGTTCTCACTCGGATCCTCACCGGGTACGGCCTGTTCGCTCATCGGCACATCTGTCGTCGGGGCCAGCAGGTCCCCGTAGATGGGGCTGGGGATCTGCCCGTCGAGGAAGCGGTATCGACTGACGTACGGATCGGCTGGATCGGTCGTGATCCGCGAGAGGGAGACATGGCTCTCGTTGCCGTAGACGTCACCGAAGTAGCCGAAGCTCCCGCCGTTGTCGGTCACGTCGAACTCGACGGCCCAGCCATGGGGGCTGGGATCCTGGTCCGAGTCATCCAGGCCAAAGGCCCCAAGGTAGGCGTCGTCATACCCGCCCGCGGTCCCCCAGTCGTCCTCCGCGTCCTCCCCATCGTGCGCATCCCCGTCGAAGAGGGTGACGGTCAGACCGTCCGCCGGCCCGCCCTCCTCGATGATCCGGAAGTCGAAGCCGACGCAGAAGGGCTGGTCCCAGGAGACAGGGAGTAGCCCATGCTGAACGTGGGGGCGGAACAGAGCAGCTCCTGCCTGGGTGGACGGTGCTGGACCGGCCCCCTCCCCATCTTCGATGATCTCCAGGACACCAGCGACGGGGTTGGCCGTCCCGAGGGCGGAGATGAACGCGCCGCTACTCCAGGAGTCCAGCGGGCTCACGCCCTCGAAGTCCCAAAGGTAGTCAATCAGACCGTTGCAGTCGTTGTCCTTGCCATCGCATACCTCAGCCCAGGGGTCGCCCGACGGGTGGATGTCTGCGTCCAGGTCGTTGCAGTCACCTCCGCAGCCGAGGTGTCCGTCGCCATCCAGGTCCTCCTCGTCGTCCGGGAGCCCGTCGCCGTCGGCGTCGATGTCCGGTCCATCCTGGGTTCCGTCACCGTCGTCGTCTGCGTCGACCTGGTTTCCTGTCCCGTCGCCGTCGATGTCCGGGTCGACCTCGTTCGCCAGCCCGTCGTTGTCGATGTCGTCGGGCGTCCCTCCCAGGCCGAGGGCGTCAGCAGCCGCGAATCGGTCGCAGTCGTTGTCGAGCCCGTCACAGACCTCCGGGGCGCCGGGGTAGGCGTCCGGTTCGAGGTCGTCGCAGTCCATGCACTGAACCGCGCCGTCCTGATCGGAGTCCGTGCTCTCGCTGGTCGGCACGATCGTGTCGCAGTCCGAGTCCTTGGCGTCACAGATCTCGGGGGCGCCCGGTCTGACCGCCGGATCCGAGTCGTCGCAGTCGGCACACGCCGGCACCTGGTCACCGTCGTAGTCGTAGATCTCGTCCGGTGGATCAGGGTCGCCGTTGCAGTCGTTGTCGAGTCCATCGCAGACCGAGATCGCGTAGGGGTGCACTGTGTCGTGCATGTCGTCGCAGTCGCCGAAACAGACCATCCAGCCGTCGCTGTCCAGGTCCACCTCGTCCCACGGCACGTTGCCTGAGCAAGCGTTGTCCAGACCATCGCAGAGCTCGGCGGCCCCCGGGTGGACGGTGGCGTTCAAGTCGTCGCAGTCAGGCGGCGAGGACTCGGACTCGTTCGGCGAGTAGCCGTCGCCGTCCACGTCTTCGAAGATCTGGGCCTCAGCGCGGTCAGGCGCGATGCTCAGAGCAGAGCAGAGCAGAGCAGAGCAGAGCACGGTGCGTCATGGTTCCCCCGGTGGATGACGACAACATCCTGGGTCTGCCGCGAGCCCTCGTCAATGGTCTTGTCCGAGCACCGAGTCGCGAGGTGGTACGGCAGCAGCTTCACCCAACTCCGAGGCCACCGGTCAGCAGCTCGCGCCCGGCGTTGGCATCGACGACGTCGGCACCCTCGTCGTCCTCTGGGAGGACGACATGGACGGCAACGGCGTCACCCAGGTGCTGGCCCGGGGCGTCGATCCCTGACCGGGGGCGGTCGGCCCGCGCCCGGCGGCCGGATCACCCCTCGGGCGGCCCACCCGGTGCGCCCGCCTGCGATGGAGCCCGTCCTCGCCGCTATTCCCTCGACGACCCTGAGACATTCCTTTACAAGCTGTTTCTCCGGTTCGGGGCGATTTGGCGTTATGTGTGCCGCAGGCACGCCGGCTCCACCCCACCCGGCGCAACCGCGGAGCAACCATGCGTCTCAGAATCCTCGTCCTCGCCCTGGCCGTGACCGCCTTCGCCGGCGTCTCCTGTTACGACACCAGCGGCCTGCTCGTCCTCGACGGGATCGGCGACCACCAGGTCTCCCAGCACCCGATCATCAACGGCTTCCCGCCGGACTCGCCGGAGCACGACGCGACCGTCGCGCTGCACCAGCTGACCAAGCGGGGGCAGGTCTACGTCTCGCCCTTCTGCAGCGGCACGCTGATCACCGAGGACGTGGTGCTGACCGCGGCCCACTGCCTCAACACCGCAACGGCGGCAACGTCCGCACGATGAAGCCGTCGGCGCTGGCGATCTACGTCGGCGACGAGCCGGCGGTCGACATCCTCGACCACCTGTACTTCACGACCGATACGCTGATCCACCCGGGCTACAACCCGTACAGCCTGCTCAACGACATCGCCCTGGTCCGGCTCGCGACGCCGATCAGCGAACCCGTCGCCCCCATCCCGCACCTCCCCGCGGCCCTCGGGCTGACCGGCGCGGACGTCGGCGGCCTCGTCAACTTCGCCGGCTTCGGCCAGGACGAGAACGGCGACAGCGGCCTCAAGATGCAGGTCGACGGCACCATCGGCGGCCTCGGCTGCACCGTGGCGGGCTGCCCCGACAGCGGCGACGCGGCGACCCAGTTCTCGTACAGCCAGCCGACCAGCGGCCCCTGCTTCGGCGACAGCGGCGGCCCCGCGTTCATCGACCGCGGCGGCTCCACGTACGTGGAGGGCATCACCTCCTACGGGGACAGCGGCTGCTCGGTCTACGGCGTGAGCACCCGGGCGTCCGGCTTCGAGGGCTTCATCGACGACTTCATCGGCCCCGAGCCGCCGGACTGCTCCGCGGACGGCGTCTGCAACGCCGAGTGCGCCCCGGGCGACGACCCGGACTGCGACGTTCCGCCCGACTGCTCGGCCGACGGCTTCTGCAACCCCGAGTGCCTCGCCGGCGAGGACCCGGACTGCAGCACCGGCGGCAGCTGCGGCGACGGCGTCTGCGGCGAGGGCGAGAGCTGCGACGGCCGCTACGGCACCGTCGCGTGCGACGACTGCGCCGGCAAGACCAACGGCAACCCCCGCAACCGCTACTGCTACGTCGAAGGCGTCTGCGAAGGCCAGGGCTGCCCCTGACCCGCCGCCATCGCGCCCCGGTCGTCCCGCTGCTCGCCGCGCTCGTCGCGGCGAGCGGCTGCTCCGACGGCGCCATCGCGACCATCAACTCCCCACCGGGCGCGTCGATCCTGGTGCCCGAGTCCGGCGCCGCGCTGCACACCGGTGAGGTGATCGAGGCTCGCGGCGTCGTCCTGGACGGCCGCACCTCCCCCGGCGACCTGCGCGTCAGCTGGTCGTCGTCGCTGGACGGCCAGCTCCTCGAGGGGGCCCCGGACGACAGCGGCGTGACCGAGGGCGTCTTCGTGCTGAGCGAGGGAGGTGTACGTGGTGTCCCACTGCAGACGGCAGTCCGAGGTGACCGTCAGCGGGTTCCCGCCGGCCGTGGGCTGCGTCGAGATCCGCGACTCGTTGTAGGTCGAGAGGCGGCAGGTGAGGTTGTCGCTGTCGACGTCCGCGATCGGCAGGGCGACGTCGTTGAATCCGCCCTGGATCATCTGGAGCAGAACCGGAGCCGCGCTGACGGGGCCGCCGGTGTTGCCGCTGCGCATGTCGACGTCGGACTCGACCCGGAAGGAGCCGTGTGCGGCGTTCACCAGCGTGCCGATACGGCAGCATGAGTTGAACTGAGCCGTGTAGGGGCCGTCGCCGGAGTAGGTGTGACTCGTCGTGAACCGCCACACGGTGTAGCTCTCACCGTTGAGGTCCGTGTACGTGCCCAGGTTGGTCATGCCGGACTGGTAGTGGTTCGAGTAGCCGCCGTCACCGAAGTAGAGGCGGACGAACGGGGAGACGCGCCACGCGGTCGTGACCGTGAACTCCACGGTGGTGCCGCTGGTCTCCTCCCAGGCGATCTGGCCGTATCGGAAGTGGCTGGCCTGAGCTGTTGCCGGTACCGCGATGGCACACAACAGAGCAAGGACAGGAAGCAGTTTCGCGAGCTTCATGCTGGCTCCTCCTGGACCCATTCGAGACCACGCCCGGACTCGGGGTCCCCCCGGGCGTGATGCACTGGGTTTGAGAAAGCCATCGGGTTGTCACCGGACACCTGGTGGACCAGTCGGTCCAGCATC
>CAYQEG010000021.1:0-61024 GCA_964416435.1 uncultured Rickettsiales bacterium
AGGGGCTGCCCCAGATCGTGCTCACGGTGCCGTTGACGACCATGCCGCGCTCGTGGGCGGCCCGGATGACCTGCTCCGACATGGCGAAGTACTGGTCGTGGTTCTTGCCCGAGTTGGCCTTCATGTGCTCGGGGCAGGTCGAGACCATCTGCAGGATCCGGTCGGGCCCGCGCCCCTCGTCGAAGTCCCGGAAGGCGCGGTCGGCGCCGCGCTCGTGGATGGTCACCGCCGTGAGCTCCACGTCACCGCCGTTGCGCTTCATCATCTCGCCGACGGTCCGGCCGTCGGCAGCCCGGGTCTCGCTGTGGAGCAGGCGCTCGAGGACCTCCGTGGCGTCGGGGAAGAATGGCACGAACTTCGGGTGGCCGTAGTTGGTGGCCTCCACGCGCCTGAACCCCGCGAGGATCAGCCCCTCCAGGTACTTGACCTTGGTGTCGGTGTCGATGACGGTCTCGAGGGACTGGAGTCCGTCTCGGATGCTGATGTCGCTGAGCTCGACCCTGGTTCCCGCGAGTTCCGCCTTGACGAGGTAGGGAGCTGACATGGTGTGCCTCCTTCCTGATGCTGCTGGATGGCGCGGGAACTCTCTCCCGAACCTCCGAGATGCTCAACCCCGGGTCGCGTGCGCCGCGGCCGCCCACGACGTTCGGTCACGGCGGAGGGGGCCCAACCGGGGAGATCCTCCCCGTCGGGTTGCGTCACGTCTTCCGTTCAGAAGCTCGTCTGGCTGAAGTAGTTGCGGGTGTAGAGCCCGATGCGGAGGAAGTCGAGGACCTCCATGTCGTTGATCCGCATGATCGAGTAGGCGTAGTGGGCCTTGAAGATGAGGTTGAAGGCCCGGTTCGGAGGCAGCTTGATCGCCTCCTTGATCACGGGCATCAGCAGCGGCCAGCGCACCCCCAGCGGGAAGAGCTTCTGCAGGTTGCTGATCTCCCGCTTGTTCTCGATGTCGACCGGGGTCGCCATGAAGTAGGACTGCTCGAACTCGTCGGGGTCGAAGCCCGGCGGGAGCATGCCCTCCTTCATCACCAGGTCCTGCATCGTGGTGCCGGGGTAGGGCTGGATGAGCGAGCACCAGGCGTGCTCGGGCTTGAGCCGCGCGTTGAACTCCAGCGTCTCCCAGGCGGAGTCGAGCGTCTCCCCCGGCGAGCCGAGGATGTTGCTCGTCTGGACCATGATCCCGTACTTGTGCAGCAGCCGCATCGTCTCGAGGATCTCCGCGTCCCCGAGGTGCTTGTGCATGATCTTGTTCCGCATGTACTCGTTGCCGGACTCGATGCCCACCTTGACGGCGAAGCAACCCGACTCGGCCAGGTCGCGGATCGACTCCTCGCTCATGTAGTCGGCCCGGATCAGGCAGCTGAAGGGCAGCCCGATCCGCTCGCGGTACAGCTTCATCAACGGCTTGACGTAGTCGTGGTAGCCGACCACGAACGTGTCGTCGCGGAACACGATCCGCTTGAGCGGGTAGCGCGCCAGGAACGACTCGATCTCCGCGATGACGTACTCGGGGGACTTGCGGCGCGTGTACGTGCCCAGCCCCTTCATGATCTTCTTGAGCCCCACGTGGAAGCAGAAGCTGCAGTTGTCCGGGCAGCCCCGCCCCGTGACGAACCCCTCGATCTTCTGGTTCCGCACGAACGGGTACTTGTCGTAGATCGACCGGTCCGGGAACGGGTACTTGTCCAGGTCCTGGACCAGCGGCCGCATCGGGTTGCGGTGGATGACCCCGTTGTCGTCCTTCACCCACAGGTTCTTGATCCCGGTGATGTCGGCGCCCTGCTCCAGCGCGTTGAGCAGCTCGACCACCGCCTCTTCGCCGTCGCCCCGGCAGACCACGTCCACCGCGTCGCCCTTGACCATCTCCGGATAGAAGGTCGCGTGCATGCCGCCGAACAGCGACACCACGTTGGGGAACCAGCGCTTGACCCGGGACGCCATCGCCAGCCCCCACAGGTGCAGCCCGGTGGTGACGCTGATGCCGACCACGTCCGGGTCGATCCGACGGATCGCCCGCTTCATGTCGTGCTCGGCGTTCTCGATGAGCAGGTGACTCTCGTGCCCATGCTCGCTCGTGTAGGCGGCGAGGGCCGTGACCCCCATGTTCACGAACGGGTCCTTCTGGATGTACAGGATGCGCATGGGACCTACATGATCTCGATGCCGACCTTACGGAGGGACCGGTAGCCGGTGAACATCGCCGCCGCGAGGTAGGCGCGCCGGATGACGCGCTCCTTCGGAGTCTTGTTGCGGATCGCCGACTTCACGATGTCCGGGTGCAGGTAGTACTGCAGCTGGCGCTTGACGAAGCCGCGCTTCATCTCGTCGGGGTCCCGCCCGTCGTCGAACAGGTACTCGAACTGGTTGAACATCTCGGGGTTGCGCGACGGCATCCGACCCTCGCGCGTCATCTCGTAGAACAGCGCCGAGCCGACCTGCGGCGTGTACATGTTCATGCGGAAGAAGTCGCAGTGCTCCATCCCGTCGCGGGTGATGAGCTCCAGGTCCTCGTCCGTCTGCCCCGGCGCCCCGTACACGTGCGACCCCAGGACCAGGACCCCCTCCTTGCGCAGCGTCTCCGACGCCTCACGGTTGATGTCGATCGTGGACGCCTTGTTCATGTCCTTGAGCGCCTTGCGGCTGTAGGACTCGAAGCCGACGTTGACGAAGAACAGCCCCGCCCGACGCATGATCCGGACCAGCTCGGGGTTCTTGGCCGCGGTGTCCGCGCGCAGGGCGCCGCCGAAGGCGATCTGCAGGTTCCTGCGGATCATCTCCTCACACAGGTCGTACATCTTGGCGTGGTTGGTCGCCATCATGTCGTCGGTGAACATCACCTCCTTGAAGCCCTGCCGCTTGATCAGCGCCAGCTCCTCGAGGATGCGTTCGTTGCTGTAGTCGCGGTGCTTGCCCCAGTAGGTCGGCCGCGTGCAGAACTTGCAGCGGTAGGGGCAGCCCCGGACCGTCTCGATCGCCGTGGACGGGTAGCCCCTGCGGGTCACCGCCGGGTAGTACGGCAGCAGGTCCCGGCGGGGCATCTTCAGGTTGTCGAACGTCTCCAGGAGCGCGCGCCGCGGGTTCACCACCGCCCGACCGTCCGCGTCGCGCCAGGCGACGCCCTCGATCTCGGAGATGTCCTTGTGGCCCCGGCCCGACAGGAAGTCCATCAGCTCGGCGAAGGTGTGCTCCGCCTCGTACAGCACGACGTAGTCGACGCCGCCCTCGATGTACTCCTCCGGCAGGAAGCTGGGGGCCTGGCCGCCGACGATCGTGATCAGCCCCGGGTACGCCTCTTTCAGCTCCCGGCAGACCTTCTCGATGATCAGCGAGTCCGGATAGAAGTTGTTCGTGAAGGCGACGACGTCGGCGCCGAAGTCCTTGACGTGCCTGAAGAGGTTGTGAGCACGGAAGCGGTGCTTGGCGTTGTCGACGATCATCACTTCGTGCGGAGGGCTGATCGCCGCCGCACAGCAGGCCAGGGCCAGCGGCGGGAAGTTCGTCAGCATGAAGTTGGTCGTCTGCCAATAACGCGCTGGAGCCGTCGACAGGATCACCCGCATGGTCGCGAGTGTAGCCCCACCTGAAGACCGCCGCGTGCGATTCGCCAGTGCCCGCTCAGCCGCCTCCGCCGCTCTTGGAGACCGCCAGGGTCTGCCGGCCGATCACCAGCAACCCCAGGAGGAACGCGATCAGCAGAAGCAGACGGAAGAAGCCGAGCATGCCGCCCTCCTTCTTGGACGCCTCCATCGCCGCCCGGTCCTCTTCGATGCTGGTCTGCTTGCGCCGCTCCCACTGGGCCTGGTCGCTCTGACGGACCGCGGCCTGGGCCTGGCGCTCCTGCCGCCGCGCGTCGGCGGCGCTGTCCCACGAGCCGTCGCGGGCCCCGTGGACGGTCACCTCGTCCTCGCCTTCGCCGAACTTCCAGGTGCCCCGTTTGGGCTTCTCGCGGGGTTTGACGAACCGGTCGTCCCCCGCCGCCGCGCCGTCCCCGCCGCCGCGACCTCCGCCGCGGCCGGAGCCCGCGCCGCCGCGGGAGCCGCCGCCGTCGCTGCCGCCACCGCTGCCGCTGCCGCTGAAGCCGTCGGAGCCGCCACCGCCGCCGCCCGGACCACCGCCGCCGCCGCCGGGGCCGCCGCCCCCATCGGGGCCGCCGCCCCCATCGGGGCCGCCGCCGCCGCCGCCGGGGCCGCCGCCGTCGGGACCGCCGCTCTCGATGGGGGCGTCGAAACCACCCCACTCGGCGTCGCCGAGGGTCTCCACCTCGTCGCTCGCGAAGCCGAACAGCTTGGCGATCTTGCCCCCGAAGGTGACCGCGATCGCGATGCAGATCACGGCGATGCCGACGATGATGATCGAGTACTCGGCCAGCCCCTGCCCCCGTTGGGTGCGGGCGAGGCGTCGCTGGGTCGGACCGGTCACGAGGACCACGCTAGCCCCCGGTTGTTGAGCGGCGGTGGAATCGTGTCTTGCGATTTCGCAACAGCTGTGGAGGTTGTTGCGGCCGGCCACGGCGAATCCGCGCCAAGGTTTGGCGCTCTTTCCCTTGACCGTGAGATCTTGGCCGAATTACGATGACTTCGGCCGATCCCCATCGTTGAAGCCGAGGAACCAGATGCAGAAGACGGACGCCTACGATCGCCGGAAGAACCGCTCCTTCGAGACCGCGGGAGCGGATGACCTCGACCTGGAGCAGCGCGGGGGCCAGCGCCGCACGACGGTGCGCATCCCGCTCCGCCTGTGGACCGAGGGCCGGCGCAACGGGAAGCTCGACTTCCACAACTGCAGCAACGTGTCGGAGACCGGCATGTTCATCGAGACGCCGGACCCCTACCCGCTCAACGCGCTGGTGAACATCGAGTTCAACCTGCCCGGCGTGCACGAGCCGGTGCGGGTCACGGGCCGCGCCGTGAGCACGCTGAGCGACGAGAACGCCGGCGCCCACATCATGGGCAACGGGTTCATCTTCGAGCAGATCACGCCGGCCGATCAGGACCTGCTGCGGGCCTACGTGCAGGCGTCGATGCTCGCACTCGACCTGTAGCGATCAGCCCGCCGCGGCCCGCCGCCGCAGCCTCGCCGCCAACGCCGTCCAACGGTGCCGCGCTTCGGCGTTGCGCAGGGCGATGTCGATCGCGCGCCTGCTCCCCACCAGGACCACCAGCCGCTTGCCCCGCGTGATCGCGGTGTAGAGCAGGTTCCGCTGCAGCATCCGGAAGTGCTGCGTGAGCAGCGGTACGACCACCGCCGGGTACTCGCTCCCCTGGGACTTGTGCACGGTGACGGCGTACGCCGGCATCAGGCTGTCGAGCTCGTCCGGGCCGTAGGTGACGTCCCGCCCGCCGTCGAACGTGACCGTGAGCCCCTTGCCGTCGGGGCCCGGCCCGACCGCCCAGCCAACATCTCCGTTGAAGACGTCCTTGTCATAGTCATTGCTGACCTGCATCACGCGGTCCCCGGACAGAGGCCGGGTGGAAGCGGCGCGAGCGTCATCCAGCGGCACGGCGCCCGGCACCCCCCGGCCCGAGACCCGGTTGAGCTCCGCCCGGAGCAGCAGGTTGAGCGCTTCGGTGCCGCAGCTCCCCCGCCGCATCGGCACCAGCACCTGCACGTCGTCGCCGGCCTGGAGCCCCCAACGACCCGGGATGCGCTCGGTCACGAGGTGCACGACCGTGCGCGCGGCCGCCTCGGGGTCGTCGCGCTCGATGAAGAAGAAGTCCCCCGACGGGTCCTTCGCCGACCGCGGCGGCCGGCCCTGGAGGATGCCGTGGGCGTTGGTGACGATCAGGCCCGCCTCGTCCTGGCGGAAGACCACGTCGAGCGCGATGGTGGGCACGACGCCGGAGTCGATGATGTCGCCCAGGATGCGGCCCGGGCCGACCGACGGCAGCTGATCCACGTCCCCGACGAGCACCAGCCGGGCCGCGGGGGGCACCGCCCCGAGCAGGCTGTTCATCAGCGACAGGTCGATCATCGACGCCTCGTCCACGATCACCGCGTCGAACGTCAGCGGCTTCTCCGGCCCCCGGATGAACCCGCCGTCCCGGGGCGAGAACTCGAGGAGCCGGTGCAGCGTGCTCGCCTTGCGGCCGGTCGCCTCCTCCATCCGCTTGACCGCTCGGCCGGTGGGCGCGGCGAGCCCGACCCGCAGCCCCTTGCGGGTCCAGACGTCCAGGAGCGAGCGCACGATGGTCGTCTTGCCGGTGCCCGGGCCACCGGTGATGACCACCACCTTGCCGAGCATCGCCCGGGCCAGCGCGTCCCGCTGGGCGGGGCTGAGCACCAGGCCGGCCCGCTGCTGGGCCCACAGCAGGGCCGCCGGCACGTCGATCTTCACCGCGGGGCTGTGCGACCGGGCCAGGGCGATCAGCCGATCGGCGACGTCCTCCTCGTCACAGTGCAGCTCCCGCAGCCAGACGGCGACGCGCTCCTGCGTCCCCTCGAGGATCACGGCCCGCTCATCGGCGAGCGCCTCGAGCTCCGGCTCGATCCGGGACGTCGGAACGCCGAGCAGCTCGGTCGCCCCGTCGAGCAGCTCGGCACGGGGCAGGAAGCAATGCCCGTTCCCGACCGCCCGGCCGAGCACGTGCAGCAGGCCGGCCCGCAGCCGGGGCGGGCTGGCGTCCGCGAAGCCGAGGGAGCGGGCTACGCCGTCGGCGGTGACGAAGCCGATCCCGGCGACGTCCGTCGCGAGCAGCCACGGGTTCTCCCGCACGCGCCGCACGGTGTGCTCGCCGAACCGGCGCACGATCCGGGCCGCCTGGCCGTGCCCCAGCCCGAGCCCCTGCAGGAAGATCCAGGTGTCTCGCTGGGCCCGCGACTCCTTCCAGGACTGCTCGATGGCGGCCGCCCGCTTCGGGCCGATGCCGGGCACGTCTCGCAGCCGCTGGGGGTGGTTGTCGAGCACGTCGACCAGGTCGTCGCCGAAGTGGCCGACCAGCTTGCGCGCGAAGACCGGGCCGATGCCGTCGACCCGGGCGCCGCCGAGGTGGCGCTCCAGCCCCTCCAGGGTCTCGGGGGTGACCGGCAGGAAGCTGCTGATCTTGAACTGACGCCCGTACTTCGGGTCGTCCACCCAGCGCCCCAGCACCCGCAGCCGCTCGCCCGGCTCGACGCCGGGCAGGACCCCCTTGATGGTCACCGGCACGGCCCGGTCATCCAGGTCCAGCCGGGCGATCGTGAAGTGGCTGTCGGGGTTGCGAAAGACGACGTGGCCCAGCGTTCCTTCGATGGACTCCTCGCCCGGGCGATCGGGGCGATCGGTGGGGTTTCGGGTGGCCAAGGCGAGCGAGGTTACCAGGGTGTATGGTCCGGCCTCATGAAGCTCCAAGACGCTCGTGATCGCCTCGTTTTCGCCCTCGACCTCGATGACCCTGCAGACGCCCTGGGAGTCGCCCGCGACCTCGCGGGCGAGCTCGACTGGATCAAGGTCGCGACCCGCCTGTTCACCCGCAGCGGCCCCCCGCTCATCGCCGAACTGAGGGCGATGGGCTACCGGGTCTTCCTCGACCTCAAGTTCCACGACATCCCCGACCAGGTCCGGGGCGCTTGCCGCTCCGGCGCGGCGCTCGGCGCCGAGCTGATGACGGTGCACAGCGTCGGCGGCCGGGCGATGCTGGAGGCCGCCGCGCTCGGCGCGAAGGAGGGGGCCGACGAGGCCGGCACGTCCGGCGCTCGGGTGCTCGCGGTCACGGTGCTGACGAGCCTGGACGGTAGCGACCTGGCCGACATCGGCGTCCAGCGGACCACCGAGGAACAGGTGCTCGCCCTGGCGAAGCTGACCCACGCCGCCGGCTGCGGCGGCGTGGTCGCCTCCCCCAAGGAGCTGCCCCTCCTGCGGCCGGCCCTCCCCTCCCCCTTCGGCATCCTGACCCCGGGCATCCGCCCGGCGGGCGCCGCCGCGGGCGACCAGAAGCGGGTGACCACCCCGGCCGATGCGGTCCGCGGAGGCTCCGACTGGCTGGTCGTCGGGAGGCCCATCCGCAACGCCCCGGACCGCAAAGCGGCGACGCGGGCGATCCTCGAAGAGATGGCGGGGGCCCTGTAGCCCCTCGGGCGGCGACTCCCCGTTGAAACGAGCCCCTCCGGGCTATTGTTGTTCTCCGTGAGCAAGTCCACCGAAGACCGCAAGCTCGCCGCCGCGCGCAACCTCGTGTTGGCGACGCTGCGAGGGCGCATCGATCGGTACGCCGGCGGCGAGGTCGACCGGTTCGTCAAGCGGCTGCTCACCGTCAAGGACCGCCAGATGCGGGCCCTGGCGCTGGTGCGGCGTATGGGACGGATGGACGCCCACCTGTCGTACGCCATCTTCGAGGGGCTCGTCATGCGCGCCGCGCGGCGCAACTCGCGGGCCCAGGAGGTGCTCCTCGACCTGACGACCACGAGACCGCTGGTCGTCGCGCTGGGCTACCAGCCGGTGCGCCGGATCTACGAACTGGCGACGCGACGAGGGCGGCCCGAAGTGGCGCGCATGCTCCTGTCGCCGGAGTCCCCGGCGATGCGGGAGGTGAGCAGCACCTTCCTGGCGAAGCAGAACCACGCGATGCCGGACATCAGCCTCGGCTGGCGCAAGACCCACGCCCGCAAGACCGACCGGCTCAAGCTCGACCGGCTGCTCTTCGACAAGAACCCGATGGTCATCCGGCTGCTGCTGGACAACCCCCGCATCGTCGAGCGCGACGTGGTCCGGATCGCCGCGATGCGGCCGACCAACCCGGAGAACCTCGTCGAGGTGTTCCGGCACCCGAAGTGGGTGCGGCAGTACCGGGTCAAGGTGGCGCTCGCCTGCAACCCCTACTGCCCCATCGACATCGCGCTGTCCTGCGTGCCGCACATGATGCGGCCCCACCTGCAGTACATCTGCAGCAACGCCAAGATCGCCGAGTCGGTGCGGGAAGCCGCGGCCGGGTTGCTGGAGGCGCGCCGCCTGCCGATCGAGGCGGCCGAGGAGCTGCCGGTCCACCACGTCAGCGAGCAGGGCACGATCGTGCGTGAACTGGACGGCGACCGACACGAGGTCGCGCTGGATCTCGACGGGATCGCCGCCGAGCTCGAAGACTGGATGGCCGGCTAGAGAACCCGGCGGACGACGCTCCGCCGGCGGCCTGCCCTGGGGAGGAGACACCATGAACCTGTTCAAGCGGCCGCCGCCGGCCCTCGTGTTGAAGGACTTCCAGGTCTCGCCGGAGGACGGCACGCTGCTGGTCGTCGGGCGGCGGGCCGGGATCGTCGCCTGGGCGCTGACCATGGCCGGCCTGGACGTCACCACCACCCTCGCGAGCTCGCCGACGTCGGTCCGGTTCCGGACCGCCAGCCTCTTCGGAGAGGAGGAGATCGCGATGGCGGCCTCGGCGGTCTCATCGACGAGCAGCGGCTACGCCAAGCCGATCGGCTCCCTGATCTTCGCCATGATCTGCGGCGTGCTGGCGATCTGGTCGCTCTTCACCGGATCTCTCGTGGCGGGCTCGGGAGCGGGCCTGGTGGGGGGCGTCGTGTTCGTCTTCCTCGCCCTCTACTCGCTCGTCCGGTACGTGCTGGACAAGCGGATCCGGCTGTCGGTGGAGACCAACGGCGGGCGGCTGTTCGGGCTGGCGTTCAAGCGATCGGTGCTCGAAGGCGTACCGGTCGACATCGACCGGGCGCGGGCCGCGATGGCGTTGCTCAACCGGAATGTGCTGGAGAGCCAGCGGCGCTGATGGCCGGCCGGCGGGCCGTCGTCAGGTGACGGTCTCGGCTTCCTTGGTCTCGGCCTTGACCTCGAGGTCGTCGGTCTTGGAGGTGACGTCCAACTCTTCGGGCTTCTGGGCTTCCTTGAAGGCCTTGATCGAGCTTCCCAGGGACTTCCCCACCTCGGGGAGCTTCCCGACTCCAAAGAAGATCATGATGATCACCAGGAGCACGATCAGCTCGAGGGGACCTGGGGTCCAGACCAGCAATGCAGGTACGGGCATAACGTCTCCTCAGCGGCTAGCTGCTGGCGGTAAGTCTATGCATTCGCCCCGGGTGCGCAAGCCGACCCACGGGCCTCGATCAGCCGATCCGGAGCCGGCCGGGCCGGGGCGCCTCGACGCGGTGGTAGCGGCCCCCCTTGACCACGCCCGAGCAGGGCGCGATCCCCAGGTGATACAGCAGCTCCCGGGGATCCCGGCAGCGCCACAGGGCGAGGTCCGCCGCCTGCCCCGGGGCGATCGTGCCCCGGTCGTCCAGGTCGAGCGCCGCGGCGGCGTGGGTCGTCACGCTCAGCAGCGCCTGCTCGATCGTCAGGTGGCAGCCCAGCACCGCCATCTGCGCCATCAGCAGCAGGTTGTTCGTCGGTGAGCTGCCCGGGTTCAGGTCGGTCGCGACGGCGACCCGGACCCCCGCCTCGGTCAGCCGCCTCGCGTCGGGGAGGTCGTCCCGGAGGAAGAACGCCGCGCCCGGCAGCAGCACTGCCACCGTGCCGGCGTCCGCGAGGGCCTGGATGCCCGCGTCGCTGACCTGCTCCAGGTGCTCGGCCGAGGCGGCGCCCAGCTCCGCCGCGAGCTCGGCCGCGCCGGTGTAGGTGAGCTGCTCGGCGTGCACCTTGAGGCCCAGCCCGAGGTTGGCGGCGGCCTCGAGGACCCGCCGGCCCTCCGCCAGCGTGAACGCCCCCTCTTCGATGAACACGTCACAGAACCGGGCGAGCCGACGCTCCACGATCTGCGGGAGCATCTCCCGGATCACCAGGTCGACGTAGGCATCCCGGGCGGCCTGGGAGCGGCGTGACTCCACGGGCAGCGTGTGAGCGCCCAGGAACGTCGGCACGACGTCGGCGATGCTCCGTCGATCGCACCGCCGGAGCACCTCCAGCATCCGGATCTCGTGCTGGACGTCCAGCCCGTAGCCACTCTTGACCTCCACGGTGGTGACCCCGTGGGCGACCGCCTGCTCGATCCGCGCCTCCGCGAGGTCGAGCAACATCTCGTCCCCCGCGGCCCGGGTCGCTCGGACCGTGCTGAGGATCCCACCGCCTCGGCTCGCGATGGCGGAGTAGCTGTCCCCGTTGAGGCGCGCCTCGAAGTCATCGAGTCGGTCGCCGGCGTAGACCAGGTGCGTGTGGCAGTCGATGAGGCCGGGGGTGACCACGTGACCGTCCACGTCGACGGTCAGCGGCTCTTCGCCGGTCTCGGTCGGCAGGTCCCGCTGGGGCCCGACCCACTCGATCCGGCCGTGCCGGCAGAGCACCGCGGCGTCCCGCACGAGCCCGAGCGGACCCTCGCCCACCTCCGGATCGCAGGTGACGAGCGTGCCCACCCCGCGGAGCAGGATGCTGTCGTGGAGTCGTGCCATGAGCGGAGCGCGCCGGGGTCGGCCTACTCTTCGTGGTTGTCCTTGCCGGTCGGGCAGTCGGCGTCGTCGGCGTCGACGTCACCGTCGCCGTCGTTGTCGTCGCCGTCGTTGCACTGGAGCGGACCGATCGGCAGCACCTCGTTGTCCGTAGCGGCGTCGACGCACTCGGGATCGTCGGCGTCCATCCAGCCGTCGCCGTCGTTGTCCTCGCCGTCGTTGCAGTTGCCGGTCGCGGACGTCGGGCCGTTGTCCTCGGCCGACGTGTCGGCGAGGCACTGGGGGTCGGCTTCGTCGATCCAGCCGTCGCCGTCGTTGTCGAGCAGGTCGTGGCAGGGGTCGGGGGTCTCGGACTCACCGCTCGGGTCCCAGCCATACAGGCAGTCGGGATCGTCGGCGTTGGCCAGGCCGTCGCCGTCCTCGTCGGCGGGGATGGGGTCGCCGCCGTTGAAGTCCTGGGAGCTGCACTCGAACTCGTTGCCGACGCCGAGCAGGTACTCGACCTCGTCGCCGCCGAAGTCGGCCCCGGGGCTGCAGGTCAGGTCGTCGCCGTCGATCCAGCCGTCGCCGTTGTTGTCCAGGCCGTCGGAGCAGGTGTCACCCGCCTCGTCGTCCAGGGCGTCTTCGCAGCCGGCGTCGTCGGCGTCGATCCGGCCGTCGCCGTCGTCATCGATGCTGTTGTTGCAGTCGCTGGCGTAGGTGAAGCCACCCTCGTCGCTGGACTGGGCCTCGGTGCAGCCGGGGTCGTTGGGCCAGTCGGTCCAGCCGTCGCCGTCGTTGTCGACGTCGTCGTTGCAGGAGGCCGCCTCGTCCACGTCGTTGGGGTCGTCGCAGTCGGGGTCGTCCATGTCGACGAAGCCGTCGCTGTCGTTGTCCTCGGAGTCCTGGCAGATCGCGGTCTCGTACTCGGCGTCCTCGACCTCGCAGGCCGGGTCGGGGTCGAGCCGCTCGCCGTCCTCGCCCGTGCAGCGGCCGAGGCCGTTGCTGTCGGGGGCGTCGCAGAGGCCGTCGCCGTCGTTGTCCATGCCGTCGTAGCAGCTGTGCTGGTTCTGGAAGTAGTACTGCCACTCGGTGTTCACGTCGAACACCGACCGGCCGTCCTCGTTGGAGAAGCCCTCGCCCATGTTCCAGGCCGCCGTGCGGTGCACCTGCAGGCGCACGATGCCGAGCAGGTTGCCGCCGCGCTGGTTCTCGGCGTCGGGTCGGAAGGCGTCCCCGACCGGGGGCAGCGTCGCCAGGGACTCCGCGGGGAACGTGATCTGGCCGTCGTCGGCCCAGCCGAACGCCGTGGCGCGCCACACCGCGCTGTTGTCCAGGCCGCCGGGGCGGTCCAGGTCGCGCACCTCGAGGGTGAACATGAAGTAGGTGTCGTCCCAGCCGTCGCTGTCGAAGCCGTCGGGCAGCGGGTGGGTCCAGTTGATCGGGTCTTCGCCGGGCATCGGCAGCAGCGCTGGGAAGCCGAAGAAGACGCGGTCGTCGTCGGGCGCGGGCACGCCGGTGGTGAAGCCGTCCTGCAGGGTCCCGGACTCGACGTTGGGCACGATGATGTACGGGTAGTCGTCGAAGGACGCGACCACCGTCTCGTCCTCGTCGCACTCGGCGCGATCGCGGATGTCGCCGGACCCGTCCTCGCAGGCGTAGCCCATCGGGTAAGGCGTCTCGACCGGGAACTCCATCTCGGGGTTCTTGCCCGGCACCCGGTTGCCCCGGTAGAAGCCCTCGTCGTACGAGATGAAGACCACCTCGTCGCGGACCATCACGTTCTCACCGACACCTTCGTAGCGGTCGTCGACGAGCCCGTCGTAGAAGTTGTTGTCCTCGTCCAGGGTCCACTTGCCCCAGGCGACCTCGGGGATGTCGATGTACGTCGCGCCCTGCTCGATCTCGAGCTCGCCGATGGTCTCGACGATCAGGCACATGCCGTCGTCGAAGGTCGAGTCGGTGTCCTGGCCCCGGTACCACGGAAACTCCTCCGCCTCGTCGAACGCACGGCAGATGAACACGTTGTCGTAGGTGCCCGACGGCAGGTCGATGCCCAGGCCCGCGCTGCACTCGTCCTCGGTGCCGCCGCCCTCGTCGCACTCGGCGAACGCCAGCAGCTCCGGAGCGACGTGGGGGTAGACGTCGCGCAGGGACTCGATGGACGGGAACTCCGGCTCGAACCAGCGGTCGCTGAACGCCAGCGGGATCCGCAGGTCGTTGATCGAGTCGTCGTTGGCCTCGTCCCCGGTGCAGCCCTCGAGGACCGGATCCTCGGGGTTGAACGGGTTGCAGACCCGGCCCACGTCGTTGCCGACCCGCAGGAAGCGCACCCGCTGCACGCCCTCGCTGTCGTCGAACGGGACGCCGAACCAGACGCCGTGGCGGTTGAACACGCCCTGGTCGCCGTCGGGCAGCGGCTGGTAGGGGTCCGGCGCGAGCGGATTGCTCAGCGGGGCCTTGCGCCCGTACCGGGTCAGCGGCTCGTTCGCCTCGGACGTGTCGCGCTGCCGGAAGAACCGGATCTGGCTGCCCGCGCGGATGCGGTCGCCCTGCTCGGGGGCCTCGTAGTTGACCTCGGGGACCTGCGCCGGCACCGCCAGGCTGGCCAGCTCGTCGATGTCCTCGCCGGCGTACACGAGGCCAGGGTTGCCGCCGTAGAAGAGCGACGCGCGCGGAGCGGGCTGGTCGAAGAAGAAGCCGTAGCCCTGGGGCTCGGGCAGGTTGATGAACGGCGCCGCCGTGTAGAAGAGCGTGAACGAGGCGTACTCGTTCTCGAAGATCGGGGCCATGCGGCGGATCGGGTCGCCGTCCTCATCCACCAGGACGCCACCCTCGTAGTGATCGGCGTCGCTGACGTCGCCCAGCACGTAGTCGTAGGCGTCCGCCAGGAAGCTGGCCCCGCTGGCGCAGGTCACGCTGATGTCGACCGTGCCGCCGCGCACCGGGCCGGGAGGCGCGAGCACCTGGACGGCGTCGGAGCGCACGTCCAGGATCGTCACCGCGCGGCTGCCGAACTGAAGCGCCGGGTCCTCGCAGTCGGCGAAGTCGCCCTGGACCGTCACCACGTAGGGCTCGATGAGGTCCTGCTCCTCCTCGGTCAGGTCGTTGATGTCGACCACCAGGCCGAGCACGTGCTCACCGCCGAGGTTGCCGTTCTCCCACTGGGGGTCGACGCCGTCGAGCGACGGGCCGTCCTCCCCGAAGTAGGGCGTCTTGTTGATGCAGGCCGGCAGCAGCAGGAGCGCCAGCAGCAGAAGAGCAAAGCGGCGGAGCATGATCACTCCCCCCAGTCGAAGCGGCCGTGCACCACCTGCGAAGCGCGGAGCCGGACCGGGTTGATGTCGTTCTCGTTGCCGATCGGGTCGCGCACCATCGGCACGTCGATCAGCGTCTCGGAGATGCGCGCGACCTTGAGCACCGCGCCGGCGACCGCGCTGGGGTCGACCGCGCCCATCAGGGCGGTGATCTGGTCCGCCGGCACGACGAAGTCGCCGTCGTCGTCGGCGGTGCAGAGCAACTCGGCCATGTGGCCCTCGAAGCCGCGGTCGCCGCCGACCGGGCGGCACAGGCCGTCGGTGCCGCAGGTGCTCGTCTGGTAGCCGTGGCGAGCGCAGTCGCCGTCGGGCGGCAGCCAGGTGACGCCGTCGGCGGCGAAGCAGCCGCCCTCGTCACAGGTGCCGGAGTCGTCGTTGTCCAGCTCGTCGTGGCAGGTGTCCTCGCCCTCGATGTCCAGGCCGAACTCGTCGTTGCCCAGCTCCAGGTCCGGCTCGTAGCCGGCGTCACACCACTGCTCCTTGCGGGTGAAGTAGTCGACGAACCACGCCTCGTCCCGCTCGCCCTCGACCGGCAGCGCCTCCGCGCCGATGCAGAAGTCGGGGTTGCCGAACGCGTCGCTGATCTGCTCGCCCTCGGCCTCACCGAGCAGCAGGATGCCGATGGTCACGAAGGAGTCCGACTCCTCGACCGGGGCGTCCCACGTCACGTGCAGCACGCCGTCGTTGGCCAGGGGGTTGGGCTGACCGGGCGACAGCGGCGCGAAGCGGACGTCGACCTGGCCGGCTTCGTCCAGCCGGTTGCTGGTGGCGAGGCCGAGCAGCTCCTCGGGCGTGAAGACGCTGGGGTTGCCCGACTCCTTGCCGACGCGCTCGTCGGCCGCGTCCGACGGCAGCGGGATCGACGGGACCGGCGCCCCCTCCGGCGGCAGCGCGCCGGTGAACTGCATCTGCACGTCCTGCCCGAACGCCCAGTTGTCGGGGAGCAGCGGGTCGTCGATGCGGTGCGGCTGGGTGCCGACGTAGTAGATGAACACGCTGGAGGTGTTCAGCGGGTAGTCCTGCGGGTTGCGCGGCATCGAGAAGGACGTGCGCTCCGCCGGGTCCTCGTGGGCGTTGGTGAAGACGAGCTCGTCACCCACGTCCACCGTGTCGAACGAGCCCAGCGGACCGTTGGTGTCCTGCTGCACGAAGCACTCGTCGAGCAGGTCGGGGCCCTTGGGGCTCAGGCCGGAGTACTCGTCCGCCGCGAGCAGCGCGGGGGAGAAGAACCAGCCCCAGCCGAGGATGGCGCTCATCGGGTCGCCGGGCTCGAAGGCGCCGGAGCTGCCGAAGAAGCCGGTGACGCCGAAGTCGAGGTTGGTGCCGCGGGTCTCGACCAGCACGAGGTCGATCACGCCGCCGCGCTCTTCGGGGCCGGGGAACAGGTCGCCCGGGTCGTAGCCGACGCCGATGGGCTTGACGCCGGCGTCGCCGGTGTCTCGCGCGCAGCCCGGCAGCGCGAGCGCCACCGAGGCCGACAGGAGGAGCAGAATCAGGAGCTTCTTCACGTCGTCTCCCCTACCAGCCGTTGCCGATGCTGATCAGGAACCGGAACCCTGCGGGCTCCCGGTCGTCCGAGCGGTTGTTCAGCGTCGGGTCGCTGCTGTTCGTGTAGATGCCGTCGCCGTCGACGTCGCCGCGGCCGCTGACCCCCATGAACCCGTAGGAGACACGCACCGAGGAGTACCAGGGCGAACGGTTGAACATGTTCATGGCGAAGCGGACCTCGAGGCCCACGTCGGCGAGGACCGGCCAGCCGTTCTCGCTCGCGACCATGCCCGGCCACTCGCGCACGACGCCGGTGCCGGCCTTGTCGAGCCCGCCGCCCTCGGCGTCCTCCTCGTCGGCGAGGATCGTCTCGCCGAAGAGCTCGGTGGTCTGGGCGTCGTCCTTGACGCGGTAGGACCAGAAGTTGCCGACGGTGCCGAACACCTGCGCGTGGATCGACTCCAGGTAGAAGGGGCCGACCTTGGTGTCGATGTTGCGGATGATCGGGAAGCGGTACTGCAGGTTGAGCAGCGCCGAGGTCTCACCGGCCAGGGAGTAGGGCTCGTAGCCGCTGAAGGTGGTGTTGTTCTGCAGCACGTTGGTGCGGTTGAAGCCGCCGCTGGCGCCGCCGCGCAGCTCGTCCTGGTACGGCACGTTCCGGTCGACGAACCCGAGCTCGAGGCCGAGCTGCAGGGTGTGCCCCGCGTCCTCGCCGTTGGGCTTCTTGATCGGGATCTTGACGTACTCGATGTAGTCGATGTGGAACTCGTTGAAGTGGTAGCTGCTGAAGACCTGGCCGTCGTCGGGGTCGACGCCGGAGGTCGCTTCATCGAGCGGAGCCACGAAGGCGAGGGACCAGCTGAAGCTGAGGCCACGGCCGCCGCGCGGGTTGGGCGGGGCGCCCCGGCTGAACTGGCGGGCGATGCCCGGGCTGCGCAGCTGGAACGACGCGCCGTTGATGCTGCGGAAGTTGAGCGGACGCCACTTCTTGCCCGACGTCGTCGTCTTGAGCGCGGTGCCGTAGTTGAAGGTGTTCAAGTAGACGTCGAACACACCCCGCGCGAACGGCAGCTGCATGGTGCCGCCGCCGCCGATGAACGTGTAGCCCTGCTTGAAGTCCATCAGGAACTGGTCGTCGGTCGTGCGGGGGTCGCCGTCGTCGTCGATGTTGAAGCCGTAGTCGAACTTGAAGAGTCCGGCGACGACCGCGGCGTAGAAGATCGGCCAGTGCCGGGCGTTCCGGTAGAAGATCTGGCCGCGCAGCGCCTCGCCCGCCTGGAAGTAGAAGCTGAGCTGGTTGGTGTCCAGCGCGTCCGACACGCTGAAGTAGACCGCCACGTTCAGGCCGATGTGGGTCAGCGAGACGTTCGCGATCTCGATGATCGGGATGATGATCGGGTTGCGCCAGAAGGCGGCGTGCACCGGCACCGGCGAGGTCACCGTGGAGTAGTCCGGGTAGACCTCCTGCGGCACCGTCAGGCCGTAGTCCTCTTCGGCGATGACGAGGGACGTGTCGTCGACCACCTGGTTGTGGAACGCGGAGCAGTTGAGCCCCCAGTCCTGCCAGCCCCAGGGGGTGTAGTTGCTGTAGAGCAGGTTGCCACCGGGGGTCAGGGCCGGCGTGAACGCGCCCGAGACCACGTTGGTCAGCTGCACGAGGTAGGCGTTGCGCAGCGCTTCGGCCTCCGGCCCTTCGCCGCAAGCCTGCTTGTCGGAGACCCCGAGGACGTCCTCGGCGATGTCGGTCCGGCCCGTGCCGCCGATCTCCGTGCCGGCGCCCTGCTCGACGATCTCGCTGACCTCTTCCTGGGAGGTGATGACGAACTCGACGCGCCGGTTGGCGGCGAACGCCTCCTCGTCCTCGCTCTCGACCAACGGCACCGTCTGGCCGTAGCCGGCGGAGGTCAGGCGACCCGCGTCGACGCCGCGGCTGGTCAGGAAGTCGACGACCGCCTGGGCGCGCCGCTCGGACAGCTCCTGGTTGTACTCGGCGTCACCCTGGCTGTCGGTGTGGCCGGCCACCTCGACGGTCAGGATCTGGGGGTTGTCGTTGAGCACCCGGGCGACCGCGCCCAGCAGCTCGTGGGACTCGCCCTTGATGATCGCCTTGTCGAGCTCGAAGAAGACCTTGTCGTCGATCTCGATCTTGTCCGCGGTGACGCGAACGGGGATGCCGTCGGGGCAGCCGTCGCTGTCGCGGTAGAGGTTGCGGGTCTCCCGCTCCTCGGGGCAGGCGTCGTCGGCGTCCAGGATGCCGTCGAGGTCACGGTCGAGCCGGCCCGGCTCCAGCCTCGGGTCGATGCGGAACACGTTGTAGATGCCGCCGACGCGGTCGGACGTGAAGTAGATGTTCCCGTCGTGGCCCCAGTGGGGGTCGCGGTCCTCGAACCGATCCTTCGTCAGCGGGCGGCCGTTGCCGTCGGTGTCGAAGACGTAGATGTCCTGCATGTTCCAGCGGTAGACGCCGGCGACCAGCTGCTTGCCGTCGGGCGACCAGTCGATCATCTCGATCCGGGTGCCGTCGTCGAAGTTGGTGATCTGCTTCGCCTCTCCGGAGGCGAGGTCCATCAACCAGATCTCCTGGTTGGCGTCCTCGTAGCGGATGAGGGCGATCGTGGCGCCGTCGGGCGACCACGCGGGGTAGGCGACGCGGTCGAGGTCACCGAGGAACTCGTAGCCCCACAGGTACTCGTCGCTGGCGCCCCAGTCGATCCAGTGGCGCAGGCCCCACTTCTTGCCCTTCTTGTCCTTGTCCTTGTCCTCGGGGGGCGTGATGTTGCGGCGCTGCATCTCGACCGAGAGGCGGTCCCGCTCCATCGGGTCGTACCCGAAGTGCTCGATCATCTCGGCGGTGATCGCCTCCTTGTTGCCCTGCAGGTCGAGGGTGCACAGCCGGTTCCAGCGGTACCCGTCCAGGTCCATGGTCCGGGCCGTCGGCAGCGTGCCCTTCGACTCCGCCTTGCTCTGCGGGAAGTCCTCGTGGCAGACGAAGACGATCTTCGTGCCGTCGGGGGAGAAGTCGAACCACGACGCCTCGATGCCCACCGGCAGCGACAGGATCTTGCCGCTCTCGCCGCGCTCGGCCTTCGTGATCGAATCCTCGGTCGCCTCGAAGGGCCGGTCGGGGTTGAACACCGCGTAGGTCTCTTCGGCCGCCCAGCGCAGCTCGAAGCCACGCCAGGGCTTCACCCGGCCCCAGACCTGGCCGTCGTCGGAGAACCGCTGGCCCCAGGCGTAGACGCCGAGCTTCTCGCGGTCGCCGCGCCACTTGTACTTGTCGTTCCCCTTGAAGTCCTTGATGACCGCGACCTGCTCGACCGAGTCGGGGTTGAGGGACTCGAAGTAGGGCAGCGAGTGCGCGACGCGCTCGCCGATCGCCGGGTCCTCCATGACGCCGTCGCGGACCGCCTCGTACTTGCTGGCGGCCCAGGTCTGCCAGTCGGCGTACAGCTCGTCGGCGGAGATGTTGAGGGTGTCCTCCATGACGGAGAGCCAGTTGGGGGTCCAGCCGGACTCCTCGCGGTTGAGCGCGAACGACTGGTAGACGCCCTCGCCGAAGCGCTCCTCGAGGTACAGCGCGAAGCTGTAGCCGGACAGGTAGTGCCGGTTGCCGTCGAAGCCGCCGTGCGACCCGAAGTAGTCACCCATGTCGTCGAGGTTGAGGGCCATGTCCTCCAGGACGTCCATGCGCATGCGCATGTCCCGGTTGGAGGTCCAGGTGTTGATGCCCGCGACGTCGGTGTAGTACTCGGCGCCGCCCTCGACCCAGAACCAGGGGTCACCCTTGGAGATGAACGCGCTGCCGGTCGCGGTGGTGTTGATCCGGCCGTCGCTCCAGCGCGCGCCGACCACGGCGCCGAACGCCTCCTCCGCGAAGATCTGGTCCGCCTTGAGGGAAACCACGTGGGCGAACTCGTGATACATCACGTTCCGGATCCAGTCGTGGTGGCCGCGAAGCCGCCACAGCAGGTCGGAGTGACGACCGCTGACGACGATCCAGTCGAAGCTCGGGACCGTGTAGCCCGTCAGGCTGTCGGTCTGGTCGAGCATGACGATGTTGACCGTCTCGTCCAGGTAGTAGTTGAACTGCCCGCAGATGAGCGGATACATCTCCTCGGCCACGTAGGCCGTCTTGCGGGCCGTGAAGTCCGCGTCGATGTAGTGCTCGGAGTCGGGGTCCCGACTCTCCGGGTAGAAGACGTTGAAGTGCTCCGTCTTGATGACGTTCCACTTCAGGTCCGGGTAGTTCCTGAAGAAGGCGAGCTTCGCGTCGGCGTCGCTGGGGGCAGCGACGACGAGGAGAGGCAGGAGCAGGGCGGCGACCGCGAGTGGGCGGAGGTTCGTCACGTCGTCGTCTCCTAGAACCGGTAGGCGATGTTGGCGCCGGCGGTCCAGCCGCGGGACGGGCTGATCTCTTCGAGCGGCCACAGGAAGTTGTGGCGCCCGCCGAGCGTGTACTTGAAGTAGGCGTCGAGCCCGAGGTGGGCGTTGAAGTCGCTGATCAGGCGAGCCTGCACGTCCATGTACAGACCGTTGCTGTCGGGGATGACCGCGCACTCCTTGCAGGCGGGGAAGCTGTTGGTGGTGCTGCCCCAGCGGGTGCGGAAGCGGTAGTCCAGGAACAGGTCCGCGCGGAACGCGAGGTTGTCGAAGAACTGGACCGTGGCGGCCACGTTGGCGTGGATGACGTCGCCCGGGTCGAGGTGCTGGTTGCCCTGGTTCTCGACGTTCTCGACCAGGTACATGACCGTGCCGGTCGGGTTCCAGGTGAAGCCGGCGCCCACCTCGAGGGCCACGATCGCCAGCTGCTGCTTGAAGCGGGCGTTCAGGTCGACGCCCCAGGTGCCGGTGCCGGTGATGACCGTGACGACGTTGTTGGGGCCGGGGATGTAGCTGCCGGGCGACTCGAAGCCGGTCGGGAACCGGAGCTGCAGGCCGCCGATGAGGGAGTTGCTGAAGCGCCCCTCCGGCGAGACGTTGCGCAGGAACTGGTAGCGGAAGCCACCGACCAGGTCACCGAGGCCGGCCCCCTGGATCGGATCGGGGGTGACCCCGTCCTCCATGTACATCCGGGAGTTCCAGACGGACCCCCAGATGATCGGCACCCGGACGTAGATGTCCAGGTTGCGCGAGAAGCCCCAGCCGATGCCGAGCTCCCACCGCCGGTAGGTCCACCGGCCGTCGTTCTTCTCGGCTTCCCAGTTCGTGCCTTCGGTCAGCCCGATGTTCACCGGGCCGCTGCCCGTGAAGTGGCTGGTCGACTGCTTGAAGCTGAAGTCCAGGTCGAAGACGAACCAGGACTTGCCGATCACCAGGGGGCGCTCCACCTCGGCGATGGGGACGCGCTCCTGCCGGGTGTGAGGCTGCAACCACGACGCGGCGGCAGGGCCTGCCGGGAGCAACAGCGCAGAGACGAGCGCGGCGGCGGCAAGGCCACGGAGGCGGCGAGGGCTCATGTACGTGCCTTTCTGCGGACCAGGAGACGATCGAGTGACGTCGCCGTTACGGTCGCCTGACTTCGAAGCGGCGGAATAAGACCCGCGGAGGCCCCACATGTCAAGGGTTGCCGCCCCGGACGCGTCAGGGCATGGCTGACGCCTTGCCGCGGGCCCTGCGGGCGTGTAGAGAGCCGTCCGACGTGAGGTTCGCTACCGCTATAGCGCTTCTGCTGCTCTCCGGCTGCCTGCCGGACGCCGGCGCCCCCGACCTGGACGGCGTCCCGGTGCGGCTGACGATCCTGCACACGTCCGACCTGCACAGCCGCCTCATCCCGTACGACATGGTCCCGCAGTTCACCGACCGCGAGCTCGGCCTCGAGGAGGGGCGCGGCCCCTACGGCGGCGCCGCGGTGATGGCCACGGTGCTCAAGGAGGAGCGGGCCGAGGCGGGCCGGGTCCTGCACCTGGACAGCGGGGACTGCTTCCAGGGGGCGCCGATCTTCAACGTCTTCGGCGGCGAGGTGGAGCTGCGGGTGATGACCGAGTTCGGCGTCGACGGGGTCGTCGCCGGCAACCACGAGTTCGACCGCGGGGCCCGCAACTACGCCACCCAGCTCGAGAAGTGGGCCGGCTTCCGCACGCTCGCGGCCAACTACGACTTCGCCAGCTCGGACGACCCCTGGAACACCCGCCTGGACTCGCTGATCGACCCCTACGCCATCTACGACGTCGACGGGCTGAAGGTCGGCGTCATCGGCATGGGGAACCTGTCGTCCATCACGTCGATCCACGAAGCCGACAACTCCATGGACGTGCAGGCGCGCGACACGCTGAGCACGGTCGAGCACTACGCCGCCCTGCTGGACCCCCAGGTCGACCTCGTCGTCGTGATCACCCACCTGGGGCTCGACGACGACGAGGAGATCGCGCGCACCAACCCTCACGTCGACATAGTGGTCGGCGGCCACCTGCATGTTGCCCTCGACCCCGTAAAGGTCGTCGAGAGCGAGGTCGTGCCCGGCAAGCGGGTGATCGTCACCGCCGCCGGCGCCTTCGCCAAGTACGTGCAGCGGGTCGACCTGGTGGTGCTCGACGGCGACATCATCGCCCACGACAACAAGCTCGTGCCGCTGGACGCCACCATCGAGCCGGACCCCGACATGCTCGACCTGCTCGAGGACTACGAGCGGCAGCTCGAGGACGAGATGGACCTGGACCAGCTGGTCGGCTTCTCGACCCAGCGGGTCCGCCGGTTCGGGGCCGACGGCGGCGACTCCCCCCTCGGCAACCTGGTGGTCGAGGCTATGCAGTACCGCGCCGGCATCGAGACCGACTTCGGCATGACCAACAGCCTCGGCATCCGGACCGACATCCAGGGCCCCGCCGACGGCCAGGATCGCCACGACATCACCGTCGAAGAGATGTTCAACGTGCTGCCGTTCGACAACACCATCACCACCATGTTCCTGTCCGGGAGCGAGGTGCAGGCGCTGTTCGACTACGTGGCGCTCCGCTCGGCGACCCGCGGCTGCAACGCCCAGGCCCAGATCAGCTCCGCCCGGTTCGTCATGGACTGCACCAACAGCGTCGGTCTGGACGTGACGGTCGGCGGGTCGTGGGCCCCCTGCGAGGTCGACGACGACTGCGAGGACCCGTCGGAGATCTGCTCCGCCCGCGCGTGCGGCCGCCCCGTGCAGCCGACCGAGTCCTACGAGCTGGCGACCAACAACTACATCGCCCAGGGCGGCTCCGGCTTCTTCGTGCTTGAGAACAACACCACCCAGGAGGACTCGGGCATCTCGATGCGGGACGCCGTGCAGTTCTTCATGCTCGAGCTCGGCGAGGGCGACACGGTGCCGATCAACGAGGCCTACCCCGACGGGGACGGCCGCATCACGCCGAGGTTGTGATGGGCCGCTGCCTCCTCGCGATCGCCTCGATCGCCCTGCTCGGGGCGTGCACCCCGACGGTCGACGCGTCCCGCACCGACGGGCCGCTGTTCTTCGAGGTGGAGCACGTCGGCGCGCCGCAGGGCCTCGACCCGGCGTCGCCCGCCCCGTTTCAGATCGACGCCCGCGCGTACGAGCTGAGCATCCGCGCGATCGGGCACGACCGCGAAGCGCTGGACTGGGACGGCGAGGTGACCGTGCACGCGACCCCGGGCGCGCTGGAGTCCGACGCCGTCGTGCAGGTGCGCGGCGGCGAGGCGACGACGACGGTGCGCATCGGCAAGGCGTTCGACGTGCTGCGGATCTGGGTCTCCGACGAAGGCGACACTGGGATCGGGCGCCAGGGCGCCACGTTCGCCACCGGCGCGGCGGCCGCGGTGCACATCGACAAGCCGACGATCTCCCAGCTCCAGGAGCCCGAAGGGGCCGACGACGAGTCCCCGCTGACCCGGCAGTACGTGCCGGTCCGGGCCTGGGGCGACTCCAACCCCCGGTCGCTGATCGTCACCACCGTCACCAACGACGGCTTCTACGTCACCGACCAGGACTCCCCCGACGGCTCGTTCAACTCGCTGTTCGTCTTCACGTTCAGCCGCCCCGAGGGCGGGATCCAGGTCGGCGCCCGCCTCAGCGCGCTGGCCGGCATCGTCAGCGAGTTCATCGGCTACACCGAGATGCAGTTCCCGACGTACGACGTCGACTCGTTCGGGCACAGCCCGGGCGAGCCGCTCCTCCTCGACCCGTCGATCGTCTGCGACGACCGGGAGATGGAGGCCTACGAGGCGTCGGTGGTCCGCATCGAGGGGCTGGTCAGCGACTTCGTCCGCGCCTCCGACTGCCAGGACTACATCGAGTTCGGCCAGTGGCCCGTCCGCCTCGCCGGCAGCTGCGGCGGCGGCGACGCCCGCATGTCGGTCGTCAACATCAACACCGTGCCGTCCTTCCGGTTCGACTGTGAAGGGGGCGCCCCGCCGCCGCCCGTCGAGCTGGACTACCTCGTCGGGGTGCTGCGCCACACCGCGCCCGCCGATCCGCCCTGGATTGTGGACGTGCGCAGCTGCCTCGACTTCCCCGAAGAGCATCGCCCGGCCGACTGCGCCGAGCTGATGGAGCGGCCCCTGTCCGGGCCGCGCCACGCACCCCACGAGTACTACCGAGACATCGCCACCTGCGAGGGCGTGCCGTACTCCCTCCACGAGCACCAGGAACCCTGATGAACCTTCGACTGCTTACCCTCCTCCTCTCCCTCGCCCTTCCGCTGGTCGCCTGTGGCCCGATCGGGCCCGGCCCCAGCGACGACGACGACGCCACCGACGACGACGACGACGCCACCGGCGACCCGATCGAGTCGACGATCGGCGACCTCAACGCGGGCAACGTCGACATCGGCACCCCGGTGATCGTCACCGGCGTCATCACCACCCCGTTCGACTCGGACGAGGACGACAACGAGGCGCGCTTCTGGATCCAGGACGGAAGCGGCCCCAACACCGGCATGCAGGTGTTCACGTTCCCCGACGTCGTCGAGGCGCTGGACGACGCGGACGTCGGCGTGGGCGACGAGGTCGAGGTGACCGGCACGTTCGACCAGCCCTTCGGCTTCAACGAGGTCCGCGTCACCGCGGCGGCCGACATCCTGAGCAACGGCGGCGGCTCGATGCCGACGCCCCACCCGGTGGACGCCAGCGAGCTGGAGGCCGGCTTCGCCGACGCGTCCCTCGAGGGGATCCTCGTCGAGCTGACCGACGTGACGGCGCAGAGCGCCGGCGGCTGGGACAACTACTGGGAGTGGGAGGCCGACGACGTCATCATCGACTCGCTCTTCTACTACGCCGACGTGCAGGCCGACTACGCGATCGACAGCCTCGTCGGCCTCGTCTTCACCGACTTCGGCAACGCCGTCGTGGCCCCCCGCTGGGGCACGGACCTCGACTTCACCTACCCCGGCTGCGACGCCGCCGCCGACGGGGAGGTGTTCGACGTCAACTGCCGCGAGATCGACGAGGACAGCGACGTCGAGATCGAGGGCCTGGTCGTCGTGAGCGGTACGCCCTGGTGGAGCGACAACTCCTTCTTCGCGGCGGACGCCGGCGGTGAGCTGTTCGGCGGCATCCTCGTCAGCGGCATCTCCAGCGCCGACTTCGACGTGCCGGAGATCGGCTCGGTGATCGACGTCGAGGGCGAGAACGAGGAGTACCGGGGCCAGACCGAGCTGATCGTCTTCAACGCGGACGACCTCACCGACACCGGCGACGACGCCCCCGTGCCCGTCATCGAGCTGACGGACGCCTGCGACATCGGCGAGGGCCACGAGGGCATGCTGGTGTCCGTCGCCAGCGTGACGGTCGACCAGGACGCCGATGGGGTCGAGTTCGGCTACTACACCGTCGAGGGCTGCACCCACGTGCAGATCGGCGCCGAGTTCTGGGACTCCCGCGACGCGTTCAGCGAGGACACCGGCGGCGCCGGCGAGGTCACGGAGCTGTACGGCATCGTCAACGACAAGCTCGACATCTACTACATCAACCCCCGGAACACCGACGACTGGGCGACCTGGGGGAGCCGGTAGTTTCGACCGTTCGGTCTGTCGAAGACCGACGGCGTTTGGGACGCGGAAACGCGGAAACGCGGAAAGGGGCTCGGATGTACCGGCTCTTGTGGATGGCTGCTCTGTGCCTGCTGATGGCGGCACCGGCGTGGGCGGGCGACAAGCCCGCCAAGGGGGACAAGCCCCCCAAGGGTGACGAGGCCGCCGAGGACGCGGAAGACGACGCCCCGTCGGGTCAGCTGAGCAAGGACGAAGTGGAGGCGCTGCGCGCCCTGCTGGAGTCCAGGGAGGCGGACGACGAGGACGACGACGACCAGTCGGACCAGCTGTCCCCCGCCCAGGTGCAGCGGCTGATGGAGCTGCTCGCCCAGGAGGAGGCGGCCGCGCCCGAGCCCGTCGGGGTCATCGAGTCCTTGCCCTGGCCGAGCGCCGGGTCCGGATCGGCCTGGCACGGCCCGGCCCCGGAGCCGCAGCCCGCGCGTCCGACGTGGTCCGACTTCATCAACACCACGCTGACCTTCTACGTCGGCGACGACAACCTGCTCGCGGGGAACGAGGACGGCTCGCCCAACCTCGGCATGGCCAACGAGTACCCCGAGCTGTTCTTCGAGGGGCTCAACTCCGAGAAGCAGGCGGTCGTCAGCGAGTCCCACCTGGTGCTGTACGGCAGCTCCGCCGGCTACCTGCCGTTCGTGGAGACGGAGGGCGCGTTCGTCGCCGAGTTCGAGCTGACCCGCGACCCCGACGACAACCAGCTGATCGGCCGGTTCCGGGACGACGGCAGCTACATCGGCGTGCAGTTCTTCTTCAACAAGGAGAAGACCGGCGCCAGCCTCAAGCTGACCGCCTGGCCGTACTCCGCCGACCGCTTCCGCCTCGGCTACACGTACGACCTGACCTGGGGCGGCAACACCATCTGGGCCCGCAACCGCGGGCCGGTGCCCGGCGCCAAGATCAGCCTCGACCTCGGCCCCTTCTACGCGTTCGTCGGCGCCAAGGCGCTGGTGCGGCTCCGGGCCGACAACAACGAGACCGAGAACTACTGGGGCCTGCTCGCCGGCCTCGGGCCGAAGTTCGACCTCGGACGGGACTTCAAGTTCCAGTACGACGCCGGCGGCGGCTACTTCTACCGCGGCACCTTCCAGCAGGACCCTTTCCGGAGCACGCCGCTGACGGCGTTCGGGATCAGCCAGCGCGCGCAGCTGACGCTGCGCACCAAGATGGGCCTCTCCCCCGACCTCAAGGGGCTGCGGAACACCTACGACAACTTCAGCTACAACCGCACGATCGTCCCCAACTACGAGGGGCTGTGGGGCTTCGGCGTGGGCTTCGAGTTCACGACGCTGTGGCAGAGCCTGATCGACGCCGACGAGCCCGACCAGCTGCACTTCGACCAGGCGATCACGTTCGGCGCGTTCGCCCAGGCGCGGTTCGCCCAGTCGATGCGGGTCGGCGTCGACGTCGTCTACCGCGACGTCAGCTTCCTGGTCTTCAACGTGCCCGGCCTGACGCCCTACCTCGGCTTCGCGACGGACACCGTGCGCAGCCCCCAGGTGTACGGCGCGGTCTGGTGGGACTGGTACATCAGCCAGGCCCACATCACGCCCGGCGTGGTGCTCGGCATCATGCAGCCGGCCTCGTTCCAATCCGCCGAGGGCGTCGACGGCGGCCGCCAGCTGCAGGTCATCCGCGAGGCGAACGACTACGAGATCATGCCCAGCGAGATCGAGGGCGCGTTCACGATCATCAGCGGCAAGGCGTCGCTCAAGTGGCACCTCAGCTCGATCCTCGCGATCATCGGCGAGGTCTCGTACACCCAGGACTTCAACAACAGCAAGGTCGTCACCGACCCCGACAGCGGCGTCGGCGTCCGACAGCTGGACGAGGCCCAGGCGCGACGCCTCGGCTTGAATCTCCTGATCCAAGCGAGCTTCTGACGCCTCAGGCAAGCTCACCTCTCGCGTGAACGCTCCCTGGTACATGGGTCTGGCGCCGCTCCTCGGGTGGTGCCTGGACGCGGTCATCTCGACGCGGCGGTGGAGGCCGTTCGTGCCGCGGCTCGTCGATCGCGCGTGCGCTCGGCTCGAGTTCGTCTTCCGCACCGGCATGCCGGAGCACCAGCAGCGCGCGGGTGATCTGCTCGTCCTGTGGATCGGGCTGGGCGCGTTCGCCATGGGTTGGCTCGCGACCCAGGCGTCCTGGATCCTGAGCCACTCCCACGCTGGCCGCTTCGTCATCTGGACCATCGGGTTCTTCCTGCTGATGGGCGCCCGGCGGCGCGCGGGCGCCGGCCTGGACGTGCTCCGCGGCCTGCTCAGCGGGCACCCCGAGTCCGCCCGGGCGTGGGTGGACTACCTGGACGGCAAGCCCGAGGACGACTCCCCCGAGGCGCTCGCCCGGGCGACCGTCACCCGGCTCGCCGGGAGCACCATCGAAGTGGCGCTCCTCATCGCCTTCTGGGGGACCCTCTTCGGCATGGGGGTCGGCGCGTCTGCGGCCTGCGTGCATCTCATCGCGAACTACGGCCGGGCCAGCGATCGTCCCGACGATCCGCTGTGGGCCGGCGCTCAACGCACCGAACGCTGGCTGACCCTGCCCGCCTCCTGGCTGGGGGTGCTGTCGTTGTACGCGGTGATCCCCCTGGCGGGGGGCAAGCGGGCCAAGGCGATGGCCGGCTACTTCAACAGCCGGGGACGCAGCCCGATCCAACGGATGGGCCAGGCCGTCTCCGAAGGGCTGGGGCTGGCCCGCACCCAGACCCCCGACGGCATCGTCGAGCCGATCGTGCCCGAAGACATCCAGCGGGGCGTGATCCTGCTGTGGACCTCTACGTTCGTCGGCACGGCGGTCCTGTCCGGCATCGCCTGCCTCGTCTTCTGGCTGATCTGAGGCTCGGACCACTCCCGTGAGCCGGCGCCACCTGGTCCTGCTCGCCGCCGGCTTCGTCGTCCTGCGCCTCCTGCTCGTGCTCACCGCCGCGGATCGGCTGTCCCAGCCCGACGCCGCGGAGGTCAAGCTCATGGCCATCGGCGACGAGTGGGTGCAGGAGGGGCCGCCGAGCGTCGAGCGCCTCCTCTGGTACGCCCGGGCGGGGACCAACGCCCCCCACGGCGCCTACCTGCCGGTCTCCCTGGCGTACGCCGCCCTCGTGGTCCCGTTCGGCGCCGACGGGAGCTACTTCGCGCTCAAGCTGGTCGGCATCCTCGTCCAGATGATCGGGCTCCTGGCGTGGACGCTCGTCGGCTACCACCTGGGAGGCCGCCGGGCCGCGTTCATCGTCGCGGCGCTGCTCGCCCTCCCCCCGGCGGGCTTCCTCGGCGGCTCGGTCGTGCCCTGGGGCAGCCACCCCGAGGCCGCCGCGGGGCTCGGGCTGGCGACCTGGGCGCTGGTCTCCGGTCGCCTCCGGGGGCGGGGGGACGCGGTGGTCGCGGGCGGCCTGCTGGGCCTCGTGGCGGGGGCCGACCTGCTGGTCGCGCCCGCCGTCGCGGCCATCGCGGCGGGGTGGGTGTGGGACCGACGCGTGGCGTCGCGGGAGCAGGGCGGATCCGCCTGGATCGGGCTGACCGCGTGGCTCCTCGTCGGCGGGGTGACGACCCTGACGGCGGTGCTGTGGCTGACCGGGGGGCTCAGCGCTTCGGTCGTCGAGACCGCGGGCAGCTCTCCCCTGGAGCTGCTCGCGGAGCCGCGGGCCGGCCAGCTGGGCACGACCCTGGCGGGCCTGCTGCCGGTGCACGCCTGGGGCTCGGCCACCATCGCGTCGGCGGACGCGCGGGGGGCGCTGAACGCGGTCACGACCGCTGGGCTGCTGTGCTCGCTGGTCCTCGCGCTGTGGGCCCTCCCCCACCGCCTGAACGTCCTGGGCACGGGCGTCGGGCTGCTGCTCGCGGCGCCTCTGGTGCACGTCCTGACGGTCGCGGCGCTCGCCCCCCGGGCGCCGTTCGTGCCCCAGCGGTACCTGCTGCCGATCTGGCCGATCGTGCTGCTCGGGGTGGCGCTCGCCCTGGCCTGGTGGTGGATTCGAACGGGCCCGCGGCTCGTCGCGATCGCAGCGCTGGTGCTCGCCCTCGGCCCCGGCGCCGCCCTGCAGACGTCCCTGATCCGGCCCGAGCGGCGGGCCGGGTTCTCCGAGTACCGCCCGGCGGACTGGCTGGCCGAGGACATCGGCCAGGTCACCTACGACGAGGCGCCCTGGGTCAACCGATTCCTGTCCGCCCGCGGGCCCGGCCGGACGGTCGGGTTCGGCTTCGCCACGGCGGTCGGCGCCGCCGACGACCCGCTGATCTCCGACCTGCCGCCGCCGCTGGACCCGGTCGGCCTGGTGCAGCGGCGTGAACGCTGGCTGGCGGCCCACCTCCCGGGGGCCGACGAGCGCACCCTGATGCACGAGAACCTCGGCTGGTCGCTCGCGGTCTTCGCGTGGGACCGCCCGGGGACGTGGCACGCGGTCCTGTCCCACGTCCCGGCGCCGGATCGGCGAAACGTCGCGCGGGGGCTGGGGCTGGGGTTGGCGCTGCGGGGGGCCGAAGGGCTCGCCGCGGCCGAGCGGATCACGGGCCCCGATCGCGCCGCCGTGCTCGAGGGCGTCGCCCGGCTGCGATGAGCAGCAGCAGCAGCCCTCCACCCCGGGGCGCGGCGGACGAACAGCCACAGCCGGCGCCCGCCACCTCGTAGACCGCGATCCTGAGGCCCACGACCGTCTCGGCGCCGTCGCTGTCGCGCAGCAGCAGGTCGAACGAGTGCAGCCCGCCCTGCCCCGCGACCGGGGTCCAGGACAGCTCGCGGTCGTCCAGCCGCATGCCCTCGGGGGGGTCGACCAGCTCCAGGGTGACCGTGTCCAGGGGGCCCGGGTCGTGCACCTGCAGGGGCGCCCCGAGCACGTCGCCGACGGTGAGCTCGGTCGGCGGCAGCGGGGGGAGCAGGACCGGCGGCAGGTTGGCGACGTCGACCTCCTGGGACGCGACCGCCTCGCCTCCGTCGTCATCCACCGCGCGGACGGACAGGACCACCGGTCCGGACTGCAGCGGGGTCCACTCCACGAAGCCTGGCGGCAGCTCCGTCTGCTCGTACTCGCCGTCGCCGTCCACGTCGACGTCGATCGTGACGACGTCCTCGTCCGACGGGTCCGAGGCGACCACGAAGAGATCCACCGCGGCGCCCTCCGCGGGATCGGCGGCGAGCTCGAAGGCGACCTCCGGCGGGAGGTTCCGGCCTATGACCGGCACCTCGACGAGCAGCTCGTTCCCCTCGGAGTCGATCACGGAGAAGTGCACCGCGTACTCCCCGTCGTCCGGCGGCACGAACTGCACGCTGTCCCCCACCCCGTCGCAGTACTGCAGGCCACCGTCGGGGTCGATGTCGCTCCGGAGCTCGAGCGGATCCCCGCGCGGGTCGCTGACGTCGGACAGCACGACCCACCCCCCGATCGCCTCGTCGATCTCGTGGGGCGGCTGGGGACCGGCCACCGGCGGGCCGTCGGGGTCGGGCACGTAGCCGTCCATCGCCCGGGGGCCCCCGCCGAGGCCGATGTCGTTGCGGCTGCCGTCCAGGTCGTCGTACAGCGGATCGGTGGGGCCGGCGTCCACAACGGGGGAGGCGGCCAGCGGGAGCAGGTCGCCCCCGAGCAACGGATCCTCGAACCGGTTGCTCCCGTCGTCCGACGCGCCGAGCAGCGGCGTCAGCGCCTCCCAGTACAGGTTGAACCCGTGGGTGGCGCCGGGCGAGTCGACGATCTCCAGCCCCACGTCGACCTCCAGGAGCACGTTGCCGACCACGACGGCTCCACCCTGGCGCACCAGCGCGGCCCGCTCGCCGCCGACGACCACGTTGTTGTGCACCGTCGCGTCCGAGCCGCTCAGCTCCAGCCCGGCGCCGCCGCCGAACATCGAGTTGTTCGCGATCCGGGACGCGCTGCCGAGTCCGTCGACCACCGCCGCGTGGGTCGAGCCGCCGATCCGGTTGCCGACGATCTCGGCCGCAGAGAACAGCGTCACGATCCCGTACCCGTTGCCGACGAGGTCGTTGTCGAGCAACTCGGGGGCGCCCTGCAGCACCTGCACGCCGACGGCGCAGCCGCCGACCTCGCTCGCCTGCAGGGTCACGGCCCCGCCTGCGAGCTGCACGCCGACCCCCGCCTCGGTCACGGTCAGGTCGGTGATCTCGCCCGACGATCCGGCCGCCACGATCCCCTGGTCGCAGCCGTGCAGGCTGCCCCCCTCGACCCGCAGGCCGGTCTGGAACAGGTCGACGCAGACGTCCGCGTGATCGACCGACAGGTCGTCCAGCCAGACGGTCGCGTCGACGGCCCGGACCCCCTGCTCGAACGACACGCCCTCGATCGTCACCCCCGACACCCACGCCTGCGCCTCCTGCACGTCCACGCCGATGTCGAGGTACCGCAGGGTGGTGCCGTGCACCGACGCGAAGCCGAACACCTCGACGCCGATCCCGCCCGGCGCAGACTCGTTCTGCAGCTCGAACCCCTCCAGCCGGGCGCCGGGCTCGAGCCGCACCACCGGCGAGTACGGCGCGCCCCCTTCGTCCTCGCCGCCGGCGTCGATCGTGGCATCGCCGACCGCCCGGAGCGTCACCCCCTCGGGCACCACCACGGTCTCGACGTACAGCCCGCCGTCCACCTCGACGACGTCGCAGCGGTCGGCCACGACGAGCGCGTCGCCGATCGTGGGGTAGTGCCCGGGCACCTCGATCGTCGCCGCCCCCGCCGACGCGGGGACGACGAGGAGCAGCGCCGCGACGAGCGCGAACCTCACGGCCGCCTCCGCCGGGCGGCCGCCGCGACCAGCAGGAGCAGCAGCCCCGGTCCCCCGGACCCGGCGACCCCGCAGCCGCAGCCGCCGGCCGCGTCCGGGTCGAACACCGCGACGAACAGCGGGTAGGTCGCCTCGCCGCCGTCGGAGTCCACCAGCTGCACGATGTAGGGGTGCGCGCCCAGCTGGTCGGGCCGCGGCGTCCAGCGCAGGCGGAGCCCCTGGAGGCTCATCCCCTCGGGCGGATCGACCAGCGACGCCGTCACCACGTCGAGCGGGGACGGGTCGTCGACCGTCAGCTCGAGGTCGATCGAGTCCCCCACCGTCAGCTCCTCGGGCGGCAGCGGGGTCAGCAGGAACGGCGGCAGGTTGGCGACGTCCACCGGGACCGCGGCGGTCGCCTCGCCGCCGTCGTCGTCGGTGACGCGGACCACGAGGCTCCAGTCACCCGACTGGGGCGGGGTCCAGCCGGCGAAGCCGGGCTCCAGCCCCTCGGCGTCCCAGGCGCCGTCCCCGTCGAAGTCGACGTCGACGGTGAAGGTGTCGAGGGTCGAGGGGTCGCTGACCTCGGTGAACAGCAGCACCTCGCTCCCCTCCGCGGCGTCGTCCTCCACTGTCGCGACGAGCTCCGGCGGCTGGTTGCTCGCCTGCACCACGACCTCGCTGAACACGACGAAGCCCTCGCTGTCCTCGGCCCGGAAGGCGACGGTCCAGGGGCCGTCGTCCGGCGGCGTGAAGTCCACCGAGCCGTTGAACGAGTCGCAGTACTGAAGGCCGTCGTCGGGGTCGACGTCCGAACGGACGAGGAGCGGGTCGTCCTTGGGATCCCCGAACACCCCGATCAGGTGCACCGACTCCCCCTCCGGGGTGTCGACGGGCGCAGGCTCCTCGGCCCACGGCGGCGACTCCCCGAGGAACGCGTAGCCCTCGTCGGCCCGAGGGCCCCCGGTCCAGCCGGCGTCCCCGCGGCCGCCGATCACGTCCTCGTAGTAGGGGAGCGGGCTGGAGGCGTCGATGACCGCCGAACCTGCGCCCGGGAGCCCGTCCGGGTCGAGCAGGGGGTCGCCGAAGCTGTTGGTGCCGTCGCCCGCAGCGCCGTCCAGGTCGACGACGTTGGCCCAGTACAGGTTGTATCCGTGGATCGCGTCGCCGCCCTGCAGGTCCAGGCCGGTGTCCCCGTCGGCGAAGACGTTGCCGACGAGCGTCGGCCCGCCGCCCACCACCACCGAGCCGGCGTCGGCCGCTTCGACGGTGTTGTTGTGGGCGTGGGAGTCCGCCAGGAGCACCTCGAGGCCGATCCCGCCGCCCACCAGGCGGTTGTTGGCGATCAGGGACGCGCTGCCGATCCCCTCGGAGACCGCCGCGAGGCCGGAGTCCACGAAGCGGTTGGCGAGCACCTCGGCCCCGGCGAAGGTCGTCGCCAGGCCGACGGTGTTGCCCTCGAAGGTGTTGTCCAGGATCCGGGGCTCCCCGTCGACGACCTGGCCCCCCAGCGCGTTGTCGACGACGGCGCAGTCCTGCACCACCACCCCCTCGCCGGGGCCCCGGAGGGAGAAGCCGACGTCGTTGTCCTGCAGCCCGACCGACGTGACGGAGCCCTCGGACCGCCGGGCCAGCAGGCCGGTGCCGCAGCCGCGCACGACCCCGCCCAGCAACGCGAAGCGACCCTCGTAGACCGAGACGCCGACGGTCGCCCCTTCGATGTCGACGTCGTGGAGCCAGGCGTGACCGAGGGTGATCGAGACCCCCGTCTGCACCCCCGGCTCCACCCGGACGCCCCGGAGCCAGACCTGGGCCAGCAGCACCTCGAAGCCGACGTCGACCGCGCCGACGATCGTGTCCTGCACCACGTTGCCGCTGCCGACCACCCGCACGCCGACGTCCGCGTCGGTCACCGTGAAGCCCTCCAGCCGCCCGCCGTTGTCCAGCTCCACGGCCGCGTCGGCCCCCGCCCCGCGCAGGATCGCCCCCTCCCCCGCGGCGCGCAGCGTCACCCCGGCCTCCACGACCACGCCGGCGTCCCAGTCGCCCTCGGCGACGAGCACCACGTCGCAGGGGACCGCGACGGCCAACGCGTCGGCCACGGTCGGGTGGTCGCCGGGGACCTCGAGGGTCGCGGCGGCGGCGGGGGCGGCGAGCAGCGCGGCGACGCCGACGACCCCGAGGCCGCGCGACCACCGCGGGGCGATCAAAGGCCGGGCTCCCGACAGCACCGGAAGCCGTCGTCGCCGGCGACGGGGGCCATCTGGGGGTGCGCGTGACGGGCCTGGCATCCGGCCCCGTAGACGCCCGGCCACATGGTGCCGCCGAGCACCCAGCGGTCGGGGTGGCCCGCCTCGCGCCGGTCCTCCACCCACTCGCTGACGTTGCCCTCCTGGTCGAAGGTGCCGTAGGGCGACCGACAGGTCGCCACGCTGCCGGCCGGCCGCACCTCGTCGTAGCGCCCCTCTTCGAGATCGGCGTGGCAGAGACCGACGACGTGCTGGTCGCCGTAGGGGCGCAGCCAGCCGAGCACCCCGCCGCACGCCTTGACCCACTCGTTCTCGCTGCACAGTCGCTTGCCGGCCGCCTCGCAAGCGACCCGGGCCTGCACCCAGGTGACGTCGGCGATGGGGCGGCGGCCGACGCCGGGCCACTCCGTCTGGTCGATGCACACCCCCTCGGTCTCGAACGTGCCGCGGGGGCGTGGCGCGCGCACGATGTCCGGGTTGACCGGGGGCAGGCCGACCTCCTCCCCCGTCGCGCCGGCCTCGAACGCTCCGCCCGGCACGAAGACCATGTCCGGGGGGCAGAGCGCCGCAGCGCGCTCGTCGGGGCCCGCGAAGCTGCCGCCCGCCGCGATCAGCGCGACGGCGAAGCCGCCGAGGAGGAGCGGACGCAGGGACGGGGCGCACATCGCGTCATCCTAAACGAGGGTGGGACCGGTCCGCCGGTGGCTTCGCGCTGGGCGGCGCACTATCATCCGCTGCCTTCCGTCCGGGAGCCGACGCGGATTCGACCCGCGCGGGGTGGACGGACAGCGCGAAGCACCGCGGATGGAGAGATCATGAACCAACGCTCGGATCGCCCGACGGTCGGCCACCGTGACGTAACGGACCGCCTCGTAGCCGCCTTCGAGGCGTCGCAGGAGGGGCCCCGCGCGGCCATCCTCGCCGGCTCCCCCGGCTCCGGCCGCAAGACGGCCGTCGATCAGCTGATCGCCGCGCTCGCCGACCGCAAGGAGCAGGTCACCGCGCTGCGAATCCGCGCCCTGCCGACGGACGACGGAGTCCGCACCCTGATGCGCGTCTACGGCGCGCTGGTCGCCGGCCTCGGCCGCGGCAAGGGGTTCGACGAAGACGTCGCGGACGTGCTGGAGGCGGCGGGCGAGGACGCCGGGGACGAGCGCGTCTCGGGCTGGCTGGGCGACATCGCGAGCAACGTCCGCGGCGTGCGGACGGCGGCGTCCGGCGACTTCCAGATCAAGCTCCCGCGGGACAACCCCTGGCTCGCGCTGCTGTACGCGTTCGACGTCGTCGGCCCTCGCAGCCGCTGGATCATCGACCTGCAAGAGTTGGGCTGCGTCACCAGCCCCTCGTTCTGGGTCTTCCTGTCCGCCCTCCTCGGCCGGGCCCGGGCCCGCAACTGGAAGGTCCTGTTCCTCGTCTCCCCCGGCGAGAACCTGTACTTCGAGACCCCCGGCGTGGAGGAGTCCCTGCCCGGCCCGCTCAGCTTCGTCAACGCGCTGTTCGGCGATGGCGAGCCGGTCGAGTTGCCGCCCCTGACGGCGGAGCAGGTCGGCGAGCTGCTCGAGGACACCTACCGCCCCAACAGCTTCCCGCTGGACCTCACCGCCCGCCTCCACGAGCTCAGCGGCGGGCACCCCCACACCCTGCACGAGCTCCTCGACGCGCTGGAGGAGGACGACACGATCCGGTGGAACGACAAGGGCTACTCCCTGTCCGACCTGGACGAGGTCGACCTCGACGTGCTCGTCCCGCTGCCCGTGGAGGAGGACGACGAGGACGAGGAGAGCGACGGCGACGAGGAGCGACCCGACGAGCGGCTGCTCGAGCGCGTGCTGCACGTCGCCGCGGTGGAGGGGCGCACTTTCTCCGCCGCCGCGGTCCGCTCGGTCCTCCAGCTGGGCGAAGACGACGTCGACGACGCCCTGGACGCCATGCCCCACCTCGTGGAGGAGGGCGAGTACCACCAGGGGCTGGGCACCTGGACGTACCGGTTCCGCTACGACTTCTGGCGGGACTGGTTCCGCGATCACCCGCCCGAGGGGTTCAAGGCCAAGCCGCAGCAGGTCGCCCGGGGCCTCGCCACGGTGATGATGCAGTCGTACGCGCCGGCCGCCTTCGAGTACGTCAGCCGGTCGGCCCGCCTGTTCACCTGGGCCGACGAGCGGCGGGGCGCCCGGAACATGCTCGGGCTCGCGGTCGGCTCGGACCGACCCGAGCTGTCCGAGTTCGCGCTCCAGGTCGCCGAGCGCTTCGACGACTCCCCGTTCCCCGACGGCCTGGTGCGGCTGATCCACACCCGGCTGGCCGACCGCGCCGTCAACGCGTCGAGCATCGAGCAGGCGAACGCCGCCATCGACCGGGCCGCCGCCTGGGCGACCAGCATCGACGACGCCGGCACCCTGGCCTGGCTGGGCCTGCTGCGGTGCCGCCTGGGGATCCGCCAGGGCGACTTCGGCGGCGCGCGCAACGCCGGCGAGGAGGCCCTCGCCGCGTTCGACGAGCTCGGCGACAAGACCCGCGCCGGCGAGACCCTCAACCAGCTGGCCATGGTCGCCCTCAACATGGGCGACGCCAAGGGGGCCGAGGCCTACGTCAAGCGGGCCGACAAGGCGTCCAACATCCCGCCCGTGCGGGCCCACTCCCAGTACATCCACGGGCTGCTCCTCAAGCGGCGCGGCCTGGTCCCCCAGGCCAACCGCTGCTTCCAGGTCGCGGTCGAGCTGAGCGAGCAGGCCGGCAACCTGGTGCTGTCCCTGGAGGCGATGCTCAACCGCGGCGAGTGCGGGATGATGCTCGGCGAGGGGAAGACCCTCGCGCCGCTCCTGGAGCGCACCCTGGAGATGAGCCGGGCCCTGCGGGCGCCCACCCGCGAGCGCATCGCGGCGCGGCTGCTCTGCCAGGCCGAGGCCGCCCGGGGGAACCACGTCGCCGCGCTGGAGATGGCGCGCCACGCGCTCGAGCTGACCCGGGAGGTCGCCAAGGGGGCGGGCGAGAGCGTCGACCTGTACCACTGCGGCCTGTTCTCGGTGCTCTCGGGCAAGAACGAGGAGGGGCTCGACTTCCTGCAGGCCGCCCGCGCCGCGGCGGAGTCCGAGGGCAACGTCTCCCTGCAGCCCGAGATCCTGTTCAACATCGGCCAGGTGAAGCTGTCCCAGGGCGACAACGCCGCCGGACAGGCGACCTTCGAAGAGGCGCTGGCGCTGGCCCGCACCGCCAAGGATCGCGGTCGCGAGCTGCGGATCCTGGAGCACCTGGGCGCGGTCGCGAGCGCCTCCGGCGATCACGACGGCGCGGTGGTGCGGTTCAAGGAGGCGGCCAGCCGGGCCGTCGGCCCCCAGTCCAAGCAGTTCCGCAAGGACCTGCGCAAGCGCATCCAGGCGGAGCAGCGCAAGGCCGCCGAGGTCCGCAAGGCCCAGCAGCAGGGCGACGCCTAGGAGCGTGTAGCGGCATAGCCGCCTGTCGCCCCGCTCACTCCTCGAGCAGCTCGGCGACCTCCGGCGGCATCGCGGTGCTCGGCAGCTCGGCGACGTCGGTCTCGAAGCTCTCGACGACGATGACCTGCGTCATGCCGCTGGCCTCCGTGGTCATCCGGCGGGGCATGAGCATGCCCTCCATCTCGACGTACTCCTCGAATCGGACCACGGACGTCATGTCCCCCATCGCGGTGGTCGAGGTGCTCTCGACGCCCAGCTCCAGGCCCGTGTCGACGCTCAGGTAGTACCAGCGGGGCGGCAGGTCCTGCCGCTCCATGCGCACGCGCCACGCTGGCTCCCCCGCGAACTCGACCTGCCCCTCGGTGACGATCTCGGTGAAGCGGGTCAGGTTCGACGCCCCGTCGAAGTCCGCCGACCACCGGGAGTGGGCCGTCTCTTCGGCCGACTTGATGCGCGGCCCCTGCACGGGGTCGAGCGACCACGCGTGGGTGCCGTCGAAGCCCTCGAGCATCTCCCCGATGCCCGGGATGCTCACGAGCGTCCAGGTGGTGTCGGGCGCCTGGGCGACGATCAGCAGCGTGCCCGTGATGCCCTGGGCGGGCATCTCGAAGCGGCCCTTCATGACGTAGTTGGTCTTCTCCTCCAGCAGCTGGACGCGGGTCAGCTCGATGACGCGCTCGCTCAGCGCGCGGCCGTCGGGGAGGGCGCTCTCGGCCCCCTTGCTCGCCTTCTTCCCCTTCTTCCCCTTCTTCCCCTTCTTCGCCTTGGCGGCGACAGCCTCGCCCAGGGGGGTCGGCCCGGCCGCCATGCTGCCGAAGGCCAGGGCGATCGCGATCACCAGGATGCGCATCCAGTTCCTCACTCGTCCGCTCCTTCCAGGACCCAGGCGACGGCCCGGTCCAGTACGGGGTCACGACCGGCGAGCAGATCCTCGCGGGTCAGCTCGACGACCTCGTCCGGCGCCACGCCGCGCCCCTCGATCCGCTCTCCGTCGGGGCCCACCAGGTCCGCGTTGGCGAACTGGAGCACGTCCCCGTTGGGCAGCGCCTCGAACATCGACGGCAGGGCCATGCCGGCAGAGGTCGTGCCGAATACGCGGGCACGGCCGATCTGTTGCAGCCCCACGGCGAAGACCTCGCTCGTGCTCGCGGAGCCGCCGTCGATCAGGATCGCGAGCCGCCCGTGCAGCCGCTGGGACTTCGGCCGCGGGTTGGGCTTGAACCGGAGGGTCGACTCGCGGGTCGTCATCGTCGCGAGCACGGCGTCCCGGTCGCCGACGAACCAGCCGCTCATGCCGGCGACCATCAGGCCGATCCCGCCCGGGTTCCCCCGGAGGTCCACCACGACGCCGGCGACGCCGGCCTCGCCGAACGCCCGCATGGCGGCGTCGTACTCCGACGTTACGGCGGGCAGGAACACGTTGAAGCCGACGATCCCGACCCGGCCGTCGGCGGCCAGCCGCTGCCACGCCCGCGCGACCATCGCCGGCATGTGGCCGAACCTGACCAGCTCCCCGGTCTGGGGCGCGCGGGTCAGCTCCACCACCTGGGCGGCGTCGTCGGCGTCCCGCAGCTCCAGCTCGACCCGGCTCCCCGGGCGTCCCTCGAGGCGACCGAGCAGCGCGTCGGCGGGGAGCTCCGGGTAGAGGTCCAGCTCGGAGTTCTCGAGCAGCTCGAACAGCGACGCAGCCGACCTCCGACCGACCCGGTCGACGGTCCAGCCCGCGGTGATGCCCGCCTCGTCGGCGGGGGAGCCGGGCTCGACCCGACGCACGAGCACCCGTCCCGCCACGGTGCTCAGGTCCACACCGACCCCGCCGGGGGTGTCGGGATCGAGGTCGGCCGGCCCGGGCTCCTCCGGCTCCGGCTCCGGCTCGGAGGTGGCGGCCTCCGCGTCCCCGGCCCGCTCCTCCTCGGCCGCCCCCGCCGGGGCCGGTTCGGCGGCGCCGGCAGCCTCTTCGTCCGCGGCGACCGCCGGCTCCTCGTCGTCGGGCTCCTCGTCCTCCCGACCGTGCAGCGTCTCGTAGGAGTGCGGCGGCATGACCGCGAAGTGCGACTCCCCGAGGCGGGACAGCAGGTCGAGCAGGACCGGCCGAAGCTCGTCCGCGGTCCGGGCGGCGCGGGCCGCCGGCAGCAGCTCTTCGCGGAAGCCGTCCCAGTCGAGCCCCCGCATCTCCGGATCCGGGTACGTCGCCGCGATCCGGGCGTGGACGTACTCGAACGTCTCCAGCTGCACCGGATCGCCCTGGTTCGCCGTCCGCCGCGCGCCGACCGTCGCGCAGGCCGCGAGCGCCAGCAAGGCGACCAGGGCGGTGATCAGGCGGAGGCGGGAACGCATGGACGCGCAGGCTACCCGAGCGGGTCGGGTCAGAGGGCGAGGTCGGCGTCGACCTGGTCGACCCAGTCGAGGTCGACGCCCTCGGGGAACCGCTGGCGGACGGCGAGCTCCTGCTCCCACTCCAGGTCCTCGCCGATCACGACCCGCAGGGCGACGTACGCCTCCGCCCGGACCGAGTCGCCGACGTCGGTCCTCCGGAAGAGCTCGACGAGGGCCAACCCGATCTCGGAGTCCCCCGAGCCGGCGAACGGGATGGACAGCGCCTTGGCGGCCGCCTGTCGCCGGACGTCCGGCCCCTCGTCGAGGGTGCGGAGCAGCCGGGAGGGGTCCATCCCGCCGCCGGCCGACGTCGAGGAGGCGACCGAGCCCGCCGGCGGCCGGAGCACGGGCGGCGGTGGAGCCGTCGACGGCGCGGGGGTCTCCCGCGGCTGCTTCGTCCGCACTCGCGGCTGCTTCTGCTTGACCCGAGCCTGCTTCGACTTCGGGCGCGCCTTCTTCGCAGGCGTGGCGCGCGGAGAGCGCGCGGCCTTTCGGCGCTCCATCGCGTCGGCGAGGCCCCGCTCCGGCTGGTCCAGGTCGTCCGCGTCGCGCAGCACCACCGCGAGGTAGACGCCGAACGCCGCGGCGAACCCGCCGAGCAGGAGCCAGGGCCAGACCTCCGTGAGCCACGTCGTCATCGCAGGCGTTCTACGATCCCGAGGTGCCGTCGCGCCACGTCCGGACCGAGGTCCTCGCCCTCGCGATCCTCCTGATCGTCGCCGCCGCCGCGCGCTGGGCGCGGCTGCCCGTCGCCTGGGACTACTGGGCGATCGACTACCTGGCCAACGTCTTCCCGATCCGCGACGACCTGGCGAGCGGCGCGCTGCCGTGGACGCGGCTGGTCGGTCTGCACCCGCCCCAGCACGCCCTGCTCAGCGCCGGCCTGCTCGCCGGCGGGCTCAGCGCCCGGGCGGCGCTCCTCCTGTCGCTGGTCCTGAGCGTCGGCGGGATCGGCGTCGGCGCCTGGTGGGTCGGCCGGGCCGCGGGGCCGGCCGGCGCGGTCCTGTTCTCCGGCGTCGCGGCGGTGGCGCCCCACGGCGTGCACTACGGCCTGGAGCTGAACAACTACCCGCTCTTCCTCGCGGCGATGGCGGCGACGACAGCGGCGCTGCACGCGGCCTGGACGGACCCGGCCAGCCGGCGGGCGGCGGCCGCGTTGGGGGGGTGCGCGGCGGTCGCGCTGCATGCCCACTTCTTCGCCGCCGCGCTCCTGGGGGGGGCGCTGATCGCGACCCTGGTCACCCGCCGCTGGCGACCGTCGGCGGCCCTCGGGATCGCGTTCGTCGTGGCGGGTCCGGTGCTCGCGGCCGCGCTCGGCGCCCGCGGCGGCCGCACCCAGGCGTTCCACAACGATCGGCTGCAGGCGACCGAGATCGCCCAGCAACTGTGGACCGCCTGGGACGGGCGGTTCGGCTCGGCCTGGACCTTCGGCGCCCTCGCCGCGGCGACCGGGGTGGCGACGGCCCTGGCCGTCCGCGACGAGCGCACCCGCGCCGCTGCCGTCACCGCGCTCGCGCTGCTCGCGGGGGGCGCCACCGCGGTGCTCGCGGGACACCTCACGGCGGCGACGGACGTCGGCCAGACGCCCTACTGGGTCCACGTCGCGTGGTGCCAGTTGGCGCTCCTCGGGCTGGGGTTCGGGGTGGCCGACCGCCGGCTCCGGATCGCCCTGGGGCTGCTGCTCGCGCCGTGGCTGCTCGCCGCGGGGGCCCGGGCGGCGGCGCCGGCAGGCTGGACGTCGGCCCCGGCGGACGCGGCCGACCCCGCGGCGCTGGAGGACCACCTCGCCGAGCGCTGGGGCGAGGGCGACGTGCTGGTCTACCTGTGGGACACCCCCTACCCCAACGACGACCCGCTGCACCGAGATCCCGCCATGGCGGCGCTGCCGCCGTCGCGGATCGGCGACTTCACGGCCCGGGACGCCCCCTTCCCCGGCCGCGGCCACCTCTTCTCGGGCGGGGAGGTCTACTTCGTCCCGTCGACCGGGCTGCGCGACGACGAGCACGGGGCCGCGCTGCGGGAGGCGCTGGCGGGGTGGCTCGCGGCCGACCGCTCGGTGCACCTGCTGTTCGCGGCTGCGGACCCGCTCCGGCCGGCCGGAGACCCGTCCGCGCTGGGGGAGCTCGCCGTCGCCGGTGGGGCGGCGCGATCCGTCGCGTACCTGGGACCGGCTCGGCTGATCGTCATCGAGCCCGGCGGCCGCTGACGGGAGCTGCCGCTACAGGCCGACCGGCCGCCGCCACGCCTCGTCCGCCATGTACAGGAACATCGACGCCATCGCGTCGCTGTTCTCGGTCGACTTGTTGTCGTAGACCGACACCAGCTCGTACTGGTGGTCCTTGTACAGGCGCAGCCCCTCGTGGCTCGCGAGGTAGTCGACCCGATCGAGCCCGAGCCGGTCGCTCGGCAGCTCGGTTCCCGCCTCGAACACCGTCTCACCCGCGGTCAGGTCCACGAGCTTCAGCGACTCGGCCCAGGGGTGGAGGTGCACCGCGATGAAGTGCACCGTCGTGTCGAAGGGCAGCTGCAGGTAGCGCGTGACGTTGGTGTGGCTGACCTCCCGACCGGGCTCCACGACCCAGTGGGGCGTGAACGTGCGTCCCTGCTCGTCGGCGACCTCCCACGGCGCGGCGCCGTCGGCCGACGCGCCGATCGCGCAGCCGGGCCCGTACTCGTCCCCCATCGCCTCGTCGTCCGCGATCCCGAAGTGAGCCCCGGCGCCGCCCTCGAGCACCTTCATGCCCTGCACCGGGCGGAGGAACAGCGGCTTCATCGGCGCCGTCAGCTCGGCGTCACGCACGAACGTCAGGGTGACGCGCTGACGGACCGTGATGTCGACCTCCGGCTCGTTGAGGTTGAGCACCTGGGTCGCCACGTACATCTTCTCGTCCGACATCATCGGCACGCCGAAGCCCGGCGGCAGCCTCAGGTTCTGCTGACCCTGGGACAGCGAGAAGAGGCGACCCTGGAGCAGCTGGCCCGAGTGGGAGAACCGCTCGTTGTGGTCCGCCGCCGCGACGAGGTCGAGGTTGACGTGACACATCCACTCCTGGGACTGCGTCTCGTCGGTCTCGCCGCCGATCACCTCGGTCTCGTAGCCGATGAGCCAGACCAGCTCCGGCTCGGCGCCGTCGATGAGCTGCACGACCTGGTTGCCGAAGGGGCCGAGCATCGACGGGTAGATCTTGTCGATGTGGTACGGCTCGGAGGTGACGACCCGGGTGTAGACGTTGGGGCCGCCTCCGGCGCTCGCGCGCGCGGCGTACTCCAGGGCCGCGACGCGCTCCTCCAGGACCCGGATGCGCTCGTCCGACTCGGGATCGACGTCCGCCCGGCCCTCGGCCTCGACCACCGCCCGGCCGACGTCCACCACCGTCTCGCTCAGCGAGTTGATGTCCTCGGAGTTCTGGAGCGACACGCGGAACACCATCAGCGCCTGCACCAGGGCGAGGACCGCGAGGAGGAGGGCGAGGGCGATGCCGGTCTTGAAGCGGGAGTCGGGCGCCGGGTCGGTGGGTTGGCTCATGGGGAGGCTCCGTAATCGAGGGCGTGATTGTATCGGGCCCCGAGGCCACCGGAGCCCGCGGACCCGAGATCAGCGGAGGGCGCTCGCCACGTCGGGGTGACTCCGTCCCGCCGGGAGCGGGCCGTCGGTCGGCTGGCCGTCTCCGCCCCGGGGGCTCACCCAGCGGGCGCGATCGCCGAGGTTGGCGGCCGCCATCCAGGGGTCCAGGGCGACGCCCTGTCGGATCGGCGCGAACAGCCACAGCGGCCAGGGCCGCAGGTCGACCTGCTCGTCCGACGACGTCGGACCGGGAGCCCACAGCGTCACCGGCGCGTCGACCAGCACGACGGGGGACGCTCCGCCCCCGAGCGCGGCGGCCCAGGCGGCGACGGGGGCGCCGGCGCCGACGCCCACCCAGCCGATCTTCGCCCGGTCCACCTCCGGCCGGGCGGCGAGCGCCTCGGCCGCCGCGAGCGCGTCCTCCACCGCGATGCCCAGGGGCGCCAGGCCGCGCTCCGCCGCCCACCGGGCCAGCCGCTCGTCGCGAACCTGCCCCCCGGAGGTGCGCGGCCGGACCACCGCGACGGACGCCGACCGGTCCATCGACGAGAGCGTCTCCACCGGCTGCCCGTCGAGGCCCGGCTCGATGTAGTCGAACGGCTCCGCCGTCGCCCGATCCGGGGTGTCCGCGACCACCACCACCCAGCCGCGGCCGTCCGCCGAGCCGATCGCCGGGGTCACGTCCAGGCGACGCTCGGCGAGGGCCACCTGCTCATCCCACGCGCCGTCGTTCAGCCGCAGGAGGGTGCGCGCCCGTTCGGGGGCGACCTCGATCCCCGCCCGGGTCGGATCCGCCCCCTGCTCGTGCACACCCGGCGGCGCCGAGTCCGGGTGGAGCTTTGATCGCAGCGACGGAGAGAAGTGATCCCACGCCTGCGCCGCGGCCTCCCGGGCGGCGTCCTCCTCGCCCGCAGGCACCGCCCCACCCCTCAAGTGAGCCTCGAGGAATGACCAGGAAGCGGCCGACATCGGACGGTTGATCCCGTGCTCACCGTCGGTGCCCCGGACCGTGGCGCCGAGGGAGCTGAGCCCCGAGGCGAGCCCGGTCTGGGGCTGACCGTCCCACGCCAGGGTGGCGCGGGGGCGGGGCGGCGCCCCCGGCCGGCAGGCCGCGAGCGACAGCCAGCGCGCCCTCCTCTCCGGATCGTGCCCGCCGGGCACGGTCCCGCAGGAGCAGCCGGCCGCCCCGTCCTGACTGCCGAACGCGTACTCGAAGGAGCCGATGACGACGCCGCCGATCCGAGGGTCGGTGGTGGCGACGGCGACCGCCTGCTCGACGCCCCCCGAGAAGCCGGAGATCGCGACCTGCTCCCGGTCGATCGACGGCCCCAGCCGGCCCGCGAGCGCAGCGTCGATGCCGCCCCAGGCGGCGACCACGTTCCAGCCCAGGGGGGTGCGGCCGGTTCGTCGGCCCCGCATCTCGCCGTAGAGCCCGTCGCTGAAGTGGGCGGCCCGCCAGGGAGGCACCGGCTCATCCCCCAGCTCGGCGCCCCGGGTGGAGACGGACAGCACCGCCCAGCCGCGCAGCGCGAAGAGCTCCGATCGGAACAGCACCTCGCCCGCCTCGACCCCCGCCTCCCAGTGGCCGTGCACGTTGACGAGCAGCGGGAGCGGACGGTCGGGCGGCGGATCGGGGAGCGTCAGCAGGCCGTGCACCCGGTCCCCCGGCACCTCGCCGTGGGTCCAGCGCACGGCGGTGATCGAGTAGCCCCGGTTCGGGCCCGCCTGCTTCTCCAGCAACTCCACCTCCGGGGGCGGGGGGCGACGGGCCGGCAGGCCGGCGGCCTCCATCAGCGCCTGGCGGGCCTCCCGGATCTCCTCGCTGTCGCACGTCGGCCCCGACGCCGCGACCGGGGTCGGCTCCTCGCCCCCGCCCCCCCCGCAGCTGACCAGCAGGACGAGCAGCGCGCACGTCCGCTTGACCGCCGACCACCGGCCGGACAGCCTTGAGCGATGGCGGACCGACACGTCGCCCTGTCCCGAGGCCTGGTGGCGATCGGCGCCGCCGTGTTCGCCGTGGTGCACACGGTCCTGGCGCGCGCCAAGGCGATGGGGCTGATGAGCGAGTGGCCCTTCGACGTCACCTTCTTCCACGGGCTGGTCTGGAACACCGCCCAGGGCAACGGGTATCGCCAGAGCTCGACCTATCACGAGCTTCCGGGGCTGTTCGCGGAGACGCACTTCGAGCCGATCATCCTGATCGTGGTGCCCTTCTACAAGGTCGCGCCCGGCTTCACGACGATGTTCGCGGTGCAGTCGACCGTCATCGCGCTGGGTGCGTTCGGCATCTACCGACTCGTTCGAGCCGAAGGCGGCGCCCCCCTGGCCGCCGCCGCGGGGGCGTGGCTGTACCTCGCCTGGTGGCCGCTGTGGCGGATGGCGATGGCCGACTTCCGGCCGCTCCTGTTCGCGCTGCCGCTGCTCGTGATGACCGCCGCGGCGCTGCGGGAAGCGAAGCACACGGAGGCGTTCGCGTGGGCGCTGGCGGCCTGCATGTCGCGCGAGGAGGTGCCGCTGCTCGTGCTCGGGCTCTGCTTTGCGGCGTGGTGGTGGCGCGACGAGCGCCGGGCCGAGCGCCGCTCGATCGCGATCCGACTCGCCGCCGCGGCCGTCGTGTTCGTCGTCCTGACGACGCTGCTGCGGAGCAACGCCACCTTCTACATCCGGCCCGACGAGTGGATCCGGACGCTGCTCGGGATGGGCGGCGGCGAGGCGATCGACGGCGGCTGGGGCACCAGCGCCGGCGAGCTGCTGCCGCGGCGGCTGTCGTACCTCGCCGGCTGGATGATCCCCATCGGGCTGGGCGCGCTGTTCGCTCCCGAGGTGCTGATCGCCACCCTCCCGCTGTTCGCCTACCTGTTCACGCAGCCGGCGGAGTGGGCGGTCTACGAGGGCCCCTACATCCACTGGGCAGCCCCCGCGGCGGGCATCGTCGCGGCGGCGGCGGCCATCGGCTGGACCCGGCTGTGGCGGATGGCCGGGTCGCGGCCGGGTCACGCGATCGCCGTGCTCGTCGTCCTCGCGGTGGCCGAGACGCTGACGTTCACCGGGTTGAAGATCGGGCCCGACGAGGTCGTGTACGGCCGCTGGAACCGCTACGTGAGCGAGGAGATCGCCCCCTGGTGGCAGCAGCACGACCGGGTCCTGGAGGCCCACCGGCTCGCCGATCAGGTCCCCGACGACGCGTCGGTCGCCGCCGGCTGGCACACCGTGCACCTCTTCTCGGGGCGCGAGCAGGTCTACAGCTACCACCAGGAGGCCCCGGACGAGATCACGCCCGGCCCCGATGAGCCGATGCTGATCCGTCCGCAGGTCACGCCGGCCTGGGCCCTGGTACACAACGAGGACGTCGGGTGGCACGCGCGAGCGCTGGCCCACGACCTGGTCGTCAAGGATCGCGGAGCGGAGTGGGTGCTCTATGGACCGCCGTAGCGCCGTCGTCATCGTCGTGGTCGCGCTGGTCGGCGCCGCGTGCGTCCGGTCGGTGCCCCGCCCGTCGCGGGACGATCCGGGGCTGGGCGAGATCGTGCTCAACGGGGCGGAGATCCCGGTGCTCTGGAGCGACGGCGACAGCTTCATCTTCCTGACCGGCCCTCGGGCCGGCCTGGAGACGAGGCTTCAGGGCTTCAACGCGCTGGAGAGCTACGGCCCGGTGCACCGGTGGGGTGACTGGACCCGCGAGGAGCTCTTCGACGTCGCGATGGAGAGCCGCGACCTGTCCGCGTCGCGCGTCTGGACCTGTCGCGCCCGAGGCGGCAAGGACAGCTACGACCGCCTGCTCGTGGAGTGCCCGGACCTCCGGGCCGCCCAGCTGACGGCCGGTCTCGGCCACCTCTACCCCTTCGACCGCGATCCGGACCCCGACGAGCTCGCGCTCCAGACGGAGGCGCGCATGGACGAGCGAGGCATGTGGGCCAAGGGACGGGCCGAGGTGGTCCTGACGTCGGTCAAGCCGGCGGAGCCCGGCGGCAGCTCCGGGGACTGGTTCGTCAACGGCCGCACCGGCGAGTCCGGGCGTCGCGGCCACACCGACAGCTACAAGATCTGCGAAGAGGTCTGCCTCAAGCCGATCCGCGGCCGCGGGAGCTGCCTCGTCTACGTCCCCTACGAGCGGCGGTACGAGGACAAGCCGTCGTGCCTGCTCCCGGGCGGGCGGGTGATCAAGGCGCGCTCCGGCGGACTCTGAGGCGCGCCCGGACGGGCAGGTCCTCGGCCACCGTCACCCCGCCGTCCGGCCAGCGCACCTCCAGCCGCTCCACCGCGGTCGCTTCCCCCACCCCGAAGCGCAGCTCCGCCGGCCCCTGGCCGACCGTGCGCAGGCCGTGCAGCTCCCGGACGTGGTCGCGGCCGTCGGCGCGGACCGTCACCCGGGCCCCGAAGCCCTGACGGTTGCCCGGGGGACCGTCGAGCTCGACGGTCAGCCACGCCCCGGCGCCGCAGGGGTTGTCCCACACCACCAGCGGGCCGTCGTCGGGCGCGATGACGATCTCGGGGAAGCCGTCGCGGTCCAGGTCGGCCGCGGCGAGGCCGTAGTGCCACGCGCCGTCGCCGAACCCGACCTCCCCGGTGCGATCGACGAAGCCGTCGGCGGTGCCCTGCCAGATGGCGTCCGGCTGCACCCCCGACAGCCAGCTCCAGGGCACGCCGCCGATGCCCGGCGGCCCCCCCGCGGCGGCGACGACGTCCAGCCGCCCGTCGGCGTCCAGGTCGACCGCTTCGATCGACCACGGGGACCACTGGCCGGACGCGACGTCCCACTCCGCGTGCTCCTCGGGGTGGGCGCGCAGCCCCAGGGCCGCGCCCGCCTCGTGGTAGCCGAGGTCGTCCGCGACGAGGCAGCGCAGCTCGGAGAGCACGTCGCTGATGCAGTAGTCCAGCCGCCCGTCGTCGTCCAGGTCAGCGGACAGCAGCCCCATCGAGCAGACGTGCACGTCGGCGCCGATCTCCTCGGCGTCGTCGACGAGCCGGGGGAGCGCGGCGGCGTCCAGCCCGTCGTTTCGGAAGAAGGAGGCGCCCGGTCGCCCGTCCCGCGAGCGGTCCGGCATCACGAGCAGGTCCAGGTCGCCGTCGTCGTCCCGGTCGGTGAACGCGGCCAGCATCGACAGCCAGGGGCCCGGCGGCGGGGTGAGCTCCGCGGCCAACGACCAGCCGTCACCGACGGCCGCCGGGGCCTCGTCCCGGAGCAGCAGCAGGTCCGCCGTCCCGGTCGACGGGAGCATCGAGCCGGGGACCTCGCCCGGCGCCGCCACCGGGTCGTACCCGGGGAGGAGCAGGTCGAGGTCGCCGTCGCCGTCGACGTCCCCGACGGCCAGGCTCTGGAAGCAGGTGACGGGGTACTCGTCCTGCAGGACGAGCGGCTCGAGGGGACCGAACTGAAGCCCCCCCAGGTTCGGCGCGGCGGCGACCACCCCCTCCCCCGTCAGGATCAGCTCCGGGAGCCGGTCCCCGTCGAGGTCCACGGCGGCCGCCGCCAGCGTGTCCCGACCGAACGTGACGGCGAGCCCCGAACCGCCCGACGGCGCCTCCTCGAAGTGACCCGCCACGTTCTCGAGGACCGTCGGGAACGCCGAGGGACGGACGAGCACCAGGTCGACGTCGCCGTCGTCATCCAGGTCGGAGGCGACGAGGCCTCCGGGGACCCGCGGGCAGGGGCGGGGCTCGGTGTCCGACGCCGCGACGACCTCCCCCAGGCCACGGTCCACCGAGCCTCGTTGGAGTCGGACGAAGCCGTCGACCGGGGCGCCGCAGGCGACCTGGTCCAGCACCTCGACGAGCCCCGGCGGTGCGGGGGTGGGGTCGAGGTCGGCGCTGTCGTCGTCGTCCGGGCCCCCGGCGCAGGCGGCCAGGAGCGCCGCGGCGAGGACCGCTGCGGTACCCTGGAGGCGATGCACACCGTGTTCGAGGAGCTGTCGCTCGACCTCCGCGCCCGCTACCCGTACGTCTACCTGCTGACGTTCGAGGAGGAGCGCGCGCTCCGCGGTCTCACCAAGGTCGCCGATGGGCTGGACCGACCGCTCATCACCTGGACGGCGGTCCAGGGGCTGGTCGGCCCGGAGGGCCCCATCGGCGAGGGCACCACCGACCCGTCGGTCGCCCTGGCCACCCTCGCGGAGATGGACGGCCCGGCGGTCGCGGTGCTCAAGGACTTCCACCGGGCGATCGAGGACGACCGGCTCGTCCGGCAGATGCGCGACGTGCGGCCCGCCCTGGCGGCGGGCCAGCGCTCGATCGTGCTGCTGTCGCCCCGCGCCACGATCCCCAACGACCTCGAGAAGGAGATCGTCGTCCGCGAGCTGCCGCTGCCCGGCCTCAAGGACGTGGCCCGCCTGTTCCACGCGCTGCTGCGGGGCCAGGGGCTGGAGATCGAGATCGACCTGTTCGAGCGGTTCGTGAAGGCGACGCTCGGGCTGACCGAAGAGGAGATCAAGCGGGTCTACGCCAAGGTCCTGCTCCACAGCGGGGAGTTCAGCGAGGAGCAGCTGCGGGAGGTCATCGCCGAGAAGCGTCAGATCATCCACCGCAGTCAGTACCTCGAGTTCCACGACCTCAACCTGAGCATCGACGACGTCGGCGGCCTCGACAACCTCAAGACGTGGCTGTCCGCCCGCGCCGACAGCTTCACCGAGCGGGCCCGTAAGTATGGCCTGCCGCAGCCCAAGGGGCTCTTCCTCCTGGGCGTGCAGGGCTGCGGCAAGTCCCTCACCGCCAAGGCGATCGCCGACATGTGGAAGGTGCCGCTGCTGCGGCTGGACGCCGGCGCCCTGGTGCTCGCGGCCGGCTCGGCGGACGAGGGCATGCGCCGCACGATCGCGATCGCGGAGTCGATGGCGCCGGCGGTGCTGTGGGTCGACGAGATCGAGAAGGCGTTCGCGGGGGCCGGAGGCGGCGGCGAGCAGAGCGCCGCCGCGGCCCGCACGTTCGGCTCGTTCATCACCTGGCTGCAGGAGAAGCAGGCGCCGGTGTTCGTGGTCGCGACGGCCAACGACGTGCGCAACCTCCCCCCCGAGATGCTCCGCAAAGGCCGCTTCGACGAGATCTTCTGGGTCGACCTGCCCAACATCCACGAGCGGAACACCATCTTCGGCATCCACCTGCGCGGGCGCGGCCGCGAGCCGTCGGCGTTCGACTCCTGGAAGCTCGCCGAGCACACCGACAAGTTCAGCGGGGCCGAGATCGAGCAGGCGATCATCGACGCGATGTTCGACGCCTTCGCCGATGACGGCCGCGAGGTGACCACCGACGACATCCTCCGGGCCGTGCGTCGCACCGTGCCCCTCGCCCGGACGATGGACCAGGCGCTCAAGCGGCTCAAGGAGTGGGCCCGCGACCGCACCCGCCCGGCGACCTTCGACAGCCGCCGGGTCGACTTCTTCCGCGACTGGACCGAGGCCGCAGAGTCGGCCAACGACGAGGCGGGGTGACCCGAAACGGCCGGATCGCCGTGGCGCTGGCCGCCGCCATCACCCTCGGGTTCGGCGCGTTTGCCTGGAAGCTGAGCGCCGACCTGCAAGGCGGCGGCTGGCTGGGCCGCGCCCGCGAGCTCGATCGAGCGGCGGAGGAGTACGCCGCCGAGCACGACGCGTCCGAGTGCGTCGCCATGGCGACCCGGCTCGCCGAGCCCTGCCCCCGGCTGTTCGTGTTCTGTGCCGTGCGGGCCAACGCGTTCGCGTTCCGGTGCCTCGCCGAGGCCGAGCCGAGCCCGGAGCTGTGCGTCGGCGTGCCGGCCCCCCACGAGGTCTTCGCGACGCGGGACTGGCAGCTGGAGCGGTGCGGCCGCCGCGGGCGCGACGAGGCGTGTGGGGCGATCGCGTCCACCGTGCAGAAGCACTGCCACGGCGGCTGAACCGGTCTACTCGTCTTCGGGGCGGTCCTCGACGGGGAGGATGACGGAGCAGTCGGGGATGCGCTCCTCGATCTCCTCGACCATCTCCTCGGCCCGGTCGGCGCTGATCCCGTTGCGCCACACCTCGTCCGGGTCTCCGGGCGTCCAGTTGTCCCGGTTCCACAGCTCCTCGGGGGGCTGCAGCACGAAGACGTCGTACAGCGGCGTGTTGCCCGTCAGGTAGTCGCCGAGCCCGGTGCCGGTGACGGCCTCGTCGTCCCACCAGACCCGGAGGCGGGGGTCGTCGTTCTCCGGGGTCAGCTCCTCGGCCGTCCCTTCGCTGGCGGCCTGCCCCCAGGCCTTGAGCCAGACGATGTCGAACCGCACCGCGTCGCTGTCGATCTCGGGGATCACGTCATCGAGGATCCGGGCCGAACTGGCCCGGCAGGTGCTTCAGAGAGGTTCCACGAACGCGATGAACCGGACCAGGTCGCGGTTGCCGTCCCAGCGGTCGGCGAGGGCGTCCATGTCGTCGGAGATCTCGACGCCGGTCTCCAGGGCGTCGCCGAAGCAGGCGCCCTCCGGGATGGGATCGGGCGTGGGCTCGCCATCGTCGTCGTCCGCGGCGCCGGTCGGAGCGCACCCGGCGGCGAGCACGAGGCCGAGGAGCGCGAAGAATCTACTGCCGTTCATGGCGCGGAGCGTAGCGCATGTTGATGCGCCGGGGAGCCGGCATTCGAGTGCCCGCGCTGCTAGGGTCGGATCCGAGGAGGGGACGGATGACACCCACCCGGCTCGCGTTGCTCATCGTGCTCGGCTTTGTCCTGGCCGCACCTGCCACCCCCACCGCGACCGCCGCGGGGGGCGACATCGAACGCCTCATCGCAGAGGTCGAACGAGCGGGGCTCAAGTACACCATCAGCGACGACGGGAGGCGCATCAACCTCGTCTTCCGGATCACCGAGCAGCGCACCCAGCTGGTGTCGATCATCGGGGACATCTCGACGGTCGGCTCCTACACGTACTGCACCGTCTTCTCCAACCTGTACGACGGCCCCGTCTCCGAGGAGCTGATCCGCGCGTTCACCGAGCTGAACGCGACGGAGTTGCTCGGCTACTGGATGTTCGTGCCCGGCGACGCCGGCACCTACCGCATCTCACGGCTCGCCCACATCCCCCCCACGGCGGAGGAGCTCTCGGTGGCGCTGCCCCACATCGCGACCCGCGCCGACACCTACGAAGCGCAGCTGACCGGCACGGAGGACGCATGGTAGGCCCCCGCGTCCCCGTCCTGCTGATCGCCCTCGTCGCCGCCCTGGCGCTCGGCTCGACCGCGTGCACCAAGCGGAGCGGCGGCGCGCAGACCAGCGGCGAGCAGAAGTTCGACGCCCGCAGCGGCGACGTCGTGCAGGCCGTGGCCGCCGGGCTGCAGCAGATGGGCTACGGCGTGCAGATCACCGAGGCGAACGAGGTCAAGACCGAGATCCCGGTCGGGGACGGCCGCACCCACCTCGTGTGGCTCGGACCGGAGTTCTCGGTCCTCGGACGCCCGTACCGCGAGATCTACGCGTTCGGCTGCGACTTCTCCGAGCCGCTGTACGCCGGCAACGTCCTCTCCCTGGCGACCAACGACGGCACGAAGTGCTTCCTGGGCGGCTGGGGCGTGCAGCCCCTCGGCCCCGAGGGGGGCGACCGCTGCGTGTTCACGGCCACCATCCCGGCGAACACGCCGATCCAGAGCATCACCGACCTGATGCACTGCGCCGCGTACGAGGGGGACCGCCTGGAGGGGCTGATCGTCGACGGCGATCGGCTCTGAGCCCCCCGCCCAGGGGAGCCCGCGTCGGATATCAGTTGTCGGCCCTCGGGGCTGTCACTAGCTTGCTGGTGCCTGGAGGAGAGGTCGAACCAGGAGCCGACGCATGCGCTGCAAGGAGATCGTCCCCGGATATGTCCTCACGGTCAGCGACCTGCTGAGCCCGCGTGAGTGCGCGGCGCTGGTCGCTGGCGCTGAGACCGACGGGTTCGACCGGGCGCCCATCGACGGTCACGACGGACCGATCCTGGACCTCCAGCGGCGAGACGCCTTCCGGTGGATCGGGGAGCGCGTGCACCTGGCCGACGCGCTCTGGAAGCGCCTCGCCACCTACGTCCCCTCGGAGCTCGACTCGGACGTCGCCGCCGGCCTCAACCCGCGGCTCCGCATCTACCGGTACGACCGGGGCCAGCGCTTCGCCCCGCACACCGACCGCCCGATCGAGGTGGACGGGCTGGCCTCCCGCCTGAGCGTCATCGTCTACCTCAACGAGGACTTCCGCGGCGGCGTCACCCGGTTCCGACGCCTTCGGGTCCCGCCCCGCATGGGCACGGCGGTGCTGTTCCGGCACGAGCTCGAGCACGAGGCGACGCCGGTGCTGTCGGGCACCCGGTACGTGCTGCGCACCGACGTGATGTACCGCCCCGCCCACCGCGCGGTCGCCGCCTCCCGTCGCTGGCCGACCGGCTGGACGACGGGCCGCTACGTCTAGACCTGGGAGCCTGGAGCGCATTGGAGCCCGAGCCCCGTAAGACCGGGGCGTCCGAGGCCAAGGCGCGACGAGGAGATGCATCGGGAATGCGCGACGAGGAGCAACGCCGGGATCGGGCGCATCCGGTCCTCGGGGCGACAGGCGGCTACGCGCTCCAGGCTCCTAGTCCGCCCCTTCGATCACCGGGAGCCCGCCGCCCTGCGGCTCGGCTGGACGCACGCCCGCCGGCACGCCCGGCTGGGGGATCGAGGGCGGCTCCCCCGGCCCCTCCCACAGCGGGGCCGGGGTCTTGCCCAGCCGCTCGGTCAGCCGCTCCGCGAGCAGCCTCGCCACCGTCATGACGCTGATCTGGGGGTTGCGCCCGACGTTGCTGGGCAGCGCCGATGCGTCCATGGCGAACACTCCGGGCGCCTCCATCACCTCGCCGTCGTGGGCGATCGCGCGGCCGACGCTGGCCGTCGCCTGGGGGTGGCTCGTGTAGCCGACGTACCGACCGGGCTGGATCGGCGCCTCCAGCGCCGCCTGCACCTCGCCCATCGAGCGAACGACCGGCAACCCGTACAGCGGCAGGCAGACGAACGTCGCGCCGAGCCCCTCGAGCCACAGCCGGCAGGCATGCTCGGTCCCCCGCAGGGCCCGCTGCCGATCCTCGCTGTCCAGGACGTACCGGGCCCGCGTCGCGAGGCCCCGCGACGGCAGGATCCCGCCCGTGCTGCGCGCCCCGATCATCACCCCCCTGGCCGAGAAGGCGTGGCTCCGGGCGAGCACCCGCTTCGCCTCCAGGCCGCTGAACGGCAGCATCTGGAACGGCTGCCCGGCGACCGTCGGGTTGCTCTCGAGCACGATGTCGTCGTCGGCCTGCTCATCGACGTAGTGCCCCTGGGTGGAGCCCCGCTCGACGATCGAGCGGTCCTCGAAGTAGGCCATCACCGAGAAGACCGGGTGGATCATCAGGTCCCGCCCGACCTCTCCGGCCTTCGCCGCGAGGCCGGAGTCGAGGAGGAGCCGGGGCGTGCCGACGGCGCCGCCGCAGAGCACCACCGCGCGGCTCGCCTGCACCTCGAACCGGGGGCCCACGCCGGTGGGGTGCCCGTCCTCGCCGAGCACGTAGCCGCCAACCCGGCCCGCCTCGACCTGGTCGACCTGGCACCGCACGTAGGTCCGCAGCCCCGCGCGGTGGGCCCGGGGCAGCACCGCCAGGTCGACCGAGAGCTTCCCGCCGACCGGGCAGCCCTGGTTGCAGCGGCCACAGCCGACGCAGGTGGGGGTGTTGCGCCGGAAGTTGTGCTCGCTCCAGCCCAGGGCCTGCGCCGCCTCCTTGTGCGCCTTGTCGAGCCCCGACAGCAGGTAGTCGGGCGTCGCGACGACGCGCATCTGGGCCTCGACCGCGTCCATCGTCCGGTAGTAGCCGTCGGTGTCCTCGAAGGCGGCGCCGGACCGCTCGTTCCACTCGGCGAGCACCGCCTCGGGGGTGCGGAAGCAGATCGCCGAGTTGACGACGGTCGATCCACCCAACGCCCGGCCCGCCGCCAGCGCGATCGGGGGCCGCCCCGCCATCGTGCGGAAGCCGCCCTCCTCGAACTTCCTGCTCATCGCGTGGGCGAGGTACGGCGACTGGTCGGCCGGCATCCAGGCGTCGCCGGCCTCGAGGAGCACGACGTCCAGCCCGGCCTCGGCGAAGGTCAGCGCCGCGAACGCGCCGCCCGCGCCCGATCCGACGACCACGACCTCGGTCTGCTCCACGAACCCGTCGGTAGGGCGCTGCCACCACATCTCACTGCCACCGATCCGCGCCGCCGCACAGGATGGGCATGCCGATCGCCTCCATCACGTCGGGCCGCTCGAAGTAGGTCAGGCTGTACAGGATCTTCAGGGCCGCCCACAGCTGCAGTCGCACCACGGCGCGGGACTGCTCCCACTCGCCGAGGTACTCGGCGACCCGCTCCGGCGGCAGTCGCGTCATCGACCGCGCTCCGAAGCGATCCAGCCCGCTGCCGTGCTCGAACACCAGGGGCAGCGCGAGGAGCAGCCGGCGCTTGAAGTCCGGGAGCATGTCGAGCAGGTCGTCGATCCGCCGCAGCGTGACGTCATCGCCGGCGGACCCGGGCAGGTCGCCGCCGGGGGGGATGAGGTAGTCCCCGAGGATCGCGAAGGTGCTGGCGGTCTTCGTCGTCAGCCGCTTCCACTCGACCGGGATCTCGGGCTCGGGGTAGCAGCCGACCTGTCGGAGCGTGGCGTACGCCGTCGCGAGCAGCCCCGCGGCGCCGGCCCCGAGCACCAGGAAGCGGCGCCGGCTGAGGCCGAGGATCCGGGACGAGTCGGCCGACTGCTCCTTCATGCGGCGCGAAGATAGCAGGATGTCGGCTCAGTTCTCGGGCGGCCGCTCCGGCTCGATCCGACCGGCGCTCGCCTCGACCAGCCGGGCCCGCACCGGCGCCGCGTCGGCGACCGGCACGTCGAAGTGCAGGCACACCCGCTCGGCGTACTCCGCCTCCGCGGGGCTCAACCCCTCCCGCGCCATGAACGCCTCGAGCACGCCCATCTGGGCGTAGTCGAGCCGGACCGTGACCCGCTCCGTCGGCACCACCACGGTGATCCCGACCGCGGCGAGCGCCTCGGCGGCGGCCCCGCCGTAGGCCCGCACGAGCCCCCCGACCCCGAGCTTCGTGCCGCCGAAGTACCGGGTCACCGCAACCACCACGAAGGTGAGATCGGCCCCCTCGATCGCCTGGAGGATGGGGCGGCCAGCGGACCCCGAAGGCTCGCCGTCGTCGCTGCTTCGGGAGCGCTCACCGCCGTCCCCCAGCCGCCACGCCCAGCAGACGTGGCGGGCCGCATGGTGCTCCCTGCGCACCGCCGCGACGTGGGCCATCGCCTCCTCCTCCGACGCGGCGGGAGCGACCGCGGCGATGAAGCGGGAGCCCTTGATCTTCGGCGGCTCGAGCACGATGGGGCCGTCCGGGGTGCGGTAGCTCACGGCGTGAGCATGCCTGTACCCTGGCGGCCGTGAACCGCCTCCATCCCCGCGATCGTCGCCCCCTCCGCCTCGCGCTGCTGCTCGCCGTGGCGCTCGGCGTCACCGGCTGCCAGGACAAGGCCGAGCTGATCCTCGAGGAGGCGACCGCGCTGTACGAGGCCGGCGACCCCGGCGCCGCGGCGCAGACGCTCCGCCGGATGCACACCGAGACCCCGGCCGCCCCCCAGGTCTCCACCGCCGCGCTGCTCGCGACCCGGTGGCTGACGGAGGCGGCCGAAGCGGCGGAGACGGACGAGGAGCGACGACGCCTCTACCGCGCCGCCCTGGACTGGGAGCCGGACCACGCGCGGGTCTGGTCCGCGCTCTGCCGGATCGAGTTCGACGCCCAGCGGTGGGAGGACGCCCGCGCGTGCGTCGAGGAGGGGCGCGACTTCCTGCCCCCCGACCGCCTGGAGGGCTACACCGGGCGGATCGCCCGCCACGACGAGGAGGTCGCCCTGGCCGCCGAGCGGGCTCGACTGCTCGACGCGAACACCCTGGAGTCCTGGGACGAGCTCGTGAAGCTGTTCCCGGACTCGGACGAGGCGAGCGCCGCCCGGGAGCTGATCGTGCGGCGGTCGCTCTGCCGCGAGATCGACCGGTTCATCGAACCGCTCAAGCTGATCGGCCCCCGCAGCCCCCGCACCTGGGGTGAGCGCGTCCGCAAGGAGAGCGAGCGCAGCGCCCAGGTGACGATCCTCACCCAGGTGCGCGACGAGGCGCGGATCTTCACCGGCGAGATGGCCGACGTGAAGGGCGACCTCGTCAACCACGGCCTCATCGAGGGCGAGGACGCCGTGCGCGACGGCCTGGTCGCCGCCTACACCCTCCTGGAGCCCCACCTCAGCCAGCTGGACGCGGCCTACAACCGCCGCAAGTACAAGCTGGAGGACCGCCTCGCCGCCGTCGAGCGTTTCGACATGGAGCTGGGGCGGGCGTGGCCGAGCCTCAAGGACGCGCGCAAGGCGGCCGATCGGGGCTGCGTCGAGCTCGCCGAGCAGCGCGAGCTCGAGAAGCTCGCCGAAGAAGGGGCGAACCCGTAGGCGACCGACGGCTCGTCGCCGCGGACCCTACTCGCAGTCCAGCCGCCACCGCTGCTGCCAGCTGACCGCGCTGGCGGGGAGCGACAGGGTGTTGGTGTTGGGATCGTCGGCGCGGGGGGCGTCGAAGGTGGCGATGCCGACGGTCCGGGCGTTGGCGTCGTTGTAGATCGACGGCCCCGACATGTCGCCGGAGCTCGGGCCGTTGTTGAACGCCAGCCAGTAGGTCTGCCCCGCCGACATCGTCAGCGACAGCCGGCCGGAGTGCGGCAGCCAGCAGTCGTTGCAGCCGGAGTAGGTCGCGAACCCCGAGTCGTCGAGCACCGCCTCGGTCGCGTCCATCACGTAGTAGTTGCCGTAGATGGAGGTGTCGGCCGTGGGGTGCTGATAGAAGGCGAGCTGCGGGTTGACGCAGTCCTGGGTGAGCACCACCCGGGTGGCGACCCGGCCACCGGGGTTCATCGACTGCCAGGGGCCGCTGGAGAAGCCGTCGACGGTGCCCGCGGCGGGCATCTCGATCGCGCCCGAGAAGGCCGAGTTGTCGATGATCCCGTCGCAGTCGTTGTCGATCCCGTCCCCCGCGATCTCGGGCATGCCGGGGTTGACCAGCGGGTCGGTGTCGTCGCAGTCGGCCGCGGTGATGTACTCGTCGCAGTCCCCGTCGGTGGCGACGATCGTGGAGGTGTCGTCGGCGTCGTCGCAGTCGTCCGCGGTCAGGGTGCCGTCGCAGTCCCCGTCCTCGGCCACGATGGTCGAGGTGTCGTCGGCGTCATCGCAGTCGTCCGCGGTGAGGGCGCCGTCGCAGTCCCCGTCCTCGTCGATCGAGTTGGAGTCCGGGTCGTCGTCGTTGCAGTCCTCGGCGGTGACGATGCCGTCGCAGTCGGCGTCGTCCGCCAGGGTGGTGGAGCTGTCGTCGGTGTCGTCGCAGTCGTCGGTGTTGTCGGTGTAGCCGAACGGCACGACGCATGCGTCGGTGGTCGGGCTCGGCACGCCGAAGCCGTCGAGGTCGCCGTCGTAGTACCAGGTGATCGCGTCGGTGGCGTCGTCCTCGTCGATCAGCCCGTCGCAGTCGTTGTCGATGGCGTCGGCGCAGATCTCGAGCACCCCCGGGTTGACCGGGGTCAGGGCGTCGTCGCAGTCGTCGTCGTTGTCCGCGTAGCCGGTCGGGGCGTCGCAGGCCTCGGTCGTGGGCTGGTCGGGATCGCCGTAGCCGTCGCCGTCGCCGTCGACCCAGAAGGTGGAGCCGCCGATGGCGCCCGCCTCGTCGGCGACGCCCTAGCAGTCCTTGTCGATGCCGTCGCAGATCTCGAACGACGCGGGGCTCGCGGTCGCCTCTCCGTCGTCGCAGTCGTCGTCGTTGGCGACGTAGTCGAGCGGCGCGTCACACGCCGTGGTGGTGTTGTCGGGATCGCCGTAGCCGTCCCCGTCCAGGTCGGCGAACCACGGCTGACCGAGCCCCTCGTCGACGTCGGTGTCGCAGTCGTTGTCCGCCCCGTCGCACACCTCGGTGCCGCCGGGGAACGACGTCGGGTCGAGGTCGTCGCAGTCGGTGGCGGCGGCCTGGTAGCCGGCCGGGGCGTCGCAGGCGACCAGCGTCAGGGTGGCGCCGGCGTAGCTGTCGCCGTCGGCGTCGGCGTACCAGGTCGACGCGTCGGTCGCGTCATCGTCCAGCAGGCCGTTGCAGTCGTTGTCGACCCCGTCGCAGGTCTCGACCCCGTCGGGGTGGACGTCCTCGTCGGCGTCGTCGCAGTCCTCGCACGCGGTGAAGCCGTCGCCGTCCCCGTCCGCGAAGCCGACCGCGCCGTCGCAGTTGTAGTCGTTGGGGTCGGTGCAGTCGCTCTCCGAGGCGCCGGGGTGGAACGCCGGGTCCTCGTCGTCGCAGTCGCCGGCGTGCGCGCTGTAGAAGGGCGGCGCGTCGCAGGCGAGCCACGTCTCGCTGTCCTGGCCGTAGCCGTCGCCGTCCTCGTCCAGGTACCAGGTGTAGGCGTCGATGGCGTCGTCCTCGTCGACGGTGCCGTCGCAGTCGTTGTCCGCCCCGTCGCAGAGCTCGTCGGCGCCGGGGAACGTCAGCGGCTCCAGGTCGTTGCAGTCGTCGCTGGTTCCGACGTACCCGGGGGGCGCCTCGCACGCGAACACGACGAACTGGTCCGTGCCGTGGCCGTCCACGTCGGCGTCGCCGACGGGGACTGCGACGAGTACATCACCGCGGCCGACTGCGACGACACCGACCC
>CAYQEG010000022.1:0-59221 GCA_964416435.1 uncultured Rickettsiales bacterium
GGCGGACTCCTCGGCGAAGCGGGAGCAACCCTGCAGGGCGAACAAACCCCATGAGCGCCACCCGGGGAAACCTGGGAAGGCCGGGAGCGGAGCAAACCGTCGAGGTCGTGAGAAACGGCGAGGGCGGAACGAAGCGGCTGAGGTAAAGCCGCGGCTTCGAACTTTCGACGGCCGGGGACCAGACAACGTCGCTTGCGGCGGAGGACGGAACCCGGTCGAAGGTTCGGAAGAGTGGACGCTTCAGGCTGCATGCGCTGGAGGGGCGAGCAACCTCAAGAGAGGAGCCGAGACGAAGGCAGATTCCTTCTCAGGATCTGACGGAGTGGAGGCCGGGCGATGAGTCCAGTGCTCCGAGGGAGAGATGAAGTTCACGAGGGATGACACCACCGGAAGCAACTAGCGACTGGAGGCGAGTCTGGCGAATACGGCAAGGGCCGCAGCCGAGAGGTTGAAGGTCGAAGCCGGGGTAGCGAACCAATGCGCTGCTAGCCGGGCTCGTCAAACCCTGAAGAACACATCAACTCCGCGGGAGTGGCGGCGAAGCGCTTCGAAGTCGGCCTCGGCCGGCGACGGAGGAGCAGCGACGCGGGACCCACGACAGTCGGCAGGTCGCCGACTCGGCAGGCTTCGGCCCGCCGACCCGAGAGACTCTGAAGAGGCGAAGTCACGCGCAGCGCAGACCGGACGGCCCGAGACCAGGGACGAGACGGAGCGCCGCGAACCGACCTCGAAGACTTGTGCCAAGGAAGCCGGTGACCTCTCGGGGTCACCGGCTTCCTTCGTTCTCGGTCGGGCGACGCCGATCAGCGCATCACGGTGCCGCCGTCGATGGGGATCGCCTGGCCGTGGATGCCCCCGCTGCTCGGCGCGCAGAGCACCCCGATGAGCGACGCGACCTCCCCCGGCTGCACCATGCGGCCCTGGGGGCTCATGCGCTCGAGCGCGGCGCGAGCCTTGTCGGCGCTGCGGCCGGTGCTCTGCACGATGCGGTCGATGGCGCCCTGGGCCATCGCGGTCTCGACCCAGCCGGGGCAGACCGCGTTGACCGTCACCCCCGACGTTGCGAACTCCATCGCCAGCGCGCGGGTCAGCCCGACGAGCGCGTGCTTGCTCGCGCAGTAGGCCGACGTGTAGGCCTGCCCGGTCAGGCCGGCGAGCGACGACACGTTCACGACGCGACCCCAGCCCCGCTCCGCCATGCCGGGCAGGAACGCCCGACACAGCGCCATCGGCGCGTGCACGTTGATCTGCTGGATCCGGTCCCAGATGGCGTCGGTGGTGCGCTGGAGCGGCGCGCCGGTGGCGATCCCGGCGTTGTTGATCAGGACGTCGACCTCGCCATCCACGAGCCGATCCACCTCGGCGATGCAGGACTCGACGCCCGACCGCTCGCCCAGGTCGGCGATGACGGCGAGGCCGTCGGTCTGCTCGGCGACGTCGGCCAGCGCGTCGGCGCTCCGGCCCGTCACCACGACGTGGGCGCCGAGGCTCGCCAGGTGCAGCGCGGTGACGCGCCCGATGCCGCGGCTGCCGCCGGTGACGAGGGCGGTGCGCCCGTACAGGGGGAGGGTCTTGTCCACGGATTCTCCAGGGGGTCTTGCGCGCATTGGTATCACAGCCGGAGGATGCGCCGGTGACGCCCGTGATCCTGCTGATGCAGCGGCCCTACGCCCGCCCCCCGAAGCCGCCCGAGGCGCTGCCGTTCGGCCGGGCGGCGCTCCGGCTGGGGCAGGGGGGCACCCCGGTCCTGTTCGGCCACGAGGTCCGCGACGGCCTCGCCAGCGGCCTGCTCCCCCGCCCCGGAGGCTGGGATCGGGTCGCGGAGCGCCCCGTCGGGGCGGCGCTCGATCGCGTCGCCGGGCTCGCCTGGCGGTCCCTGCGGCGACAGCTGCTCGACGCCCTGGGGGGCGTGCCGGTCGCCAACCCGCCCCGGGTCCGGGAGCTCTGCCGGGACAAGCTCGCCTGCCAGCGGCTCCTGGAGGGGGCGGACCTGCCGTTGCCCGAGGCGACCGGGGCGGGTGAGGAGCTTCGGGAGCGGCTGGACGCCTGGGGGGCGGCCTACCTCAAGCCGCGGGTCGGCTCGCTCGGGCAGGGGGTCCGGCTGCTCCGGCGCGGCGACCCCCTGCCGGCGGACGACGACGCCGTGCTCCAGCGGGCCGTCCTGCCCGGTCCGGGCCGCGCCCCGGTGGCGATCCGGGTGCTCGTCCAGCGGGACCTGCGCGGGGGCTGGATCGTCGAGGAGCCCGTCGCGAGGCTCGGCGCGCCGGGCGACGTCGTCGTCAGCTTTCACGGCGGGGCCGAGGCCCGCCCCGCCTCCGAAGTGTGTGACGTCGGCCCGATCGCCGAACTCGCGCGACGCACCGCCGACGCGATCGCAGCGGGGCCGGAGGCGGACCTCGTGCTGGAGCTCGGCATCGACCTGGTGCTCGACGCCGCCGGACAGCCCTGGATCCTGGAGGTCAACTCCGTGCCCCGGGGGCACCTGGGCGCTCTGGTCGAGATCGACCCCGCCGCCTGGGAGGAGCGCCACGTCGAGGCGTGCGCCCGCCCGCTCCGGCTGCTCGCCAGCCGGCTCCCCGGCCCCTGATCAGCTCCCCGCCGCCTCGGCCTCCATCCGGTCGAGCAGGCCGTGCAGCCGGGCCGACGGCTCCTCCCCGTCGGCCGCCAGCTCGAGCTCCCGGGCACGACGACCCAGCGCTGCCAGTCCCATGCTCCCGGAGCTGCCGGCCAGCTTGTGGGCGGCAGCCTGAACCGCGGCCAGGTCCCGGCTCTCCAACGAGCTCCGGATACCGCGGATCCGCTCGGGCAGCGCCTCGACGAACTCCCTCCTCAGGAGGGCCAGCATCGCCTCGAGGTCGCCCGGGGGCGCGTCGGGCGCGACCTCCTGGTGCTCAGCTCCCACCGGCGTGGGTACGTGGGGCAGGAGCTCCTCGGTCAGCACGTCGAAGTCGACCGGCTTGCTCGTGTAGCCGTCGCAGCCGGCGTCCAGGCAACGCTCCCGATCTCCGACCATGGCGTGGGCCGTCAAGGCGATCACCGGCAGCGCGCAGCCGCCATCGCGGAGCGCCCGAACCGCGGCGTACCCGTCGAGCACCGGCATCTGCATGTCCGTCAGGATCACGTCGAACGCGGCCGTCTCGCCCTCGACCCGATCCACCGCCGCCTGCCCGTGAGCGACCCGCTCCACGGTGGCCCCCCGATGGCGGAGCTGGAGGTCCACGAGCCCGGCGAGGTCGTCGGAGTCCTCGGCGAGCAGCACCCGGAGCCCGGCCAGGCGGTCCGGGTCGGCCCGGGTCTTCTCGGCCGGCGGGACGACCGCGGCGGGGTCGACGGTGCGTGCCGCGGCTTCGGCGGCGACCGGGAGCGTCAACGTGAAGCAGCTCCCCTTCCCCGGTTGGCTCGTGGCGGTCAGGGCACCGCCCGGCCGCTGCGCGAGCTGCCGAGCGATCGGCAGACCGAGCCCCGAGCCCCCGTATTGACGCGTGGTGCCGGGTCGGCCTGTACGAACGGCTCGAACAGCTGCTCCAGCGAGCCCTGCTCGACGCCGATGCCGGTGTCCGCGACCTCGACGGCGGCGGAGGGCGGAGAGAGACACCGATCCGATCAGTCGGGCATCAACGTCTCGAGCTCCCCGGTCATGACCCGGTAGGACTGGGCCGCGGCCCGGCCGAGGGCCTTGTCGAGCTTGTTGAACTGATCCCGCGTCTCGTGCCCGTGGAACGGGATCGTGGTGACCCCCTGCAGCTCGGACGCGATCGCCGGCGACGGCTTGCTGTCGTCGATCCGTACCGCGACCACCTCGGTGCCGTACTTGCGGGTGAGCGTCAGCTCGTCGATGACCCGGGTCGACGAGGACGACGCCTCGCTGAGCACCACCACCATCACGTCGCTCGCCTCCAGGTCGCGCACGAGGCGGGACCGGGGAGGCTCGTCGGGGTGGATCTGGCTGCGCTCGACGCTGGGCTCCCAGCCCCGGTGGGTCAACGCGTTGCCGAGGTGTCCGACCCACTCGCGATCGGCCGGATCGAAGCTGATGAAGACCTTCTGTGCCATGCGGCGACTCTACCGCGCTCCGGCGAGGCCGCGCCAAGCAAGGCAGGATGTGGGCATGTGCACGCTGCTCGTCGCCTGGAGGCACTACGACGCCTCCCCGCTCGTCGTCGCCGCCAACCGGGACGAGCAGCTGGACCGAGAGGCGGCCGGTCCCCACGCCTGGGCCGACCGTTCCCCCGCCCTGTACGCCCCCGAGGACCTGCGGGCAGGCGGCACGTGGCTCGGGCTCAACGGCGCCGGGCTGTTCGCGGGGCTGACCAACCGCTTCGCCGGCGCCGCCAGCCCCGGCGGCATCTCCTCCGACCGACGCTCCCGCGGGCTGGTCGTGCTCGACGCGCTGGCCGAGGCGACCGCCGAGGCGGCGTTCGGCCGGATCCGCGCCCTCCCCGGCGACCTGCACAACCCCTTCCACCTCGTCGTGGCGGACCTGGCCGGCGCGTTCGTCGTCTGGAGCGACGGCTGGACGACCCACGCCCACGCGCTCGAGCCGGGGCTGCACGTCATCACCGAGCGCAGCTGGGACGCCGCCCCGAGCGGCCGGGAGGACGCCCTGCAGGGCCTCGACGTGCCGATCGATCAGCTGCGCGGGACCCTCGCGGTGCACCGGGACGAGCCGATGTCGAGCACCTGCGTGCACGCCGAGGCGTTCAACTACGGCACCCGCACGTCCACCTGGATCACCTGGGACCACGCCGGTCCGGCTCGCTTCGAGGCGACCGAGGGGCCGTCCTGCACCCACCCGTGGGTCGACCGCACCGCGCCCATGAAGGCGGCCCTCGGGCTCAGCCCCGGGTCCAGACGCTGACCTCGTAGCCCAGGAGCCGATCGACCCGCCGCGACGCCAGGGTGGCCCGCGCCAGGTGCTGCTCCAGGTCGTCGACGCTCATCCGCCACGTCTTCGTGATCGGCGGCCGACCGCCCCGCAGCAGCGTCTTGATCGCCCGGTTGGACTTGGGGTGCCAGCGCCAGGGGCCGGCGATCACCAGCCGCCCGCCGGGCCGGCAGACGCGCTCGGCCTCCCGCAGGATCGGGCCCGGCCGGTCGGTCAGGTGGACGACGCTGGCGACGAGCACCGTGTCGAAGGAGGCGTCGGCGAACGGGAGCTGACGGGCGTCCCCCTGGACCACCGGCACGCTCAAGCCCCGGTCCAGCGCCCGGTCCCGCAGCCGCTGCAGGTGGGGCAGGCCGAGCTCGGTGGCGACGACGTCCGCCCCCGCGTCCGCCAGCGGGATCGCCAGGGCGCCGCTGCCGGCGCCGACGTCGAGCACCCGGCCCGCGTCCGTTCCCACCGCGGCGCGCACCAGCCGGACCCGGCCCTGGTGGAAGACCCGCTCGGCCTTGCTGCCGCGCTCCATCGCCTCGAAGTAGTCGGTCTCGTCCAGGGGAGCCATGTCGATCACTCGATCTCCATCAGGTACCGGGCCAGGGACTCCAGCTCGGCGACGGTGAGGTGGGACGTCCCGCCGTGCTCGTCGGCCGGGTTCCGCGTCACCAGGACGTCCCACAGCGTCTCGGCCGAACCGTCGTGCAGGTACGGCGGGGTCGACCAGACCCCCCGCAGCGTCGGCGTGTCGATGCCGAGCAGCTCGCCGCCCAGCCGGCCGCCCGAGGCGTCGGTCAGCGTGCCGACGTCGTGGAGCAGCGGCTGCCCCGGAGCGAGCCACTGGGAGTCCGTGTAGTCCGGTAGCGGGTGGCACTCCGCGCATCCCGCGGTGCCCGAGTTGAAGATCGCGCGGCCGGCCTCCGCCTCGGGGGTGAGGCCGCCGTCGAGATCCCGAAACGGAGAGACCGGGAAGTCGACCAGGCTCTCGACGTAGGCGGCCAGGGCGTCCAGCTCCTCGGACCGGCCCGCCTTGGGAGCGCCGAGCGTGTCCGACGTCGCCTCCCAGTCCGCGTCGGGCAGGAACCCTGCCCCCGCCATCGGCCCGCGGATGTCGTTCTCGAAGTCCTGCACCTCGTCGAAGTTGGCCGACCAGTGGATCGGCCCGTGGAGCACCCCGCCGCGGCCGTGGAGCTCGACCGTGTTGCGCAGCCCCTCCCCCCGGTCGGTGAAGTCCCAGACCCGCCCGTCACCGTCCCCGTCGAGGTGGCACGAGCCGCAGGACAGGTAGCCGTCGAAGCTCATGCGCGGATCCGCCGCCCGGTGAAACAGCTGCTTGCCGAGCAGCACGTCGGCGGCCAACGCCTCGTCCCCGAACGGCCGCAGGTCCAGCCGGGCGACCTCCGCGCCCGAGCCGGGGCCGTCCAGGGCGATCGCCACCAACTCCCGGCTCAGCGACGCCGCGACCCAGAGCACCCCGTCGCGCACCAGCACGCCGTCGACCCCGTGGCCGAGGCCCTGGAAGCTGCCCGCCGCCTCCAGCGTGTAGGCGTCCAGCACGTCGACGGCCTCCATCCCGAGCATCGCGACGTACAGCCAGTCCCCCCGCGGAGAGAAGGCGACGTCGACCGCCATGTCCCGGTCGTCGAACACCTTGCGGGCGCCCTCGGCGCCGACCGGCTCGACCAGGGACGCCTGGGACAGCACCGCCCGGGCCGTCGTCTCGTGGGTCAGGGGCAGCCCGTCGCGGTACTCGCCCCGCAGCACGTTGGCCTGCAGGGACGGGAACCAGGCGGTGCGCCCGTCCGGGGAGACGAGCACGCGCTGCAGGTAGGTCGGCACGCCGCGGGTGGTGGTGTCGCTGTCCGGGCCGGGGTCGACCGCCAGGGTCTGCTCCGCCCACTCCGGCTCCTCGCCCGACGCGCCCGCCCCGAGCCACCAGACGCCGCCGTCGGCCGGGCTGCGGTGGCGACTGAGCAGCACGTCGTCTCCCAGGAGCGCGAGCCCGCGGGAGTCCTCGAGGCCGGCGCTGAACCACTCCAACTGGACGTCGTTGTCGACCGACCAGCGGCTGAGCCCGCCGAGGCCGTCGTGCACGACGTAGACGCTGTCTTCGTCCAGCACGGCGGCCCGGGGCGGGGAGCCCCGGAACGGCATCTCCTGGTGCACGACGCGGGAGTCGCCCTCCCAGATCTCGAACGCGTCGCCCCGGCCGCAGGCGACGACCAGCCGGTCCCCCGCCGCCGCCACGCTGCGCGGCTGGGCGCACACCTCCAGGTGGTCCACCACCTCCGGACCCACGGGGTCCACGACCGCCACGAGGTCGAAGTCGGGGAGCGCGACGTAGATCAGGGTGTCGTCCGCCGCGACCGTGCGGGCGGCGACGGGGGCGACCGGGGCGAGCGGCCAGACCACCGTCACCTGCGCGGCGTCCGTCTCGCTGCGACCCGCCTCGTCGCTCACCTCGAGGACGAGGGAGTAGTGACCCGGAGCCGACCAGCTGACCTCCGGCGAGACGCCCTGGGCCTGGCGTCCGTCGCCGAGGTCCCAGGCGAAGGCGGTGACCGGCCCGGTCGAGCCGCTGCCGTCGAGGCGGAGCGGCTCCCCCACCTCGACGAGCAGATCCTCCCCCGCGTCCGCGGTGACCGGATCACCGGGATCGTCGCCGTCGGGGCAGCCCGCCAGGACCACGCCGACGACCGCGAGCAGGACCGCCCGGCTCAAGGGACCTCGACCTGCGCGCCGGTGGAGAACCGGAAGCTCAGCTCACGCGACGTGGGGTTGCCCGACAGGTCGATCACGCCGCCGGCGGGCACGGTGACGACGTAGGTGGCGTCGTCCTCCCACGGCTCGGCCGGCGCGAAGCTCACGACGTTCTCCTGGCCGGTGAACCGACCCGGGACCGGCTCCCCCGCCGCCGTCGCCACGCGCACCGAGCCCTCGAACACCGAGGCGAAGTCGACCATCTCGTCGAAGGAGAGCCCGATCCGGTCGCCCGGGTCCACGAACGTCTCCCCGTCGGCGGGGCGGTGCAGCTCCACCGTCGGCGGCGTCGCGTCGGGCTCCGTCGACCACGGCACGACGGAGCTGGCCTGGTCGGGCACGGCGTCGTCGTCGACCGCCAGCACCACGACGTTGCCGATCGGGGTGGCGGTGTCGAGGTCCCCGACCAGGTCGGCGCGCCCGAGCTGCAGGGGGGCCGACGGGTCCGCGAAGTCGAAGACGCCGGCGAAGTTGCTGTCGCCGACGAACACGTGGTCGTTCTGGCGGAAGACGTAGCCGCCGTTGCCGTCCGGGGTGTGGAAGCCGCCCACGCGGGAGGGAGCGCGGGCGTCGCTCAGGTCGTAGGCGACGAACCCGCCGCCGGCCTCCTTGCGGGCGAACAGCCCGTACCGGCCGCCGGTGTTGGCGAAGTAGTACTCGCGGGGCTCGCCCCCGTCGTCCGTGACGTGGAAGTCGCCCCCGGGGATCGGCTGGGGGTCGGTGGGGTCGCTGACGTCGAGCAACACCGTGCGAGACCCCTCAGCCGCCGACACCATCGCGAGGTCCCCGATGACGTGCACCGCCCCGACCCGCAGCGGCGGCTCGATGGTGTGGGTGGCGACCAACTGAGGGGCCTCCGGGTCGCTCGCGTCGACGACCCACAGGCCGTTGTCAGCGCCGGAGACGAAGACCCAGGGGCCTTGCCAGAAGACCGACAGGGAGACCCGGGCGTAGGCGTCGGGGTAGACGTAGCCGGGCAGGGCCAGGCTGCTCACGGGCGTCGGCGCGGTCGGATCCGTCAGGTCCCAGAACATGCACCCGCCGACGATCTCGCCCGCGTCCTCGTCGTAGCCGCCGTGGTAGTCGAAGACGCCGTAGGTGCGGCCGTCGATCCGGGCGAAGCCGGTGTTGTGGGACTCCCGCAGGTCGCCGTCGCTCCCCTCCCCCACCGTGCTGGGGGCGCAGGGATCGTCGAAGGCGAAGAAGCTCAGCCCCCCGCCGGACCACTCCGGCACCCACGGCATCAGCAGGTAGCCGTCGAGCATCGTCACGAAGTTGTGGTGGTCCTCGTCGTCCACGCCCCCGTCGAGGAACGCGCAGCCCTCCCACAGGTCGCCCGGCTCGAACGACGTCGCCGGTCCGCCGGGGCCCGCGAGCGGGCCCCACGCGTCGGGCTCGGGGAACTCCCCCGCCACGGTCGGCTGGCACCCCGAGGAGGCCACGACGAACGACAGCAGCAGAGTGTTTGCGGAGCGCCGCATCGCGCGGACTATAGTGCAGGCGTGGAAGTCCTGATCGTCGGTCCAGAGGTCGCCGCGAGCGCTCGCCTGGACGACTCCGTGACCCGCACCCGGGATGAGAACGCCGCCCGCAACCGGCTCGCCTCCCACGCCTTCGACTGCCTCGTGGTCGGCGAACTCGACATCGGCCAGCTGAGCGCCGAGGGGCTTCGGCTCCCCCCGGTCGTACAGCTGCTCGACCCGCTGACCCCCGACCGGGTCGCCGCCGCCATCTCCCTGGGCGCCGACGACGTGCTCCCCGCCGACTGCACCGGCGGCGAGCTGCACCGCGCGCTGGTCAACGCGGTCGCGCGCCGGCGTCGAGACTCCGGCCTCTTCCGCACGTTCGAGGAGCTCGAGCGGCTCGCCACCGTCGACCCCCTCACCGGCCTGCTCAACCGCCGGGGCGTCGAGGCGGCGATGGCCAAGGTGCAGGCGGCGACGAGCCGCGGCGGGGTCGAGTGCCACTTCCTGCTCATCGACCTGGACGACTTCAAGCGGGTCAACGACCGCTATGGCTGGGAGTGGGGCGACCGGCTGCTGGAGGGGGTCGGCCGCGCCCTCGCGGACACGTTCCGGAGCAGCGACCACGTCGCCCGGGTCGGCGGGGACGAGTTCCTGGTGCTCCTGCCGACCACCCGCCTCGCCGCGGCCCTGGAGCTCGCCCGCCGCATTCGCGCCGCGCTGGGCGCCGTCGTGGTCCACGTCGACGGGGCCGAGCTGAGGTGTCGCGCGAGCCTCGGCGTCGCGCGAGCCTCGGCGTCGCGCGGCTGCCCGAGTCGGCGCGCACCGTCAGCGACGCGGTCGCGGTCGTCGGCGGCGCGGTCCGGCGCAGCAAGCAGCGCGGCAAGAACGCGATTACGGTCGACCCGGACTCGAGCCTCGACAAGCCGTCGTTGTCCGTGAGCATGGCGTCCGGCGACATGCCCCTGACCATCGAGGGGGACCCGGTGCTGGCCCAGCCGATCGGGCGCCTGAACGACGCCGCGGTCGCCGGTTGGTGGGTCCGCAGCAGCGGCCCGGTGGTGTCGATGTCGGGCGTGTCGACGGGCCACAGCGGCCCCTTCAGCCTGGTCGACGAGGATCTCGATGCGCTCGCCCGCGCCGCCGACGCGGCCCACCAGCTGCCCGGCAGCTCACCGCTCTGGTTCTGCGCCCTGCCCGACACGGTGCTCCGGACCCCACCGAGCGAGATGCTCACCGCCCTCGGCGGCGGCCCGGGCGCTCGCCGGGTCGGCCTGCTGCTCGCCGACCACGACATCGTGGGCGACCCCAGCTCGCTCGCCGACGCGATGGCGGCGCTGCGGGACCTGGGGGTCGACGCCGCGCTGCGGGGCGTCTCGTTCAGCCGCGCCACGCTGGAGACGCTGGTCCTGCTCCGGCCCCAGCTGGTCGGCATCGGCACCTCCCGCCTGTACGGCGACGTGCCGGACCCGGCCCGGCTGCGCGAGGCGCGGCGGGTCCTGCGGGTCGTGGAGTCCCTCGGCGCGCTCAGCTTCGTGGAGGGCGTCAGCGGCGTCGGGGAGGCGGAGCTCGCCACCGCGCTGGGGGTCCAGCTCGGCGTCGGCGCCGCGGTGGGGGAGTTGATCGTGATCGCCGGGGGCGACTGAGGCCGCGGCTCGCGGCCTGTTCGACTGGCATTGCTCCTAGGCGTCCAGCGGCGACGCACGTCCTTCAGCCACGGCGACGGCGTGCTCCGCGTAGCGGGTCATCAACGTGCCGAAGTCCCCGCCCGCCTGCAGGCGACGGAGCATGTTGTAGTTCCCGGCGAGCGCCCGGTGCAGGTAGAGGATGTCCCGCTGGACGCGGATCTCGGGGTGCTTGGCGAGGCCCTTGCTGATCTTGATGATCGGCCCCATCCAGTCGTCCTTGGGCCCCCCGGCGACCACGTAGCCCAGCTTGTAGGGGCGGATGACCGCCTGGCACCACTCCCAGAGCACGTCCTCGGCGCCGCGCGAGGTGCCGTGCAGCACCCCCGCGTCCCGCGCGCCCTGGATGACCCCGTCCCGGTCGCCGGCGTGGGCGGCCAGCGCGGTGCGGGCGTAGGCGCCGATCCAGAACTCGTCGAACCGCTTGACGCAGCCGAAGTCCAGCAGCCCGATGCGGCCGTCCTCCTCGAACAGGTAGTTGCCGGGGTGGGGGTCGGCGTGGAGCGTGCGGTGTACGAACGCCTGCTGATAGTGCAGCGACGCCAGCGTCTTGCCGGCCCGCTGCCGCGCCTCCTCCGACGCGGTCTTGACGAACTCGTCGACGTGCACGCCGGGCAGGCGGTCCATCGTCAACACCCGCTCGGTGGACCAGCCGGGGTGCACGGTCGGGATACGCACGCCGTCGGCGTTGCCGAGCAGCCGCTGGTACTGGGCGATGTTGGCCGCCTCCTGGAGGTAGTCGAGCTCCTCGTCGAGGCGGGCCCGGATCTCGTCGAAGATCGCGTCCACCTCGGCCCGGGGGCGACGCAGGATTCGCGCCCCGACGAGGATCGACTTGAGCGCCGCGAGGTCCGAGGCGACGGACGTCTCGATGCCCGAGTGCAGGACCTTGACGACGACGGGGCGGCCGTCGGGCAGCGTCGCGAGGTGCACCTGCCCCAGGCTCGCGGTGCCGAGGGGGGTCTCGTCGAAGGACGCGAAGCGGTCCTCCAGCGGCTCCTCCAGGCTGGCCTCGACCTCTTCGCGGATGGTCTCGAAGGGCAGCGGCTCGACGTCCGCGTGCAGCTTGCCGAGCACCCGGGTGACGTCCTCCGGCAGGTCCAGGTGCTCCGCCGCGAGGGCGACGGCCTGCCCCACCTTCATCGCGGCGCCCTTGAGCCGGCCCATCGTCTCCACGACCTGCTGGGCGTTGGACTCGTGCAGGCGACGCATCGCCTTCTCCCGCAGCTCACTGTTCTGGAACGCCCCCGCGGCGCGCCGCGCTACGTAGCTGCCGCCGACCTTCGTCGACATGGCAGCGAGTCGCGCGACCCGGCCCAGCCGGCTCTTGGGGGGTTTCTTCGCCATCTAGACCATCTAGGGGAACTCGGGGAGGAGATCGAGGATACCCGGCAGGTGGACGAACGTATGTCTTCCTTGCTCGTCGTTCCAGTCGACGCACGCCTCGCCGTGCACCAACCCCACCACCGCCCCGTCGATCCACGCCGGTCCGCCGCTGTCCCCCGGACCGACCAGGTCCTCGACCGCCACGAAGCTGCTGTCGTTGGGCCAGGGGTCGCACCACGCGTTGTTGAACGACGCCGCGTGCACCGTGCCCTGCGCGACCACCCGCCCCCCGAGCTCCCCGGTCCGGCTGACCGAGAAGACGTCCCCCGGCGCCACCGGCTCCTGCGCCACCGGCGGTGGCTCCATGCCGGTGAGCGGCGTCGCGACCCGGACGAGCGCGAGGTCGATGCCGAAGCCCGCCGGCTCGCTGACCTCGACGATGTCGTCACACACGAAGTCCCCCGCCTCCCAGGCCGACCCGGCGTCGGGGGCGCGGGACCAGCAGAACCGCTCGTCCACCCCCAGGTGGGCCGCGGTGAGGATGGAGGTCTCGCCCACGAAGACGCCGCCGCCGACCACGAAGCCGCCCTCGTCCAGCTCGCGGACCAGGCGCACCGTCGCCTCCCGGGGATCGGCTTCGGTCGCGCTGTCGTCGTCGTCCGTGGGTTCGACGACGCCCGGCGGCACGCACCCGAACAGCAGCGCCGCTACAATCGCGCCCAGCCTCGTGTCCAACGACATCCCCCCCATCCTCGCCGCGAACCTCCGGGTGATCCAGACCCTGGACCCGGAGCTGTTCGATCGGATCTGCCTCCCCGTCGGGAGCGACCACGTCGACCTCGAGCACGCCGACGGGCCGCAGTACCGCATCCACCGGACCTGGTACCCGCTCGCCCTCACCGACGAGGCGGGCGCGGCCGCCCTCGCAGACGCCCCGGAGCAAGGCGACGTCCTGCTGTTCGGCCTCGGGCTCGGGGAGCTGCTGGACGCGCTGCTGCAGCGGGACGAGGGCGTCGTCACGGCGTGGGACCGCGACCCCTGGCTGCTCCGGCTGCTCCTGACCCACGTCGACCTGCGCGCCCCGCTGATGTCCGAGCGGCTGCGGCTGAGGCTCGGCTCCGACCTGCTCTCGGAGCTGGAGGCTGACCGCCCGGTCGTCGTGCACCCGTTCTTCGGGCAGCGGTACGCGAACGAGCGACGCCTGCTCGACGACGGGCTGGGGGAGCGCCGGGCGCTGCTCTGCGACGGCACGCTGTTCGTCGACTCGGTGGCGGCCGCGCTGCGGGCCCGGGGGTTCAGCGTCGGCACGCTGGAGCCGACCCGGCTGGCCCCCGAAGAGCTGAAGCTGACGGTGTCCCGCTGGGCGCCCGAGTGCGTCGTCCGCGTCAACCACATCCACGGGCTGGCCGAGGCGTGCGCCGGCTTCGGGGTGCCGCTGATCGTCTGGGAGATCGACCCGTCGACGGATGCGCTGCGGCCCTGCGGCACGTCCACGGACCACGTCCGGATCTTCACCTGGCGACAGGCCCTGATCGACTCCTGGCGAGCCGCCGGGTTCCGCCACGTCGAGTATCTGCCGCTCGCCGCCGACCCCGACGTGCGACGGCCGACTCCGCTGACCGCCGACGAGGAGGCCCGCTACCGCGCTCCCGTCGCCTTCGTCGGCGCCAGCATGGTGGAGCAGGGGGAGCGGTTCCGGCAGGAGGTGCTCGCCAGCTACGCGCTGGCGCGGGGCGGCTCCCCCCTGGAGGCCCAGGACGAAGGGCAGCGGCGACTGGAGGGGTTGCTGGAGGCCGCGCGGGAGGACTTCGGGGTGGACCGGACCGAGGCCCTGGTCCGGGAGCACCTGGGCGATCTGGCCGACGCGTTCGCCGCCCGGGGAGGCCGCCTGGAACCCCTCGTCGCCGAGATGATCGCGGCGGAGAAGCGCATCACCTGGGTCGCCAACCTCGGCCAGGTGGGGGCCACGGTCTGGGGCGACGCAGGCTGGGAGTTCGTCCAGCAGTACGGCGTGCGCTACCCCGGCCCGGCCGGCCACAAGGCGGAGGTCAACAAGGTCTACTCCGGCGCCACCATCAACGTGGACATCGGTCGCTACTACCAGATGGACATCGTGACGATGCGCACGTTCGACGTCATGGCCTGCGGGGGGTTCGTGTTGGCGGAGCACAGCCCGGCGCTCGAGGCGCTGTTCGAGCGCGGGGTGCACCTGGACTGGTACTCGGGCCTGCAGGAGCTGCTCGACAAGGTCGAGTACTGGCTGGAGCGCCCCGAGGAGGCGGCCGAGATCGGCGCCCGGGCTCGGGCCCGGATCGAGGCCGAGCACAGCATCGAGGCGCGCGTCGAGCACATGCTGGCGTCGCTGGAGTCGCCGTGAGCGGCCTCCTGCTCGTCGCCGCGGTCGTGCTCGGCTTCGGGATGCGACTGCTCCGGGCGCCCGACCCGCCATCGGGGGAGCCGAGCGACGAGGAGCTGTTCGCCGCCTACACCGCGGGAGACGCGAGCGCCTTCGACCGGCTGTTCGCCCGGTACGGCCCGGCCCTCACCCGGCTGATGCGCCGGCAGGTCCGCTCCGCCGAGGACGCGGCGGACCTCGTCCAGCAGACGTTCCTCCAGCTCCACCGGGCCCGCAACGACTTCCGCACCGACGCGCTGCTGCGCCCCTGGCTCTACACCATCGCCCTGAACCTGCGCCGCGAGTACTTCCGCAAGCTCGGCCGACGCAAGGAGTCGGCCATCCCGCTGGACGATCGTCCGGCCGACCAGCCCCGCTCCGACCCCGCCGACCTGGGGCTCGCGGAGACCCGGGAGCAGGTGCGGGCGGCCCTCCAGCGGCTGCCGGCGGGCCAACGGGACGTGATCCAGCTGCACTGGTTCGACGGGCTGTCGATGGCCGAGGTGGGCGCAGTGGTGGGCGCGAGCACGTCCGCGGTCAAGGTCCGGGCCCACCGCGGCTACAAGGCGCTGCGGGCGGTGCTGGAGGCGACGGACGCTCCCGAGTCGATCGGGCTCTCGGGTAACCGCGCGGCGAGCGAGACCGTATGACGGATCGAGATGCGATGAGCTGCTCCGACGTCCACGGCGCACTGCTGCGCGGCGAGGTCCCCACCGGACCGGGCGCCGACGCACACCTGCGCTCGTGCGACGCCTGCGCGGCTCTCGTGGACGATGAGGGCGCCCTCGCGGGAGCCCTGGGCGCCGAAGACGACCCCTCCCCCGACGACATGGCCGCGCTGCTGAGCTCGGTCAAGAGCGCGGTGGAGCGAGAGACCGGAGCGCGGGCGTGGGCTCGCAGCCGCTCGACCCCGGCTCGGCTGGTCGGCGCCCTCGCCGCCGTCGCCGCCCTCGCCGCCGTCGTGGCCACCGGCTCACCCCGCGGAGACCTCGCGGAGATGTCCAAGCTGCGCCTGCTCTCGGCCATGGTGCTGTACGGCGGCCTCGCGTTCGCCTGCCTGCTCGTGGCGATGCGACCGCTGCAGCGGCCGTCCCTCGCCCCGTCGGCGGGCCGCGGCCTGATCGTGGCGGGGCTGGCGGTGGCGGTCGGCTTCGCCCTGGCGCCGGCCGCGTCGGGCCTGTCGCTGTGGTCCGCGAGCCCCACCCTGGTCCCCGAAGCGATGACCTGCTTCGCGTTCGGCGCGGCGCTCGCGGTGCCGCTGCTGGGGGTCGGCTGGCTGCTCGACCGGGGCGGCTACGCCGGCGGGGGCCGGCTCCTGCTCGCCGCGGGCTCCGCCGGGCTCGCGGGCAGCCTGTTCCTGGAGCTGCACTGCGACATGCAGATGCCGGCCCACCTGATGCTCGGCCACGTCACCGTGGTCGTCGCGCTGCTCGGCGGCGGGCTGATCCTGAGCACGCTCCAGCGCTGATCGCTCGACGGGGCCGCGCTCCCCCGGGAGACCCCCGATCGACGCTGCCCACGGGCCGCAGACTGCGACAGACTGGCGTCGGCACGCCGTGTCGGGGGAATGATGGGCCACCACGCAGAACTCGCGAGCTTCGTGCCTCACCGCCTGGTGAGGGACCTGGCAACAGCCTCCGGGGGACCGGATTACGGACGACTCGCGGTTCCCGGGACGGCGCTGGTCGCCGACCTGGCCGGCTTCACCCGCCTCACCGAGGACCTGATCCGACGCGAAGGGACGGCCGGCACCGAGCGCACGACGAGGCTCCTCAACGGCTTCTTCGAGCGGATCATCGACCTGGTGACCCGCGAGGGGGGCGAAGTCACCGACTTCGCCGGAGACGCGCTCATCGCGCTGTTCCGGGCAGAGGACGACAGCGGGCCCGCCCTGAGCGACTCGGTGCACGCCGCGGCCGCCTGTGGACTGGCCATCCGCGACGCCGTCACCGACGTCGGCCGGATCGAGGGCGTGCCCATCGCGGTGCGCGTGGGCATCGCCGCCGGGCCGCTGAGCGCAGCCCGGGTGGGGGGCCGGCGCGACCGCTGGGAGATCGTGCTCTCCGGGGCGCCCCTCCTCGAGGTGTCATCGGTCCTCGGCCAGATCCCACGAGGCACGGTCGGGGTGTCCGACGCGGCCTTCACCATCGGCGGCGACCGGCTCGCAGGCGGCCGCCTCGCCTCGGGCGCCTGGGCCCTGCAGAGCACCGACGTCCGGCCCGGGGTCGAGCGACGCCACCACCCGGTGGAGGAGCAGGACGAGCCGATCCTCCGGGGCGCGGTGCCCGTCGTGGTGCGAGCGCACCTCGAGCACGGGCTCGGCGGTTGGTTGGCGACGCTGCGACGCCTGTCCGTCCTGTTCCTGCGGATCGAGGGGCTGGACGTCGACGAGCGAGGAGGCCTGGGCGGCCTGCACGAGGCGGTCCAGGAGATCCAGGGCGTGCTCTACCGGCACGGCGGCTCCCTCGCCAAGGTCCTGGTCGACGACAAGGGCACGATGGCCCTGGCCGCCTTCGGCCTCCCCCGGGAGCGGTTCGAGTACCGGGCGGACCACGCCCTCGCCGCCGCGATGGCCTGCGGCCCGGCCCTGGAGCCCCTGGGACTCGAGTGCGCCGCCGGCATCGCCACGGGGACGGTCTTCTGCGGTCCGATCGGGAGCGCCTCCCGGCGCGAGTACGCGCTCATCGGCTCCACCGTGAACCTCGCCGCCCGGCTCTGCGCGAGCGCAGGCCACGAGGTCCTCAGCGACGACGCGACGCGGCGCGCGGCCAACCTCGAGGTCCGCTTCGAGACGCGCACTCCGCTGCGGCTCAAGGGGTTCGAGGAGCCCGTGGCGGTGTTCGCTCCCCTGGAGCGGGTCGAGCTCGACGCGGCCACGCGATCCGTCCGCCTCGCCCTGGTCGGCCGGGAGCAGGAGGTCGCGCGGTTGGAGGCGCGGGTCGACGCGTTGGCCGCGGAGCGGCGCTCGGGGGTGCTCTTCGTCGAGGCCGAGGCCGGCATCGGCAAGTCTCGGCTGGTCGCGGAGCTGCCGCGGCTGACCTCCGATCGCGGCCTGGACTGCGCCGTCGTGGTGGCGGACCGGCTGGAGAGCGACCGACCGTTCTCGGTCTGGCGATCGGTCTTCGCCGAGCTGCTCGACCTGCCCGCCGACCTGGGCAGCCAGGCCCGGGACGAACAGCAGCAGGCGGTCGCCCGGGCGATCGGCGGCGGCGACGAGCGGGGTCGGCTGGCGTCGCTGTTGAACCCGGTGCTCGGCACGAGCATCGACATGAGCGAACACGTCGCCGACATGCGCGGCGAGACCCGTGCCCGCGCGGCCCTCGACCTGCTGACGACGCTCCTGGCGGAAGCCGCCGCCGACGCTCCCCGGGTCCTCGTGTTCGACGACGCGCAATGGATGGACGGACGCTCGCTGGCGCTGCTGGGGCGAGCGATCGAGGGCGTCGAGCCCCTCCTGGTGGTCGCCGCCCGACGGACGGAGACCGAGGAGCCGGCCGCCCTCGAGGCGCTGCGCGAGGCAGAAGGGGTGGAGCGGATCACCCTGGAGCGGCTCGCCGCGCCCGCAGCGCGCCGGCTCGTGAGCCAGGTGCTCGGCGTAGCCGACGCGCCCGAACCCCTGACCCGCTGGATCCACGAGCGCGGCGACGGCAACGCCTTCTTCATCCAGGAGGTCGCCCTGTCGCTCCAGGAGGAGGGGCTGCTGCGGGTCGAGGACGGCGTGCTCGTCGACGTGCCCGGCCTGGCCCGGCTCGAGCGTGCGCCCCTGCCGACCACCGTCGAGACCGTCGTCAACCGGCGCATCGACCGCCTGCGGCTCGCCGACCAGCTGTGCATCAAGGCGGCCAGCGTCATCGGCTTGAGCTTCGTCCGAGAGGCGCTGGAGGCGATCTACCCGATCGAGGCGGACGAGCCCCTGGACGATGCGCTCGACCGCCTCGTCGACGCTCGGCTCCTGGTCCGCCGATCCGACAACGGCCACGACTTCGGCCACCGCACGACCCTCGAAGCGGCGTACCAGTGCATGCCCGGGGAGCAGCGCCAGCCGCTCCACCGCGCCTACGCCCGCCACATCCGCGAGGCCGAAGCGGCCAACCTCGTGCCCTGGGCGCCGCAGCTCGCCCACCACCTGGCGGAGGCGGGGGACCTGGTCGACGCGATCGACTTCCTGGAGATCTCCGCCGACGACGCCCGCCGCAACGGCGCCGCCGCCGCGGAGCAGAGCTTCTGGCGGCAGCTGTTCGCCCTGCACGACCAGCTCGATCCAGCGCAGCGGGGCGACCGGGTGCGGATCGCACGGTGGCGGCGGTGCCTGGGCATGGCGACGGCCCGAGAGGCCCAGGCGACCGAGGCGGTCGAGCACCTCGACGCGGCCCTGGCGCTGCTCGGCGTGCGGATCCCGCACAGCGCCGGCGGCCGAACCTGGAGCCTGCTCCGACAGGCCGTCTGGCAGGTCGCCCTGCTGCTCGTGCCGTCGCTCCTGACGGCGCGAAGCCCAGCGGGGCGCAAGCGGCTGACGGAGGCGGCCCGCGCGGCGTCGGACTACTCCGAGCCCTGCTACCTGCTCAACGACAACCTCGGCTTCCTCCTGTCGTCGCTGATCGCCGCCAACCTGGCGACGCGGAGCGGCACGGCGCAGGTGGCCCGACCGTTCCAGACCCTGGGCTACGTCGCCAACCTGGCACGGCTGCGGGGGCTGTCCGACCGGTACTACGAGCGAGCGCTGCGGGACTCCCGCAGCAGCAACGACGGGCAGGGCGAGATCCTCACCCTGAACAGCCGCGGATCGGCCCACCTGTCCTTCGGGCGGTGGGCGGAGATGACGACCTGGTTCGAGCAGGGAGAGGCGCGGGCCCTGGAGCTGGGAGACCGTCACGAGTGGGAGGTCGGCACGCTGATGTGGGGGCACGGAGACCACTTCCGGGGCGCCTACGAGCGGGCCTACGACCGCGAACGGGCGGTCTTCGAGGCGGCCACGGAGCGTGGCAACCTGCGACACCAGCGCTGGACGCTGTTCGGCATGACGCGTGCCCTGGAGTGCATGGGCCGGACCGACGAGGCCGTCGAGCTGCTCCACCAGCACGAACAGCTCTTCGACGGCGTCGACGAGGAGCTGCTGTCCGAGCGGCACGCGCTGGAGGCGGTCGCCGCGCTGCACGCCGGGGACGACGAGCAGGCCCGCGAGCAGGCCCTGGAGGCGAGTCGCCGGGTGCTGAAGGCGGGGCCCGGGGACTTCACGACGTTCACCCCGCTGTCCTGCGCCTGCGACGTGCTCCTGACGCTGGCCGAGCGCGCACGAGCCCGGGGCGACGGACCCGACGGACCGCTGCTGGACGCCGCGAAGCAGGCATGCAAGGGGATGACGAGCTACGGCAAGACCCACCCGATCGGGGTGCCCCGGGCCCTGTACTTCGAGGGTCGACTGAAGGCCCTCGCGGGCTCCGCCGCCGCCGGCAAGAAGCGCTGGGAGGCGGCGCTCGTGGCCGCCAGGGCGACCGACATGCCGGTGGAGGAGGCGATCGCGACAGCGGCGCTGGGGGACTTCGAGCGGGCCCGGACGTTGCTCGCCGAGCGCGCCCCGGCGGCCCGACGCCCGGTGTTCGCGATCGAGGCGGTGCTCGCCCCCGCCGAGGCTTGAGGCCTACAGCGCCGAGGCGTCCACGAAGGTGTACCCCATCGCCTCGATCTCCTGGACGAGGGTGCGCAGCGCGTCCGCGCCGCCGGCGTCGACCAGCTCGGGGAACTGGATGAGGTAGGGGTGGAAGAAGAAGGACGCCGTCGCGCAGCGGCCGACGAGGTTCGCCTCGGCGAACTCCAGCAGGTCCGGCACGGTGCGGATCTGCCAGTCCTCCAGGGCGAACTCGGCCGGCTCGATGTTGCCCAGCGTCTCGGGCACCACCCGCTGGCCGTAGACGTCGTGCTCGACGACGTACGGGAAGAACTGGCCGCCCCACAGGGTGCCGGCGGGGCTCACGACGGTCTGGGACCAGTCGTCGACCACGTCGGGGTCGTTCCAGAGGTCGACGAACGTGTAGACCTCGTCGTTCTCCTCGACCTCGAAGTCGTAGTAGACGACGCGGTTGTAGATGGTGTCGAAGTAGGCGTTGGTGAACAGCTGGTCCTGCAGCGAGGCGCGGTAGTGGGGGACCTCGAAGCCCCACGTGGCGCGGGACATCCACCGGTAGCGGTCGATCAGCTCGAGGCCCGCCTCCAGCCGACCCGAGTACCACTCCCAGGAGTCCTCGACGACCGGCTCGTCCGCCACGGCGTCCCAGAACTCGTAGTCGTCGCCGCTGACGCCGCTGAACGGGTTGAGGACCTCGCCGTACTGGTGGGTGTATCCGTGCATCACGATCGTGGCGCCGTTGCGGGTCGCCCTCCGCAGCTGCCGCCGCCATGACCGGGCGTCGCTCGAGTCGAGCGGGATCGTCACCGGCACCCCGTCACCCAGGCTGTAGCCCAGGGGGTCGCGGTACTCCGGGATCAGCGCCACCGTCCAGGGTCGGACGCCCCCCTCCTTCATCACGTTGGTCACCGTCCGGAGGTCCGACGCCGACGTGTTGGGGTGCACGTCCTCCAGCCGCATCAGCGCCTGGCGGGTCACCGGGTGGTCGATGCCGAGGTGGTCGTGCAGCAGGTCCGCGAACGCGAGGTAGCGGTCCGTCTCGTGCACGAAGGTCAGCGGGATGTCGGCGTACAGCGTCAGGAAGCTGGACTGGATGATGTACGGCTGCTCGTCACCGGTGCCCGAGTGGACCACGGTCGCCACCGTGTCGAAGGCGGCCGGGTCCGGCGCGTACAGGATGCTCATGAACGGGTCGTTCACGAACAGCTCGTCGTAGGGGTTCCACCAGGCGAACTTGGCCAACTCGACGCCGTTGTACTGCACGTACCGGTAGAACTCCGCGTCCTGCCCCTCGCCGTCGTTGCCGGCGATGTACCAGTGCTGGAAGCCGAACTCGGCGAGGAAGCCGTTCCAGTCCTCCCAGCCGATCTGCCACAGGTTGCTGCCCATCCAGATCAGCGGACGGTCCATCACCGCGAAGTCGTCCTTGAACGCCTGGGGCAGCGGGTTGTCGTAGGTCGCCCCGATGTAGAACGTCACCTCCGCCAGGAGCATGTCGCCCCGCGAGTAGTCCGACGTCTTGATGGCCGACGCCGCCACCGGCTCGAAGTGACCCATCAGGTTCATCGCCATCTCGGCGAAGATCGGGCCGACCTCCGAGAACGGGCCTGCGTTGTCGTAGATCACGAGGACGTCGAGCTGACCGTCACCGTTGGCGTCGTGGACGCCGGCGTCCTGAGCGGCCGCAGAACCAGAGATCAGCCACAGCCCTGCGGCGAGGGGAGATGAGTCGACGACACGACATCCTGTCCTTGCCCTTTCCAGCCCCATCTCCTCCATACACCTGTCCGTTCAACTTGGAAACTCAAGAAACGGCACAGGTAGCCGATATCATGAGGAATATGGGGTTCAACCGACCCTTGGTCACCATCCTCGCGCTCCTCGGCCTGGCGGCCCTCGCCTGGCTCCTGCGGACCCATGGAGCCGAACCGGACGAGCCGGACGAGCCCCGCGGGGCGGAATCGACCGACCGTGAGGGTGACCCTGGCCGCGACGGGGCCGCCCCGGGCGAGCCGGGCGACGGCTCCGCCGAGGACCCGGCCCCCGACGTACCGTCGCCCCGGCCCACCCCCCTGGCCACCCTCGGCGGCCCCTGGGCCGATCCCGCGCTGGTGCCCGGCAAGCCCGGCGTGCCGCCGCCGCCGGGGCTGCCGATCCCGCCCGACGCCCGGGCCACCGACCCCCCGGACGACCCCGACGCGCATCGCTCCGAGGACCGCGCGCCGCCCCCCCCCCATGGGGCCGGCGGATGTCCACGAGCACCCTCACGGCAAGCCGCCGACGCCCCAGGGGGCCGGCGTGCTCGCCCACGAGGTGGCCACCGGCGAGCCCGACCCCTTCGAGCCGGTGGCCGATCCCGAGGCCGTCCTGGGCCAGCTGGAGGCCGCCGTCCGGGTGGCGCTCGCGGAGGCGTCGAACTGCTTCGGCGGGCACGCCCCGCCGGCGATGCGCGTGACCGTGCGCGAGCTGAGGGGGGACGGCGCCCGCAGCGGCTACGTCTCCGTCGTCGACCCCGTAGAAGGGGCCTGGAGCGACGCGACCGAGGACTGCGTGATGCTGCTGCTCGACGAGCTGAGCCTGGCGGCGCCCCCGGGCGCGCGCACCGCGGTGCTGGAGCTGGGCGCGCCGTGAGGTGGCTGGTCGGCCTCCTGGCGGTGTCGGCGCTCGCGGGCTGCGGGGACACGTTCACGCCGGGCGAGCGCACCGACGAGTGCGCGCCGGCGCCGATCCAGCTGACGCTGTCGGGGGCGGACGAGCGGGTGGTCGGGTTCGACCCGCCCCTCTGCGTCGTCGGCAGCGCCGCGGTGACGGCCACCTGGGCGGGGGACGACGGCCTGCTCCTGCGCCTGACCGTCGAGGACCTGACGCTGGACGACGTGCACGCCGACGATGTGCACGTCGAGCTGGAGGACCCCGAGACCGCGTGGGCGCCCGGCGCATCGACCGTCTCGTTGTGGCGGCTCGACCCGCCCTGCGGGGAGTGGACGATCAACGCCTTCCAGGACGAGGCCGACGACCTGATGGCCGTGTCGCCCCAGCCGATCCCGCTGGCCTGCCCCGAGTAGGGTTCAGCGCAGCCGCAGCTCGAACCCGGCCTGCTCGCCCGGCTCGAGGCGGACCCGGTCGAACGCGACCACGAGCTCCCCGCCGGGCCGCCGCTGGACCTCCCCCGCGTCGTCGCCGTCGAGCTCCGAGCCGGCGAGCTCCTCGACGTCCGGGGGCACCGGCAGCTCCACCCGCAGGTCGAACGGATCGAGCGACGCCGACGTCACGGTCAACGTCAGGGTGTCAGCCTCCCGGACCAGCTCCAGGCCCGCCGCCGCGTCCGCGGTTCGCAGCCCGGTGACGATCAACTCGGGCTGCCCCGCGGGCAGGTGGGGCCGCAGGACCAGGACCCCGGACCCGCCGTCCACGAGCGGACCGACGAGCCAGTACAGGTAGGCGTCCAGGTTGATGCCGCCCTCCCACGGGCGGTGGCGGGCCGTGTAGTCGCCGATCACGCCGCCCGGGTCGTAGATGGGGGAGAACGCCGAGAGGTCGTCGTAGACCATGTACTCCGCGTACTGCCCGGCGTCGTCGGCGTAGCGGTGCAGCGCGTCGAACGCGAGGGCCGCCTCGGGGTCCCCGACCGCCGCGAGGTTCCACAGGTAGTAGCCGGGCACCATCCCGGTGTTCATGCCCTCCTCGACGACCGGGTTCACGAGCAGGTCGAGGTAGGTGTAGTGCAGCGGCGACTGGACCGTGCCGTCACCCCGCCCCGCGGCGGCGCGCAGCCCCTCCAGGTTCGCCAGCGCGGTCGGATCGTCGGCGGCCAGCGCCCCGGTCCACAGCGGCTTGAGGTTGACGTCCTCGAAGGGGGCTCGCTCCGGCGCGTGCCCCTCCATCAGCAGGAAGGGGGCGTAGTGGCCCTGGGCGAGGAGCCAGAACTCGTCGGCCATGGCGCCCCGGGCGAGCGCCTCGAGGTCGGCGAAGGTCGCGACGTCGCTGGACGAGCCGACCTCGGAGGACGCCTCCTCCATCCAGTCCGCCGCGGCGGCGAGCAGGAACGCCGAGTTCGCCGACCAGGTCTCCTCCTCGTAGGCCATGTCGACCGGGTAGCCGAGCGCCGCGCTCATCGCGTTGCGGAACGTCTCGTCCCCGGAGAACGGCTGCAGCCCCTCGGCCGTCACCGGCTGGCCGAGCAGGGACCGCCGCAGGTACGGCCAGCGCGCCTCCACGGTCGACCAGTCGCCGGTGAACGCGACCCACTCGCGGTACATCAGCGGGACGTACGACGGCCCCTCCGCCGCCAGCCGACCCGAGAACGGCCCCAGGGACCCCCAGTCCGGCTCCTCCTCCACGTCCGAGGGCGACAGGCCGCTGTCGCAGGCGTTGGAGAAGTCGCCCCGCACCGAGGCGCAGAGGTGCAGGTAGTCGAGCGCCGCGCCGGCCTCCTCCTGGAGCCCCGCGCGCAGATAGAAGCGGACCGGCCCGATCGTGTCCCTCAGCCACATCAAGGTGTACTGCGACATGGGGCAGACCGCGCCCGCGGCGGACTGCTGCTGGCGGATGCCGACGCGCATGCCGTCGTACAGGTCCATCACGCGCTCGTCGCCGGTGGTGACCTGCACGCCACGCGCGCTGAACGCGGCCCACCAGGCGACCGTCTCGTCCAGCCAGACATCCGGCCGGAAGGGCTCGATGGTGGCGGCGAGGGCGACCAGCCCGTCGACGGACTCACCGGTGGCGAAGACGATGGACGCGTCGGCGTCCGCGCCCGGCCCGACGTCCCCCAGGGGGAGCCGGTAGCCGGCGTCGGCGTCTCCCTCCCACGCCCGCCCCGGGGCGAGATAGGCGAGGTAGCGGGAGTCCTCTTCGTGGGCACGGACGAGCAGCCCGCCGACCTCCTGCGGCTCGTTCCGGGGGAGCAGCCGGACGGCCACCTCGTGTTCGCTCCGCGCGGTGACGAGCACCCGTCGCGCGAGTACCGGCGGCACGTCGAGCGGCCCCACGCCGGCGGGTCGCGGCCCGAAGTCGACGGTGTAGAGGGTGACGTCGTCGAAGTCGGCGCGGGTGATCACGATCCCCGCGCCGCGCACCCGCGCGATCGCCTCGGCCTCCGCTTCGACGAGCACGCCGTCGACCTCCAGCCCGACGGCCACGTCGGGGAAGAAGCGGCTCTCCTTCTCGTAGACCGGCCCCACCAGGGAGTGGAGCGTGTTGAGGGGGTCGGTCTGCCCGAGCAGCGCGAAGGTGCGGCCGTTGCCGACGGCGAACGCGCCGCGGTGCATGTGGTCGGGCCGATCCTCCAGCGGACCGGAGACGGCGCCGGCGTACAGCGACAGGTCGGTCAGCCCGTGGGCCGCGAAGTACGGGTGCCCCAGCGCGGGCCGCACGTCCTCCCCGGGCCAGGGGCGCGGCTCGGGCGCCGTCGGCGGCGCGCAGGCGAACAGGACGACCGCCAGGGCGATCAGCGGGCTCCAGCTCCGGCGGCAGGCCTCCACGCCCGGGACGATGACACGATCAGCTCCCCTGCCGGAGCCGCCTCTTCACCATGCCGTCGAAGTAGGCGTCGAACGCGGCCGGCTCGAGCTCCAGCTTGCCCGCCCGCCGCAGCGTCACCAGGCCGTGGGTCAGCGCCCAGAGGTCCAGCGCCACCGCTTCGGGGTCGTCCACCAGCAGCAGGCCGGCGTCCATACTCTCGCGGACCCGGTCGACCACGAACCGGAAGGCCGGCACCGCCTTGCGCTCGGGCCGCTGGGGGTCGGCGCGCAGGTGGCGCTCGAACACCAGCGCGTAGGTGTTCGGCGCTTCGGTCGCGAAGCGCAGGTAGCAGCGGAAGGTGGCGGCGAGCCGCTCGGCCGGGTCCTTGGACTCCAGCGCCGGCTGGAGGAACTCGTTGAGGCGGCCGAAGCCGAGCACGAGCAGCTCCTCGATCAGCGCGTCCTTGTCGGCGAAGTGCCGGTACACCGCCATCGGGGTGATGCCCACCCGGCGGGCGACCTCGCGCAGCGAGAAGCCGTCCACGCCCGCCTCGTCCATCAGTTCGGACGCGTGATGGACGATCCGGGTTTTCGTGTTCTCCTCGACCATGTATACGGTGTATACCTCGTCGCGAAACAGCCGTCGAACCCGGAGTCGTCATGTCTGTCGCAGAGCCGTTCCTGCCCACCGTCGAGACCCGCCGCCGCAGCAAGCAGCCGATCCCCGAGTCGGTCGACGTCGCCCTCGTCGGGGCGGGCCCCAGCTCGCTGACGGCCGCGGCCTACCTCGCGAAGTCCGGGCTCGATGTGGCCGTCTTCGACTCCCACTACGTCGCCGGCGGCTGCGCCACGCAGTTCGCCCGGGGCAGCCGCGCGAAGCGGTACCTGTTCGACGTCGGCGTGCACTACATCGGGGACTGCGGTCCCACCGGGCTGTTCCACCGCCTGCTGGACCCGCTGGGCGTGGACATCGAGTACGTGCCGATGGACCCCGACGGCTTCGACACGCTGGTGTTCCCCGACTTCGAGTTCCGGATCCCGGTCGGGCTGGCCCGCTACCGCGACCGGCTGGTCGACATGTTCCCGGAGGAGCGCACGGGGATCGACCGCTACGTCCGCTTCGTGGCCGAGATCGAGCGGCTCGCCGACAAGCTGGTGGAGACGAAGGGCAAGCAGACCCTGGGCTTCCTGTGGACGGTGATGACCCGGGGTCGCCTGGTGGCGCGCTACCAGAACATGACGCTGGCGAACCTGCTGGACTCCTGCACCCGCAACCCACAGCTGCGGGCGGTGCTCGCCGGGCAGCACGGCGACTACGGCCTGCCGCCGTCCCAGGTCTCCGCGATCATGCACGCGGGCCTGGCGATGCATTACTTCCGCGGCGCCTACTACCCCAAGGGGGGCGGCCAGATCATGTCGGACAAGCTGGCCCTCGCGATCGAGGAGAACGGCGGCTCGGTGCACCTGCGCAAGGGCATCGAGAAGGTGCTCGTGGAGGACGGCCGGGCCGTCGGGCTGCGGGTCGAAGACGGCAGCGAGGTGCGCGCGAAGACCGTGGTGTCCGGCGCGGACCTGAAGGCGACCATGACCAAGCTGGTGGGGCCCGAGCACCTGTCGGCGGCCGACTACGAGAAGCACGACAGCTGGAAGTGGCCCGACGCCATCTTCCTGACCTGCCTCGCGGTCGAGGACGACGTCGCAGCCCGCGGCATGCGCGCGTCCAACTACTGGCAATACGACACCTACGACTTCGACGAGCTGTACTCGCGCAACAGCCTCGGCAGCGAGCCGAAGCCGGCCGGCTGCTACATCACGTCGGCGACGCTGAAGGACCCCGAGACGCCGCACCACGCCCCCGACGGCACCCACACGGTCGAGGTGATGTCGCTCGTGTCCGGCAAGCCCGAGGACTGGGGGGTCACCCCCGACGAGCTGGCCGACGGCTCCTACAGCAAGAAGCCGGAGTACAAGCGCCGCAAGCAGGCGGTCGAGAACGACCTGCTGAAGCGGTTCGACGACCTGTTCCCCGGCGTCGGCCAGCACATCGTGTTCCGGGAGTCGGCCAGCCCGCTGTCGCACACCCGGTACACCCGGGCGACCAACGGCACCGGCTACGGGATCTCCGCCACCCCCGACCAGTTCGGGAACGCCCGGCCCGGCCCGCGGGCGCCGATCCCGGGGCTGTACCTGTGCGGCGCGTCGGCCCGCTCGGGCCACGGCATCGCGGGCGCCCTCCAGGGCGGCATGGTCGCGGCCGCCACCATCGGTCGGGACCTCGGCCACGACGTGCCGACGCCCTGAGCATCAGCCGGTAGGCCCGTCCGGCTCCCATCGCCGGAACGACCGCCACACCAGGTGCGGGTGGTCCTCCCCCGCCTCGTCGACGAACCGGAAGTGGCGGCCCTGCCTGGCGTACGTCTCGCCGCACCGGCAGCGCCACAGCAGGCGCCGGTCGGCCACCACGGCGGTGTAGTCATCCGGTCCGCAGACGCCCGCCCGGCACGGGGGAAACCGCGGTCGGCCGCCGACCCGAGCGTCCTCGAAGCGAGCCGCCGCCCAGGCGAAGCCGTAGAGGCCCGCAAGGGCGAGCGGCGGACCGAGGGCGTAGCCGGCGGGGCCCCAGAGGTGGCCGAGCAGCCAGGCGGCGAGCAGGCTGCAGACGGTCGCGACGAGGCAGCCGAGGAGTTCGAACAGAGTCACGCTCCAGCAGCACCCGAGGCGGCCGGGCCCTTCCCCGGAATGCCTGCCGTAGCCTGGGGGCTGCTGAAGTGATGCGCCCGCCCCTCGTCCCGCTCGCCCTCCTGCTCGCCGGCTGCCCGACCGCCGGCGCGCTCCCCCCCGATTCCGGCGAGCCCGGCCCCGGCGAGGTGATCGTCGACCCGTACGCGACGCCGTTCACGAGCGACGCCGGCCTGGAGCCGGGGCAGATCGCGCTGACCTTCGACGACGGCCCCGAGCCGGTGACCACCGGCCGCATCCTCGACATCCTCGACGCGCACGGCGTCCGGGCGACCTTCTTCCAGGTCGGCCAGTTCGCCGAGCAGCACCCCGAGGTGACGGCGGACGTGGTGGCCCGGGGGCACTCCCTCGGCAGCCACACGTTCAGCCACGCCGACCTGACGGAGCTGCCCCCGGCCGACGCGATCGAAGAGATCGAGCGCGGCCACGCGGCGGTCGTCGCCGCCGCCGGCGACGCCTACGCGCCGTTCTTCCGCTTCCCGATGTTCGCCACCACCCCCGACCTGCTCGACGCGGCGGCCAACCGGGGGCTCGCCGTCGTGCACGCCAACATCGTCACCGAGGACTGGATGACTCCGGATCCCGACGAGCTGCTCGGCAAGGCGATCGCCGCGGTGGAGGCGGAGGGCAGCGGCGTCGTGCTGTTCCACGACCTGCAGCCCCAGACCGCCGACATGCTCGACGCGTTCCTGACCCGGATCGCGGAGCTCGGATACGAGGTCGTCGCGCTGCGCCCGCGACCGACCCTCGCGTCGCTGGCCCGCGAGGCGGGCGTGCACGTCGGCTCGGTCGTCTGGACGCCGACGAGCAACCCCGACCGCCGGTTCCTGCGCCGGGCGGTCTCCGAGCTGGACCTCTGGGTGGTGCCCGCCTACGCCCGGGTGGTGCAGCCGGCGGACGGGGTGTTCGACTTCTCGATCCCCGACCAGACGGCCGACACGGCGCCGGACGGCGTCGTCTTCCGGGTCCACAACCTGGCGTGGTGCGAGCTGATCCCGGAGTGGATCACCGAGGCCGACCCGACGGGGGAGGAGCTGGAGGAGATCCTGGTCGACCATGTCACCGAGGTGGTGAGCCACTACGAGGCGGCGTACCCCGGTCGGGTCGTCGCGTACGACGTCGTCAACGAGCCGCTGTCCTGGACCGGAGAGGGCTGCCTGTGGCACCGCATCGGCCTCGAGCGGGGGCTGGGGGACCTGGAGTACGTCCGGGTCGCGCTGGAGGCGGCCCGCGACGCGGCCCCCGACGCGACGCTGTACCTCAACGACTTCCTCATCGAGGGGCTGTCCGAGCGCTCGGACGCGATGTACGACCTGGTCACCGACCTCCTCGACGAGGGCGTGCCCATCGACGGCGTCGGCTTGCAGTCCCACTTCACGATCGGCTCCGACGACCTGTTCGGGCCGCTGCCGCCGACCTGGGAGATCGAGGACAACCTGGAGCGCTACGCCGACCTGGGGATCGAGGTCTCCATCACCGAGGCCGACTTCTCCATCCCCGACGACCTCGTGTCGACCGAGACCCTGCAGGACCAGGCGACCGACTTCGCAGCCCTCGCGGGGACCTGCCTCGACGCCCCGAACTGCGCGGCGTTCGTCACGTGGGGCGTCGGCGACGAGGACTCCTGGATCCCGGACTTCTTCGACGGCTGGGGCTCGGCGCTGCTGTTCGACCTGGAGTACGAGCCGAAGCCCGCCTACCACGCGGTCGTCGACGCGCTCGACACGAGGTAGTCGGCGGCGAGCCGGTGCCCCACCGCGTTGGGGTGGATGTCGTCGGCCCGGACGTCCGCCGGCCGCCGCCCCGCGAACGCCATCGTGAGATCGACGACGTCGAAGCCCTGGGCCGACGCCTCGTCCATCGCCGCGCGCCAGACCGGCGCCCGAGCCCACGGCGCGACCGGGCGACCCGGTCCGGCCGGCTCCTCCCAGCCCGCATAGTCCTCCAGGGGCGGGAACATCGCCCACGTGACCGGGGCCCCGAGGGAGGCCGCCGCCACCCCGATGCGGGCGATCGCCTCGCGGTGCTCGCGCTCCTCGAGCACGACGGAGTCGGCGGACCCGATCGACCCCGCCCACGCGTCCCCCACCACCCGGAACAGCGCCGAACGACGCCACAGGGCCACCTGCATGTCCGCCGACAACGCCGGGAGCAGGTGCACCGTGCGCTGCACGTACAGCGCCGGCCCGTCCGGGGCGCCCCCCCGAGGCATCTCCAGGCTGGCCGCGTCGTTGATCACCCACACCACGACGACCCGGTCCGGCTGCAGCGTCGGCCCGAAGTGCTCCAGGGCGGCCGCCTCCTGGTGGCTGTTGTAGCCGGGGAAGGCGAGGTTCCAGACCTGCCACGAAGGCCCGAGGCCCTGCTCCAGGAGGGCTGGCAGCGTCTGCTCGTGCGGTAGCGCGGCGCCGAAGGCGACCGAGTCCCCCAGCACCACGAGCCGCCGGACCCCCGGGGGCTTGACGGCCGGTCGCTCCGGGCCGCGGGTGCCGAGCGCGTCGATCGACACCAGCGCGTCGCGGTAGCCCGGGCGGGCGCCGTACAACCGGTCGTCGGAGACCGCGACCGCGAGGGCCGACGACGCGTCCGCCGCTTCGAATCCGCCCCGGACGACCACGGCGAGGTCCGGCCCCCGGGCGACCCGGGCGATCCCCTCCCCCAGCAGCAGCGCGACGGCCACGCCGAGGAGGACCGCGGACAGCCGGCCGGGGCGTCGTCGCCTTCGCAGATCCTCCGTCACCCGTCGAGGCTAGCGCGACGACCCGCCACAAGTCGTTGCACCCGGTCGAGGTCGGCCCGATCCGGTGGAACACTCTCCCCATGAGCGCACCGCGACGACCCTTCGCCCTCAACCTCCCCTCCCTCAGCACGTCACTCCGCGTGCTCTTCACCGGCTTCCTCGTCGTCATCGGGGTGGGCATGGCGATGTCGGGGCTGCAGATCCTGATGACCCACGGCATGGCCGACGGCGAGTTCGGGGTGAGCCGCGACGACATCGTCTTCAGCTACTACGGCGACCGGAGCGACAGCCGCATGGCCGCCAAGCTCGCCGGCACGATGAAGGACAAGGCGAGCACCGCAGACAAGGCGACGATCATCCGCTGGATCGAGAGCGGCTCCCCCCGCGACGAGTGGGAGCCGACGATGCAGGCGGTCTTCGCGAGCAACTGCGTCAAGTGCCACGGCACCATTCCCGGCCTCGCCGACTTCAAGACCTGGGAGGGGGTCACCGCCTACACGGAGATCGACACCGGGGCGAGCGTCGGGGCGCTCACGCGCGTCTCCCACATCCACCTGTTCGGCATCGCGTTCATCTCGTTCTTCCTGTGCGGGATCTTCAGCCTGTCGGTCGGCCTGCCGAGCTGGCTGAAGGCGACGGCGATCGCCCTGCCGTTCGTCTTCCAGCTCGTCGACATCCTGTCGTGGTGGCTGACGAAGTGGTACCCCGGCTTCGCCTACCTGACGATGGCGGGCGGCTTCTCGTACAACGCCGCGTCGGCGTTCATGATCCTGACGTCGCTCTACCAGATGTGGGTGATGCCCTGGCGCGGCCGCACCACGCTGGAGAACACGTGGACGCGGCTGCCCCCGGTCGGGGGCGGGTGAGCCTCCGCGACCGCCTCCACATCTCGTTCACGAGTTCGTGACACGGCGATGCCAACGTAGGGTCGTGCGGCTCCCGGTCCCCCTCCTCGCCTTCGCCCTCGTCGCGTCGGCGTGCAGCGACTACGCCCTGCAGGGGGGCGACTCGGACGACCCGCCGGCCGGGGACGACGAGCAGGGCGAGGCGCCCGAGATCCCGTCGGAGCTGCGCGACCTCGAGGACGAGTGCGCCCCCATCGCGTGGCTGGAGTGCGGCGACGTGGCGAGCGGCGACAGCGGCGACGTCGCGTTCGGGCGCACCGACGCGATCGACTTCTGGCCCGTCTCCCAGGGCAACTACCGCGGCCCGGAGGTCGCCTACGCCTGGCTGGGCGACAGGACCGGGACCATCGAGTGGCGGCTGGTGCACCCCCGACCGACCCAGGTCGACCACGACCTGTTCGTGCTCGAGGGGAACCGGCCGTGCAACGCCGAGGCGGCCATCGAGCGCGGCTTCAACGACGTGGAGTTCGGCGGCGTCATCGGCGAGGTGCGGGTGCTCGTGCTCGACGGCTACGACGGCGACGTCGGCGAATACGAGGTCGCCCTGGAGTGCCCCGAGGGCGCCTGAACCGCGACCCGGTACCATCCCCCGCGGAGGTGCCGACCATGCGCGTCGTCCTGAGCAACCTGCCCCCCGAGGCCGCCGACTCCATCGCATCGACGCTGGTGCAGGAGCGGCTCGCGGCTTGCGTGAACCTGCTGCCGGTCACCTCGATCTACCGGTGGGAGGGGAAGATCTGCCGCGACCCCGAGGTGACCGCGCTGATCAAGGTGCGCGCCGACGGCGTCGACCGGCTGCGGGCCCGACTGCAGGAGCTTCACCCCTACGACCTGCCCGAGATCGTCGCGCTGCCCGTCGACGCCGCCGGCTCGCTCGCCGCCTACGTCGACTGGGTGCGTGCCGAGACGGACCCGGAGGCCACCTCGTGAGGGGCCTGCTCCTCCTGATCGCCGCGCTCGCGCTCGCCCTTTCGGGCTGTACCGAGCCGGTCGACTGCGGCCCCGGCACGGTGCTCGAAGGCAACCTCTGCGTGCCCCTGGTGGACGACGACGACGTCACGCCCGACGACGACGACGCCACCGACGACGACGACTCGGCGGACGACGACGACGCCACCGACGACGACGACTCGGCGGACGACGACGACGCCACCGACGACGACGACGCGACGCCGGTCGACCCCGGCTACCCCGAGTTCCCCGAGACGGTCGACATCCTCACGATCTCCATCCGCACCGGCTCCGCTCCGTTCGCGGACACGGACGAGAACGGGCTGTCCCTCTGCCTCAACGCGGACACCTGCTTCTCGCTCGACACCGCCGACGTCGACGACCACCGGCTGGGCGAGATGGACGTCTACACGTTCGAGGGGGTGGGGCTGCCCCGCTCGGACGTCGACCGGGTGGAGATCCGCTCGGTCAACGGGGTCGACCGCTGGACCGCCTGGTGCGTCGACATCCGGTTCGACGGCGAGCCGGTCTACTGCCACGACGCGCTCGACCTCGAGTTCGGCGAGGAGTCCGACGAGTTGCAGTCCTGGATCGACCCCGACGGCCTGCACGAGGCGTGCGTCACGTGCTGGAACGACAGCCTGACCCACGGCCCGATGGTCGGCGCGACGACCGACACCACCGCGCGGGTGATGCTCCGCGCCGACGCCACGCGACGGGTCGGGCTGCACCTCGGCCCGGCCGACTCCTCGGCCGCCCCCGTCGTCGCCTGGCTGTACCCCCCGGCCAGCCGCGACTTCACCGACGAGGCGCTGGTGACCGGGCTGAGCCCCGAGACCGAGTACCGGTACTGGTTCGAGATCGACGGCAGCCCGACCGGCGCCCAGGGCACGTTCCGAACCGCCCCGTCGCCGGGCGCGCCGACGGACACCCGCATCGCCTTCGGCTCCTGCTCCAAGTTCGACGACCAGCCGGCCTTCGAGCAGATCCTGTTCAGCGACCCCGACCTCTTCCTGTACATCGGCGACAACCACTACGGGAACACCGACGACCTGGACGCCCTGCGCTGGAACTACCGCTGGGGCCTGTCGCGGACCTGGCGGGACGTGCTCGCGCGGGACACCCCGACCATCGCCACGTGGGACGACCACGACTTCACCGGCAACAACACCGACGGCACCGAGCCGGGCAAGGACGTGGCGCTGCGCGTGTTCAACGAGTACTGGGCCGTCGGGGAGACCGGCACGCCGGAGACGCCCGGGGTCTTCGGGGTCCACAGCTGGGGCGACGTCGACCTGTTCCTGGTCGACGACCGGTACCACCGCGGGTTCGACGACTCCCTGCTCGGCGAGCCCCAGACCGAGTGGCTCAAGGAGCAGCTGCTGGCGTCCACCGCGACGTTCAAGCTGCTCGCGTGCGGCTCCCAGTGGAGCCCCTGGGGGAGCAGCGACAGCTGGGCGGCGTTCGACGACGCGCGGGAGGACCTGTTCGACTGGATCCGGGACAACGACATCGAGGGTGTCGTGCTCCTGTCCGGCGACGTGCACCGCAGCGAGTTCCGGCTGACCCCGCGCAGCGCCGACGGCGGCTACGACCTGCCCGAGATCGTCAGCTCCCCGCTCGCCAACGGCGGCAGCCTGTGCGGCTTCGACGACCAGCTGATCGACTGCTTCGTGGGGTCCAGCTACTTCGTCACGCTGGACATCGACACCAGCGCGACGGACCCGACCCTGCTCGCCACTATCTGGGACCAGTACGGCGTGCTGCTGGCGGACTGGCTGATCCTGCGGTCCGAGCTCGAGCTGCCCTGACGGTCAGGGCAGCGGGTAGACCTCGAGGCTGGACGTCGCGTCGACCCGGCCGATCAGCCGGTACAGCTGGTCGTCGGGCCCCCATTGCAGGATCCCCTCGTCGGGCGGGTTGGCCTCCACGCTCGCCGGGAGCGGCAGCGGGCTCCCGTCCTCGGCCAGGTGCACGATCTTCGGGTCGGCCCGAACCTCGACGTACCAGTCGCCGTCGAGGCGGTCCTGGGTGATGGAGAACACCGCCCCGTCGTAGCTGGCGATCAGGGACAGCGCCCCGGTCGACGGCTCGAAGCGGTAGAGGTTGCCGGCTTCGTCCCCCGCCCAGGTGCCGATCCAGACCGAGGTGTCCCGGCCGCTCGCGAGGCCCAGGATCTCCTCCCCCTCCAGGATCTGCTCGACGCGCCACGTCGGCGGGGTCGCCGGCGTCGGCAGGGTGAAGCGGGCGAGCCGGCCCAGCGGCGTGGTGTCGCAGCAGTTGGGCTGATCCGTCGAACAGAGCACGCCGGGGTGGTCGGGATCGCAGGCGACGCAGCCCGCCTCGTCCGAGCACGTCTCCGGCATGAAGTTGCCGACGTAGTACGAGTTGCGCGGCCCCACCGCGAGCCCGTTGGGCGACGTCACCGGGAAGCCCTGGAACGTCAGGTGGGTGTCGGCGGACGCAGTGCGCAGGAACGGCTCGTCGAGGAAGCCGGGGCAGTTGGACTCCGACGCGCAGCCGCAGCCCGGCTCGCCCGGATCGCAGGTGTACAGCAGGGTCAGCCCGTTGGCCGCCGAGCAGCCGCACGACGGACAGCAGGAGTAGTTGACGACGACGCGTCGGTTCTCGGGGTCGGGGTCGACCAGGGCGTAGCCCATGTCCTGGTTGGCGTTGCCGTAGTACGTGGCGTTGGGCTCGGCCACGTCCGCCGGGAGCACCGTCGTGAAGTCGGGCCCCGAGATCAGCGACGTCAGGTAGGTCGCGCACTCGAAGTCGAAGTCCAGGTCCCAGATCGCGTACAGCGACGCCTCGATGCGCGCCGGGTCGAAGTCGCAGTCGGGGCAGATGTCCCCCTCGTCGACCTCCCCGTCGCAGTCGTTGTCGAACCCGTCGCAGCTGACCTCGTCCTCCTCGTACCCCGGCCCGCTGCATTGCCAGCTGCCGCCGACGCAGAGCGGCGCCTGCAGGGTGCAGACCCCCTGGCAGAGGCCCTCGGGGACCGGGTCGTCCGAGGTGGTGCACTCGAGGCACTCCCCGTCGACGCAGTAGGGCCGGTCGGGGTCGGTGCAGGGGTCGGGGTCGCAGGGATCGTCGTCGCCGCTGTCGTCGTCGTCCGCGCTGTCGTCGTCGTCCGAGGCCACGTCGTCGTCGTTCACGCCGTCGTCGTCGTCCGGCGGAGGCGTCCGGGGGCAGGAGCACAGGGCGAGGGCGACGGCGAGGAGCAGGAGCGAGCGGATCGTCATCGTCCCGCGAGCCTACCCCGGGGCGGGGGCTCGATCAGGCCGCCGGCGCGTCCTCGGCCGGGGTCTTCTGGTCGTCGCCGAGCTGCGCGTTGAAGGCGGCCCAGATCTCGACGGCGTGCTCGCCCGCGGTCTCGGCCGCCCATCCCGAGGTGTCGATCGGCTCCAGCACGTCGATCTTCAAGGCCCCTGGCGTGATCCGCCAGGTCCGGCCGGGCCAGATGTGGTGGGCGCGGTGGAAGACGATCGGCACGATCGGCAGCCCCGTGGCGATGGCGAGGTGCACGACGCCCTTCTTCAGCGGCTTGAGCCGCCCGTCCCGGCTGCGGGTCCCCTCGGGCCACATCCAGACGCTCAGGCCGTGCTTGTGGATGGTCTCCGCCGCCTTCGCCATCGAGCGGATCGCCTTCTCGCGGTTCCCCCGGTCGAGCAGCAGGTGCCCCGACAGCAGGTAGGCCTGGCCGAAGAACGGGATCTTGACGATCTCCTTCTTCGCGGTGCCGCAGCCCCGGTACGGGCACAGCCACATGCCGACCCACATGTCGATCGTCGAGGCGTGGTTGCAGACGAAGATCGCCGGCTTGCTCCCCTCGACCCGCTCCCGGTTCGTGAAGACCAGACTCGCGCCGGCCAGCCGGTAGACCAGCGGGCCCAGGATCTTCCCGTACTGGTTGCCCGCGATGATCCGCAGCGCCCGGCTGAAGGGCAGCAAAACGATGCACAGCGCGATGTAGACGATCGAGGCGGGTACGATCACGACGAACGCGATCAGCACCCGGATCAGCACGCTGATCGGGTGCAGGGAGCGGCGATGTCCTTCGTCGGCCACGTGCCGGCACCCTACCGGAGGAGGCTTGGCTATGCGCTGGTATGACCTGTTCTCGCTCTTCTACGACCGCTCCCTGGAGAAGCTGTACGTCCCGCAACGAGCCGCCGCCGCCGAGGCGCTCGACCTGAAGCCGGGGATGTCGCTCCTGGACTGCCCCACCGGCACCGGCCAGAGCTTCGACCCGATCCACCCCCGGCTGCAGCCCGGCGGCACGATCCTGGGGGTCGACCGGAGCACCGGCATGCTCGGCAAGGCCCGCAAGCGGATCGAGAAGAAGGGGCTGGACGGGGTCGAGGCGCGGTTCGGGGAGATCGGCGCCCTGGACGCGGCCGACGTGCCGACCGAGGGGTTCGACCGGCTCCTCGTGTTCCTCGGGATGACCTGTCTGCCCGACCAGGAGGCCGGCTTCGCCGACCTCTGGGAGCGGCTGACGCCGGGCGGGCGCTGCGTCATCGTCGACTGCTACAACCCGGCCCCCGGCCTGCAGGGCATCTCGGTCAAGTACGTCGCCCAGGCGGACATCACGTCGGAGTGGTGGCTGCCGCTGGAGCGGCGGGCCGAGGGGTTCGACAAGACGCTGCTGCCGTCCCGCAAGGAACACGGCGGCGACATCCTCCTGGCGACGGGCACGAAGCCAGCCTGATCGCCGCCCCGCCCAGGGTTTACCGAACGGTTACGAACCCGGGCCCGCGACGCGGGTCGGACTCCAGCGAGCACCCACCTCGCCACCCCACAGGAGTTCGACACCATGGCCGCACGTTTTCTCAAGACCGTCGCCCTCACCGCCGCCGCTTCCACCCTCTGCCTCTCCGTCGCGTTCGCCGGCGGGCGCTCCTCACGCGTCTACGTCGACGACGAGGCGCCCTACACCGAGCCCCACGCCGGCATCACCGACGGTGAGTCCAGCCCCCAGGAGATCGCCGCCGCCCGTGAGCGGGGCGTCGCCTGGCTGAAGTCCGTGCAGCGAGCCGACGGAGGCTGGGGCGCAGGCGACTGGGACACCAACGCCGCCCAGGCGCAGTCCGACGTCGCCACCACCTCCCTGACGATCCTGGCGCTCCTGCGCGACGCCAAGGGGACCGACGTCCACGACGAGTCCATCCGCAAGGCGGTGGAGTACGTCGTCGGCGTCGTCGAGGACAGCCCCATCGACAGCGCCCGCCTCAACGGCCCCGAGGGCACCCAGCCGCAGTACAAGCTCGGCCAGCTGGTCGACACCCACCTCGCCGCGATGATGCTCGGCGAGGTCGCCGGCCACTTCGACGACAAGACCGACCGGATGATCGGCCAGGCCCACGACAAGGTCCTGATCAAGGTCCAGATGGCCCAGAACGACGACGGCTCGTTCGACGGCAACGGCTGGGCCCCGGTCCTGTCGACGTCCATCGCCCAGAGCTCCATCGAACGCGCGCTGGAGCTGGGCAAGGAGGTCGACGACGAGGTCCTGGCCAGGAACGACCGCTACCAGGCGGGGCTGGTCGACAAGGACGGTCGGTTCGAGACCGGCGCCGGCGCCGGCGTCGACCTGTACGCCGCGGCCTCGTCGCTCAAGGGCAACCGGGACGCCGCCCGTCGGGGCACCCTCAGCGCCCCGGCGCAGGCGCAGGCCGAAGAGTCCGAGCAGGCCGCCCGCTCGCGCATCGTGGGCGACAGCAGCGGCGCGCTGTTCAGCGGCTTCGGCTCCGTCGGAGGCGAGGAGATGCTGAGCTACATGATGATCAGCGACACGCTGGCGGACGACGGCGGCGACGACTGGAAGACCTGGGACATCCGGGTCGGCTCGTGGCTGACCGCCTCCCAGAACGCCGACGGCTCCTGGTCCGGCCACCATTGCATCACCAGCCGCACGTTCACGACCGCCGCCGCGATGATGGCGCTCGGATCGGGCGACTGGGCGCAGGTCCGCGCCGCCCGGATCACCGGCGGTGACGCCCCGGTGATGCACGCCGACGGCGCCTTCGCCCCGGATCATCAGACCAACAAGTAGCTGCTCTTGCTAAGAGCACTGCCGTGACAGGGACCTCCCGTCGACAGTTCCTGCTCATGGCAGGGGCGGCGGCCGCCACCGCGGTCGCCGCCTGCGGTTCTGGTGACGACGACGACGTCACCCCCGGGCCGACCCCGACGCCGCCCGACCCCGCGACGGTCGCGCTGGACCGGGGTGTCGCCTGGCTGCTCGGCCACCAGGCGGAGTCCGGCGCCTTCCCGAGCCGGACCTACGGCTTCCTGGCCGATGGCCAGTCCCTCACCCCGTTCGTGCTGCTGACCCTCCTGGAGGCCCTGGGCGACGGCGTACCGCGGGCGTCCGACGCGGTGGATCGCATGATCGCGCTGCGCGGGGACGACGGCGCGTCGGGCCTCTCCGCCCGGGCCCCCGACTACCCGGTCTACTCGACGGCGATGACGCTGAGCTGTCTGCGCCGGTTGCGGCCCGACGCGGCGGGACCGAGCGCCACCTGGCTGCGCAGCCAGCAATTCCTCGCCGCCGCGGGCTGGGGCGAGCACGCCGCCGCGGGCGGGTTCGGCATGGGCAGCCGGCAGGTCCGTCGCCCTCCCCACGCCGGCCACGTCGACCTGTCGATGACCCGCCGCGCGATCGAAGCGCTGAACGGACTCGAGTGGCCCGGCCGGGACGACGCGCTCGGCTTCGTGCGCCGCTGCCGCTCGGACAGCGGAGGCTTCGTCTACTCGCCGGTCGAGCGCATGCTCAACAAGGCTGGCCCCGACACGGGGTACGGCTCCGCGACCTGCGACGCGGTGCTCGCGCTGCTCGCCCTGGGCGAAGGCGAGGGGGCGGAGGTCGACGCCGCGGTGACCTTCCTCGAGGGGATCCACCGGGTCGACCGCAACCCCGGGCTCGACGGCGCCGCGATGGAGATGTTCGCGACGGCGATGCGCGGCTCCTACCGAGCCGGCGCCGCCGAGGTGTTCGCCCGCACCGGACGTGGCCCCGATGGCTGGCGCGACGCGCTGCGGGCCGCGATCGTCGCCGAGCAGCGGGACGACGGGTCCTGGGTCAACGAGTCCCAGCTCCAGAAGGAGGACGACCCGATGATCGCGACGGCGTTCGCGGTCCATGCGCTCACGTGGAGCAGATCGTAGGAGCTGCACGCTCCGCGCGAGCTTTCGACTATCCTGCGCGCCGATGACGGAAGACCGGCTGTTCGACGAAGACGTCTGGGACCTCGAGGAAGACGGCGATCCCGTCACCCTCGCGTCCATCGAGCCGGCCCGGTTCCTGTGGGCGGCCGACCCGGACGAGGTCCTGACGGACGACAACGCCGGGCGGCTGGCGGAGGTGCTCGAGTCGGCCCTCACCAAGGCCGATCTGCCGGTCGCGATGCGCTGGCTCGCCCACCCCCGGTTCCTGAGCGACGAAGAGGCCTCCGAACGACTGGAGCGGCGCCTAGAAGCGGCCCAGCAGGGGGCCGGCTGGTTCGCGCTGGCCCAGGCCCTCGGGGCGCTGGCCCGCCGCGGCCGCGGGCACCGGGCGTCCCGGGCGCTGCAGGCGCTGCTCGAGCGGTTCTGGCTGAACGACGAGGAGGCGCGAGCGGTCGAGGAGGCGGCGACGAGCTTCGCCGACACCTCGTTGATCGCGGCGATGGTCGGGCACGAGCCGTGGCGCGCGGACGCGACCCGGCTGGCTCGGCTCGCCCAGAGCGTCGACACGCCGAGCCTGGCCGTCGCGCTCGATCGCTGCGCCGACGACGTCTCCGCGACGGACCTGGGGCTGCTGTGGTGGCGGCTGCTCGTGCAGCGCGAAGAGGACGAGGCGCTCGCCGCGGCGTGCGCCACCCTGTCCCGTCAGCTGGATCGTCCCCTGGGCCGGGCCGGCGGGCTCGACACCGTGCTCGGCGTCCAGCGGGTGCACGGGGAGGCCGCGGTGCCGGCGCTCGTCGGGGTGTTCCTGTCCGGCGCCCACCGCTCCCCGCCCGGTGAGGCGATCGAGCGCTGGCTGCTCTCCCGGCCCGAAGCGGCGCTGACCGCCGCGCTCGAGGAGCTGCCCGACTGGATGCCCCGCTACGAGCCGACGGCGATGGACCGCCTGACCTGGCGGCTGCTGCCCCGACTCGACGCCGCAGCGCGGGAGCGGATCCACGACCTCGCGGACGTGGTCGGCGGGCCCCGCGGCGCGATGGTCATCGAAGAGCTCGAGGCGCTCGGGGGGTGAGAGCCTCGGCCGTCCTGCTCCTGCTGGTCGCGGTCGGCGGCTCCGGCTGTCCGTCCTGGCAGGCGGAGGGTGGTGAGGCGACGGTCACGCTGTTCGGCGGGATCCCCTGGACCGACGAGGCGAACGTCACGGTCGACTTCGCGGTCGCGGGCGAGAACCCCGAGGACGAGCAGATCCGCTGCGGCGTGCGCGCCGACGGCGCCTACGAGTTCTCCGCCTTCACCACGTTCGTCGAGGAGCTCAAGCGGCTCCGGGTGGCCGTCGAGGTCCCGCAGTTCGCCGGCACCTCGGCGTACGGCGGGGAGGACGACCCCAGCGACGCGGCCGGGCACCTGACGTTCCGAGAGGGGGGCGAGGAGGGCTGGACCCCCGACGGCACGGGCGCCTGCCTCGGCTGGATCGACGAGGACAGCCTGACCGGCGAGTTCACCTGCGAAGGCATCACCGGGTCGGTCGGCACGAGCGAGACCACCGACGGGCCGATGGGCTTCCACGTCGCGTATCGGTGCGGGCGGGAGGTCGACCCGCAGGACTGACCGCGCCAACGGTTTGGGCGAAGGGTCGGGACCTTCCGAACTCTCCTGACGACAGCGCCCGGGCGATCCGGAGCGCGTCCGGAGAGCCCTTCATGTACGACGACCCCACCGCCGAACGCCAGCCCATCGGCCGGGCCGGGCAGCTCCTGGAGGACCTGGAACGCCAGGCCCGCGGGTGCGAGCCCATCGCCACGGACGAACCCGACACCCTGCGCGACAAGCTGACGCGCCTGCTGCAGATCTGCATCGCCATCCTCGGCTTCGCCCGGAAGGTCCTCGCGGGCCTCGGGATCGGGATGAAGCCCGCGGTGTTCCTCGAGTACGCGGGCACCTGGGCGGACTCCGAGATGGTCCACGTCCAGGTGGACGGCAAGGTTCGCCCCGTCGCCATCGACCCCGACCTGCTTCCGGACATGACCCCGGGTCGACGGCTCTACGTCGACTCCCAGGTGACCCGGGTCGTCGACCTCGTGCCGCCGGAGACGTCCCTGATCGGCGCCGAGAGCTTCGAGATCCGCTCCATCGAGCTGGAGACCAACGAGCTCGTGGTGCGCCGCGCCGGCGTCACCGGCGAAGGGATGGCCCGACGGGTCACCATCGGCCCCCGCGCGGACCTCGACGGCGCCGAGCCGGGCTGGACGGCGTGGGTGCGCGACGGCGTCGCCATCCGCGTCGAGGAGACGCCGTTCGACGACGATGAGGCGATCGAGCGGTGGGAGTTCCACCCCCACCAGGGGCTGATGCCGGCGGACATCATCGGCGTGCGCCAGCGCCGGGCGCTCGCCCGCCTGCTGGGCCGGATCGAGCGCCTGCTGGAGGGCCGCACGCGGCGGCGAGACGGCCGACGATCGGCGTTCCTGTGGGTCGGGTTGCCGGGCAACGGCAAGACCGCCGGCCTGGCCGCGGTGACCGAGGGGGTGCGCCACCGCTACGGCCCGGGACGGGTGCTCGCGCTGGCGGTCGCCGCGTCGGACCTCTTCTCGAAGTACGTAGGCGAGTCGAGCCGGAACCTGCGCTGCGCCATCGAGGCGGCGGCCAACTTCGCGCGCGCCGATCCGCGCAACGTGGCGTTCCTGATCATCGAGGAGATCGAGTCGGCCGCCGTCGAGCGCGGCGGCGCCAACGCGGGCCTCGACGGGGGCGCCGGCCACCGGTTCTTGAGCACGCTCCTGGACCGGCTCTCCGGCTCCCTGCCCAAGAACCTCTACATCTTCTTGACCTCGAACCACGCCCACAGCGCCGACGGCGCGCTGCGGCGGCGCGTCGAGTTCGTCAACTTCCCCAAGCTGCAGGAAGCCGAGCAGCTGCAGCTCCTCAATTCGTTGCTGACGCGGGAGCCGGACGTCTTCGAGGCGATCGAAGCGTGCGAGCGGGCCTGCAGCGCGGCGCTCAAGACGGTCATCGGCACCGTCCAGGTCGGGACCGACAAGCTCGACGTGCTCGCCCACCACGCCATGACCGGCGCGCTCGTGCGCCAGGCGTTCGACCGCTGCGTGGAGCACTGGGAGGGGCTCGTCGATCTCGGCCTGGACGGCCCCGCGGAGCCGCTCGACCTCGCCAGCGACCTGCTCGCGGTGGCGGCCGAGAGCATGGCCCACTGGTCCCTCTCCGACACGCGCTCCTACCTGAGCGAGGGCGGCCTCGTCCCGACGGACAAGACCGCCGCGATCGTCGAGCGCCCGGCCGTGGTCTGGGCGGCGACCGAGGACGACGCGCTGGACGACGACACGCTGGTCGACGAGCTCCTCGACCGATGGAGCGTCCAGGCGCCGGGGAGCCGGCCGTGACCGCGCCGTTCCTCCACTTCGGGCTGATCGCCCAGCCGTTCGTGGTGATGACCCGGGGGCGGAACGTCGTCGTCGCCGGGGCGACGCCCAACCTGACCCACGTCGAAGCGGGCCGAGCGCGGCCCTACCCGCGCTCCCGGATGAACCGCCCCGCGACCCGGTCGCCGCGGGGTTCGGGCCTCGGCCTCCGCGTCGACGTCGGCGCGGCCGACGAGGAGCCGAAGCTCGGGACGGCGTTCGCCCGCGAGCCGGCGGCGCTGTTCATCGCCCCGACGCGGATCGAGCTGCTCTCGCAGACCTCGCTGCTGCGCGCGTTCGGCGGCCCGGCTCCGGGCTCCGAGGAGCCTCCGGGGGGGCACCGGCTCGACGGCGTGGACGTGGTCACCGACCTGGCCCAGGTCATCGACGGCGGCGCACGCACGCTCCCTCCCGAGGGGTCGCGCCGGGCGGCGTCCCGACTGATGGGGAAGGCGGCGCGGGCCGCCGCGGCGGTGCGCTTCACGCCCCAGGTGCTCGACCAGATCCGCGAGTCCTGCCGCGGCGACCAGGGTCTCCTGGTCTGCCGCCAGGGGGTCTTCCGCGTGCAGGTCGGGCACCCCCTGGGCGGGCGCGGCCCCTCCGCCCTCAGCCGCGCCTGGCTCGGCGGGGTCGGCGCGATGTCGCTCATCCTGCGCCTCGAGCTGGTCCCCCCCGATCCGGCCGCCCTCGACGCCGCCCGGGCCCTCTCGATGGTCGCGTTCGCCCGGAGCGCGGCAGACGCCGCGCGCGAGCTGGTCCGGGGCAGCGCGTCGTCCGACGAGCTCACCGCGGCGGCGCTCCACGACGTCGCGCGCCAGCGGACCGTCGCCCGGCTCGGAGCCGGCTCGATCGCCGGCGCCTCCCCGTTCCACGAGTTCCGGATCGAGGAGGACCCGACCCGCAAGGGCTGGTTCCGCGCGTCGCTGGTCCTCCCGGGTTTCATCCTGCAGGGCGCCGGAGGTGAGTACTTCGACTACAGCTCGGCGGAGACGCGGGTGTTCCTGCCGCTGCAGGCCGGCGGCCACTACGTCACCAACCACGCCTACCGGGCGTGGCTGCACGTGGTCCGAGGCGACGTGCAGCCGTGGTGCGGCTTCCCCAACGTCAGCTCCGACTTCGACGCGAAGACCCGGGTCGGCTCGCTGTGCTGCGGCAGCCTCGACAAGGGCGTGCTGCGCGAGGACAAGGGGCCCTGGCTCGACCGGCCGGGGGCGTGGGCCATCGCCAACCTCCGCAAGGCCCGCAATGCGATGCTGTTCGGCTTCCGAGAGTCCTACCGGACCGCGGTCTACCGGCGCCCCAGCAAGGTCTACCGGGAGCTCGAGAAGCCCCGCCGGCCCGATCAGCCCAAGTCCCGCATCGCCTACTCGGTCCTCACCGAGCGCCAGGCCGAGAAGCTCGAGCGGGAGCAGCTGGTCCCGATCGTGCGGTTCAAGGGCCGCTAGCTCCAGACGTTCCGAATACACCGGGTGAGCTCAGGCGTCCTGGCCTCGCAGCTCCTCACTCCGTCGGGAAGGAACCACGATGAGCAACGACCGAAACGACCCCACCATCCTCCAGATCGCGATCGGCAACGCCGACGTGGGCGACGGCCCCATCGAGCTGGACGAGCTGCCCGCCGCCGGGGGCATGCGCTTCGACCAGGCGGTTCGCGAGCTGATGCAGGCCACCATGGCGACGCCGGAGGCGGCGTTCGCGCCGACGCTGCGGCACGACATCCTGCTCGAGCCGGCCGACGGCCCGGCGCGGCCCGTCACCCGCCTCGACCAGACGCTCGCCGACGCCCTGCGCGGCCTCGAGGGTCAGCTGGTCACGATCCGCGTCAGCAGCGGCGCCGTCCAGGCCGGGAGCCGACCGTGAACGGGACCATCCGGTGGACCCGGGGCATGCCCCGACTGCTGCTCGCCGCGGCCGTCGCCGGCTGGCTCACCGCCATCTCCCGGCTCAGCCGGCTCGAGGTGATGGTGCTCTTCCTCGGCGTGCCCGGCGAGGGGCTGATCCGAGCCGCGTACGTCGTCCAGGGGCAGCGCAACAGCACCGCCGCGGTCAAGGTCGACAGCGACGACCTGAGCGCGAGCATCGAGGCCGCGAGGGAGCTGTACGGGCTCGAGGTGGTCGCCATCGGACACCTCCACCCGGACCACCTGCACGCGTTCGCCTCCCACGTCGACGAGGAGAATCTCGGCGATCTCACGCCGCTGCTCGCCACCCGGCTGTACGTGCCGGCCAAGGCCCGCCGGCGCCGGCTGACCCTCGAGCCGGGAGCCGTCGCCCGCCTCGATCGCATCGGCCGCAAGACCCTCCAGCTCGCCGACGACGCGCCGGTGGGGGCCGAGGTGGAGTACACCGAAGAGCCGGTCGAGGCCTGGTTCTACTCCATCACCTTCAGCCCCGGCGACGACGAGCAGCCGCTCGACCTGTTCGCCCACGCGCACTGGAGCACCGGCTGCGCCGACCCCCGGTGCGCCTCGACGCGCACCTGGGAGGTCCACGGCGTCCCCATCGGCATCGTGCAGCGGCCTGCGGACGAGTTCGAGTGGCAGGTCCACGTCCTGCGGCAGGAGCTGAAGGCGCGGGTCCGCCCGTCCTGGCACTACGGTCGGGTCCGCCGGCGGCGCCGTGACCGCGACGACGTCGTCTACTCCGGCGCCGTCGACGCGCCGGACGCGGAGGAGCTCGAGGCCGGCGACGACGAGCCGACCTTCGAGGGCTACCGGTACCTCCGCGGCGACGAGACCGGCGCCGAGCTCGACGTCGCGGTCAACCGCTTCCTCGCGGAGGTCGGGTGGCGCACCGCCGAGCTGGAGCAGGACGAGCAGGGAGCGCAAGCATGAGCGCCGCCTCTCCCCTGTCCGATCGGCAGAGCCGCCTCGAGGGGTGGCGCCAGGAGCTCATCGACGGCGCCGCCGTCGCGGTGCTCGACAACTGCGGCGACGACCCGATCGCCCGCCGCGTCGCCGGCTGGCTGGTGCGATGCCTCGCCGCGCTCTGCTTCGGCCGCCTCGAGATCGCGTCCGAGGAGCCCGACGACGCGCAGGCGCTGGCCCGGCGGGTCTGGACCCTGAACCCCACGATGGAGGTCCTCCAGAGCTCCATCGTCGACGGCGTCGCGCCCTGGTTCGCGGGCCCCTCCGTCGAGATCCGCGGTCGAGGCCGCCAGCCCCTGCTCGACCTCGGGGGCGAGCCGGCCACCCACGTGATCCACGTCGACGCCGACGCGGTCCGGGTGCGGTCCCCCGACGGCGCCGCGACGGTCGAGCCGGCGGCGCCGTCCGGCACCCGTGGCAGCGCCGCGATGCACGCCCTGGCCGAGATCGTCGCCGCCGTCGTCGCGGGGGTCGACGCCTGGCCGGGCCTCACCCACGCGGCTCGCGTCGACCTCCCGGTCACCTCCGAGGTGGGGGACCGCCCGCCCCTCGCGCTGTTCCTCGCGGGCGCGGGGGCCGTCGCCAACCTGTGGCTGGTCGCGCTCGACCTCGCCGGGATCGACGTGAGCGTGCTGCACGTCGCCGACTTCGATGAGGTCGATCCCAGCAACCTCGGCCGACAGGTGCTCTACGACGACGACGACGCCCGGGAACGTCGGAACAAGGCCGAAGCCTTCGCCCGGCGAGCTGGTCAGCTCCTCGGGGTGCAGCGCGTCGTGGCCCACCCGACGGCGTTCGAGCCGGCGATGATGACCCGGTTCGCCCAGGAGTGTGGGCCGGCGATCCCGCTCGTGGGGCTCTTCACCGACAACTGGTCGGGGAGGCTCCAGGCGATGGACGCGGCCGCGGAGCACGGCGTCCCGGCCCTGTACGGCGGCACGTCGGAGCGGGGGAGCAAGGTCCGGTTGATGGGTCCCGGGGTCGACGAGAGCCGGTGCATCGGCTGCGGTCCCGAACGAGCCCGCGAGCGCGCCCGAGGCGAAGGCGCGCCGGTCCGCAACGAAGCGACCTCCTGCTCCGCCGGGCCGGGGAGCTCGGTGCTCAGCAACCTGCAGGCGGCCGCCGCCGCCCTCGACCTGGTGGAGCGCTACCTCGCCGGCCGGCCCACCGGTCGCGGCGTCGACTCCTCCCTCCACGGCGAGCGGCGGCACCGCGGGGTGCGCCTGGAGCCGTGCGACTGCCTGCTCGGCGTCCCCCTCGGAGCGCTGGTGTTCGACGGACAGCGGAGCACCGTGCTGCGCGGCCGGGGAGCTGACGTGCCGGGCTTCGGCTCGGTCATCGGGGCCGATCTGCCCGGCCTCGGCGACGTCGGCGCGCTGGTCCTGCTCGAGCCGGACCGCTCGGTCACCCGGGAGGCCGGCGGCAGCGCCGAGGTCGGAGCCATCCAGTTGGCCGCGGGGGAGCGGGTGCTGGTCGACGGGAGCCGGTGGGCCGCGCTCGAGCCCGTGCCGCGGTTCGAGCGCGCCGACGGGCCCGGCCGCTGCTCCTTCTGCCGGGGCCGGACCGCGGCGGGATCGCGAGTCCGGATCTGCGAGGAGGGGCACCGTTCCTGCGCCGATGGCTGCGGCGAAGAAGGCTGCCCCTGGTGCGCCGGCCCGGCGGAGGGGGTCGCGTGATGACGAGGTCCTGGCTGCTGGTCGGAGGGGGCAACGTCGGCGCCCGGGTCGCGGCGCTGCTCGCGCTGCGGGGGGACGGAGCGCTGACCGTGGTGGACTTCGACCGGATCGAGCTCCACAACCTCGCGGTGCAGCCGTTCCCGGCGGACGCGCTGGGCCGCAGCAAGGCGGAGGTGATCGCCGGGGAGCTCGGACGGCTCCGGCCGGACGTCCCCGTCGTCGCCCTCACCGCCGACGTGCGCACGATGTCCCTGTCGGCGCTCGCCGCCTTCGACGTCGTGATCGCGGCGGTCGACTCGCTCGCCGTGGAGGCCTGGATCGCGGACGCGTGCCGGCTCGCCGGTACGCCCATGATCCGCGGCGCCACGTCCTCGGGACGGGACGGCCACAGCTCGGCCACCGTCCGGCTGTTCCCCGCCGACGACGGGGCCACCTGTCCCCGCTGCTCGTGGGGGCCGACGACCTGGGCGCTGGCCGATCGGCGCGCCCCCTGCACCGAGGGCCTCGACGACCGGAACCCGTTCGCGGGAGCGGTCCAGACCGCCGCCGACGGCGCCATGGCCGCCTCGCTCGTGGTGCGCGCGCTCGACGACCTGGGCGACGGGGCCCGGATGGCCCAGGTCCTCGGAGCCGGCGTCACCCTCGGCGCGGTCGCCGCCCCGCTGCGCCGCAACCCGGCCTGCCCCGGGGAGCACCACGTCGCCGCGGTCGCGCCGCTCGACGTCGACGCCGGCCTGCGGGGCCTCGTCGACGCCGCGGGCGCGGCGCTCGGGGCCGGGCCGGACGACGTGTTCTTCGACCTCGGCCTCCGCCCGGTGCTCCAGCTGCCCGGCTGCGAGTGTGGCCGCGATCCCACGATCGAGCTCTCGACCGGGAACGGAGGGCCGCTGCTCTGCGACCGGTGCGGCGAGCGCCAGGCTTTCGCGATGGAGCGGACCCTCCTGAGCTCGACGCAGCTCACCGCCCTCGTGGATCACGTCGACGTCCCCTCGCTGGCCGCCTGCACCGTCGCGCGCGGCCGGTCGGGAGCGGTCGCGCGGTTCCTTCCGAACGGAGGTTGCACATGACCGCACACAGCAACCGCGAGCTTCGGCTCCTCAACGAGACCCGGGACGAGCTGGCCGAGCTGACGGCGCTCAACCCCGGGCGCCTCGGCCCCCCGATCGGCCCCGATCCGCTCAGCGGCCGGGTCCGGATCCCGGTGCGCTCCCTGCGAACCTCCTTCCAGGAGGGCTCGGGAGCCGTCGTTCGGCAGGGCTCGGTCGAGCTCGAGCTCGCGCCGGGGCGCACCTACCCCTTCACCCGCCCCGGCCTCTTCGTGCGCAGCCGGACGCCCCTGTTCCTTGCGGGGGTCCGCCAGATGCCGTGGTTGGGCGGCGTCTGGTTCGGCCCGGTCTGCGTGCTTCGGCACTACGACCGGGAGGTGCACGGACTGGTCAGCCACGTGCTCGGGGCGTGGGACGTGCTCACCGGCCAGGTCGTCGGCTCGGAGGCCGACTGCCTGAACAAGGCGGCGGCCGCCTGGTGGCTCGCCCGGGAGCACGAACTCCCGCTCGATCGCTGCCTGACCCTCCCGTCGGGCCTCGCCCTCCCCGCGCCGACCTTCGAGCTCGAACCGCTCGGACCCGAGGAGGTCGCGGAGTGATCCGCGCCCTCCACCGAGCCGGCGCGACCCCCGCCGGGCCGACCGCGGTCACCTTCGGCGGCCAGCGGTGGTCGGTGCGGCGGGGTCGGGCCTGCCTGCTCGTGCTCGCCCCGGTCGAGGGCGCCTCGCCGCTCGAGGCGCTGCGTCGCAACGCGGGCCTGGCCGACGGTGGCCCGACCTACGCCGCCTGCCGCGAGCTGGGCCTGGTGCGGCGCCTCCGACTCGGGCGAGCGACCCTGGTCCGGGCGGAGTCCGTTCGGGAGGCGCTCGAACAGCTGACCGCGACGAGCCCCCCGCCGGGCGGGGAGATCGGACACGCCGAGCCGGCGTTTCCGCTGATGCCCGCCGCCCCGTTCGCGCCGGAGGTCGAGGAGTCCCTGGCCTGGCTGAGCCTCCTGCGCGACGGCGGGCCGGACAGCCGCGTCCGTCCCGTCCTGCAGGGTCCGGACCTCCGCTGGCTGGCCTTCGTCGGCCGCCGGGAGCTCGCCGTTCGACCGGGTGAGCTGTCCGGGCAGGCCCGCCGAGCCGGGGGCCTCCTGACCGCCGCGAGCGCCTCGGGCGCGGCCCTCCGCGTCCTCCGCCAAAGCCTCGGCGACAGACCTTCCGAACGGTCGGTTCGAGGAGTCGCCGTGAACCCCACGCCGACCGCAACAAAGGAGCACAGAGCATGAACCTCCCCAAGACCAACGCGGCGCATGACCGCACCCCCCCGCCCCCGGCGGCCAAGCGGCTGACGCTCGAGTACGAGCGGGGCAACGTCAGCTACGTCCGCCGGTTCGCGTGTCCCCCCGGCAAGACCGCCGACCAGGTCGCGGCCACGCTGATGGCGGCGATCGGCCAGGAGTCCGACGCCGTCGACGCGGCGCAGCTGTACTACCTGACCGACGACGCCGGCCAGCCGGTGCCCACCGACAAGCCCCTGTGGGACCACCTCCCCGGCGAGGAGGGACGCTTCCGCGTCCGTCGTCGGGACACCGCGGGGCGGCCGTGAACACGGTCCGCTACGCCTACCTGGCGCCGATCGCCGACGGCGGCTTCCAGCAGGTCGCCGCGGCGACCGCGCCCGAGAACTACGCGCTCCGCGCTCCGCTCGACGACTACGGCACGTTCGTCGCGCTGGAGGCTCCGGACCTTCAGGGACGCACCCTCCAGGTGGACGTGAAGTGGGACGCCCAGGAGTGGGGGTGCGTGCCGACGCTGAGCGTCGAAGGCGCCCTGCCGCGCCGGTACCCGGTGGAGGCGCTGCGCGGCTCGGAGCTGTGCCCGCCGGAGGTGGTCGCCGGCAACGCCGACGTCTACTTCTCGGTGACACCCACCGCGGAGGCGGGCGCCGCCACCACCGACCTCGTGCCGCTGGACGACGAGCCCGCCCCCGGCTCCCTGTGGGTGCGGGTCCCGGACCTGCCGACCGGCCCCCCGGTGACCGGCGCGGCGCGGCGACTCGGCCCGCGCTACCACGACCCCGACGACGTCGAGCTGGTGGTCTCCTGGGACGCCCTGCGGGCCATCGCGATCGACAAGGGCGCGCGGCTCCGTGACGGAGAGGCATTCGTGGAGGAGGCGTGGCTGTCGGTGTCGACGATGCACCGGACCGAGGAGGGCGGACTCGTCCAGGTGGTGCGGGACCTGCTGCCCGCGATGCACACACCGGCGACGGCCTCGTCGCTCTGCCTGACCGCCCCGACCTGGAAGCTGCACGAGGGCGCGCTCGCACGGGCGCGCGAGGCGCTCGGCTGCAAGACCTCCGCGCTGACCTGGCTGCACGACCACCACATGCGGTACGTCGGCGTGGCCATGCCCGGCGCGGACCGGCCCGACGGCGGCGACCTGAGCGGTCCCAGCGCGGCCGAGAGCGCGACGCGAGAGCCGGACCGGGAGCCGATGTCCGGCCTGTTCTTCTCGAGCGCGGACCGCGCCGTCCTCAAGGCGACCTTCGCGGGGCCGGCCGGCTGCGGCATCGTCCTCGACTCGGCCCAGGCGGAGCGCATTCGCTGCCCCGAGCCCGGCGATCTCGAGCAGCTGTTCGCGGTCTTCGGGTGGCGACGCGGCCGCGTCGTCCGCCGGTCCGCGGCGGTGGTCGGGTAGCCTCGATCGATGGCCGGCGCCCTCGCCCGCTACACCGTCGGCGACGTCCGACACCTCACCCGCATCGTCGGGGCGTGGGTCGGACCGATGCAGGCCTGCGCGCGCCTCGTCGACGTGCTGGTGGCGAGCGAGGGCCCAGCCGCCCGGGTCGGGGGGTTGGCAAACTGCGAGCCGGTGCTCAAGGCCCTGTCCGAGATGGCCAAGGAGACCTGGCGGCACACCTGGGACGACCCCCGGGCCGCCGGGCGGGCGAGCCCCACCGGCCTGGCCCGAGTCGAGGTCCTCGACCTCCGGGACGACCATCTCACCGTGCAGCCGGCGCTGTGGCGAGCCGAGGAGGATCGACCGCCCGAGGTCCAGGTCGTCGAGGTGTCCGTCGGCGCGAGCTTCGACTGGCACGCCCACCTCGCGCGCGTGCTCGCGGCGATCCGGACCGGCGGACCGGGGCTGCTCACGAGCCCCGCGGACTTCCTGCTCCTCGGCCGACCCACCGACCTCCCCCCCCGGCCGAGCCGCACCCACGATCGGCCCCGGGCCGACTTCACGGCGGACCGGCCCGTCCGCTTCGAGGTCTCGGTCTCCGTGACCGCCACCACCGACGGGGCAGCCGAGAGCGCGACCGTCACCTCCAGCGTCACGACCCCCGGCTTCGACGCCCCGCTGCCGCTCCACCTCGAACCCCGGGACACCCGGGTCGACCCCACGTTCGACTGCGCCCGGTTCGCCGAAGAGGTGCGCGACCTGCTGATCGCGGCGCTCAGCCCCCGGCGGGCGCTGCCCGCGGTGGACGACCCGGCGCGGGTGCTGACCGACCGGATCGGCCAGCAGCGGCGCGGACGCCACCAGCCGGCTCACGTCGCCGAGGAGCTGGCCCGCCTCGCCAGCAACCTCGTCTGCATCGCCCCCGTCGACCAGGGCCCCACCGTGCTCGTCCGGTGGGCCGGCGACGAGCTCCGCCTGGCCTCGACCTGGAGCCGCGCGTTCGCCGACGCCGGCTGCCCGACCCCCGGCCCGGCGGCCCGGGACGAGGCGCTGGCCGAGTGGTTCGTCCGACTCAAGAGCCTGGCGCTCGGCGGCGCCTTCGTGAAGAAGCTGAGGACCGGGCTCGGGCTCTCGGTGCTGGACTCCCTGTTCCCGGGCCGGGTCGGCAAGCGGGTCTCCTGGACGGTCCTCCAGGACCTCGTCCTGGCGCTGATCGAGGGGCCGCTGCAGCGGCTCCAGCGGGCGCGGCCGCGGTCGGCGACCGAGTGGGAGGAGCTCCTGGTGGACGTCGCGGCGCAATGGCAGGAGGGCGAGCCGCCGCTGGACGGGACGTCCCGGTGGCTGTTCTGCCGACTCCGCGGGGAGGCCTCGCACTCCGAGGAGGTGCTCCGACTCGTCGGTCGGTGGGCCCATCGCACGCTGTTCGAGGCGGGTCGCCTGGACGACGAGCCGGCTCAGGTCAACGGCGACCAGGTCGGCTGGGCCACGGTGCGCGTCCTCCTCGCCGCCCGGCTGCCGCGGTGGCCGCAGCCCCTGTACTTCGTCTACCGGGCGCTCAGCGACGCGAGCGATGGGGAGGTCGCCGGAGGCGCCCGGGCGAGCCTCGAGGAGCTGAAGCGGTTCGAGCTCGACGGATACGACGCCGGGACGTGGCCGATCCCGAGCCGACGGTCGGGGCCGTTTCTGCGTCGCCTGCTGCACGAGCCGCCCAGCCCGGTGCGCGACTTCCTCTTTCACGCCGCCCGGCCGCCAGCCCCGCGTCCCCGGTCGGTGCTCGACCTCAGCTGGGCGCAGTTGGTCGATCTCAGCCTGTCCCTCGGCGCCGCCGAGCGGCGGCCCCGGCGAGGCGACTCCCGAACCGCCGCCCGCGACCGGGCTGCCCGGCCGCCCCTGATCGGCGGTATAGAAGATGTCGCAGCCTGGCACTGGCTGTCCTCTGACGAGGGCGAAACGGAAGAGTCCTGAGATGAACCAACGACTCTCCCCCGTCGGCTCGAAGCCGGGCAGCACTCGCCCGGACCTCCTGCGTCTGCTCGATGGGTTCGCCGCGGGGTTGCCCGGCCGGTCGGACGAGGAGCTGATGGCGGCCCTCGCGGACCGCCCCCCGGCGACCGACTGCGGGCGCGTGCGGGGGCTCGTGCGGCGCACCCGACGAGAGCTCCGGGGTCGCACCCCGGCCAGCCGCAAGGCGGTCGCCGAGGCGGCGATCTGCTCGCCGGACGCCCGGTTCTGGGACCTCGAACGCATCGCCTCGCTGTACCGACACCTCGCGGAGGGGCGGGCCTGCCCGCGGTGCGGTCTGCGGCTGCTCGCCTTGAGGGGCGACGACCAGGCGCTGTCCCGCCACAGCCTCCTGGAGGCGGCGGTGTTCGAGGGGCTCCCGCCGGTCCGGGTGCTCGCTTCGCTGCGCCCGTCGGACCTGTTCTTCCGGCTGGGGCTCCCCGAGCCGCTCGCGGCGGTCGCCCGGCGCGTCGACCTCGCGACGTCGGAGCTGCTGGATCGGATCGAAGAGGCCCGGGGCTCGATCCTCCGGTCCGGCTCGATGCTCGCGAGCACCGCCGAGGTGATGTGGTCGCTCGACTCGCCCTACGCCGACCTGGCGTCCTGGGACGCCGAGCACCCCGAGCCGGCGGTGGCGGCGCCGGCCCGCTACCGGATGCAGCCGATCGCGGCCGCGCCGACGGCCGAGGCGTCCGACCCCCGCAAGGTCGAGCTGCTCGGTCGCGCCGACGGCCCCGGGTCGCTCGTGGAGCTGCGCGAGGTGGTGATCGACGGTCGCTGGGAGACCCGGGCGACGCTGCTCGCCGAGGACGACGCGGCGTTCCCCGGCTCCTTCTCGTGGGCCGTGGAGTTCGACCCCCACGACCTGCTCGCCTACGTCTCCGAAGAGACCGACAGCGCCCTCCGCCGAGATCTCGGCGTGCTCCGCGCGCTGCGGGGGGAGGTCGCCTGGAACGACCTCTGGGATCGCCTGGTGCCCAGCCGCTCGGGCACGCTCCCGTCGCCCGAAGACGACCAGGTGCTGCGGTTGCCGGGCCGGCTGCCGGGGCGCCCCGTCCGCTACGAGACGACGGTGACGGAGGAGGCGCCGTGAGCCAGCGGGTCTTCTTCCCGACCCCCGCGGGCCTGTTCGCGCTGCGCGCGGACCTCCACTACTCCCGCGCGCTCAGCCTGCGGTCCAAGCTGCACAAGGCGACGCAGGACGCCTGGATCCACCTCGGGATCGACACCGGCTCCCGGTGCCTCGAGACCTTCGCCCGGGCCGGCGGCGCGGTGCGGACCGCCGACGAGGCGATCACCGGCACGCGTCCCTTCGCGGAGCCGCCGTGCAACGAGCGGCAGCTCGAGGGTCCGAGCTACCAGGCCGCCTGCCACGTCGCGGTGCTGCTGGAGGCGCTGCGCCTCCTCCGCGTCGCCTCGGGGCTGCAGGGCGGGCCGATGTCGACCCGGGACTGGGTCATCACGGGCGCCGTGCAGGGTCGCCAGATCGGGCCGATCGGCGAGCTGAAGAAGAAGCTGGCCGCGATCACTGCCGCGGTCCACGACGCCCAACTGCGACCGCGACCGCTGCTCGTGGTCCCGACCAGCCAGGTGGACGAGGCGCGTTCGGCCCTGGCCGCCGCCCAGGCGGCCGACGAGGAGGCCGGTCGACCGCGGGTCGAGGTCGAGGTCGCGGGCGCCGGCGTGCTCGACGATCTGCTGTCGCTGGCGATCGGCGGCTACGAGCGGGCGGCGACGTCCTGGCTGCGCCTCGCCGCGAAGCCCACCGGGCGACCGGAGCCGGCGTGGCACCGGCTCCCCGACGAGCCCGAGCCGCCGCTGCAGACCGCCTTCCGGGGGGCGCTCGACCGCTACCTGCTCGAGCCTCGCCGCGCCGACGTGGGCGAAGCCGGCTCCGGCCGGGACCTCTTCGCCAGCGCGTGGGCCCGGCGCGAAGCCGGCGAGCCCCTGCCGGGTCCCCCCGGGGCGGCTCTGGACGAGGCTCTCCTGCGCTACGCGGCGGACGCGTGGGCGGCGCGCCTGACCGCTCAGACGCCCGAGGCGCAGGCGGCCGGGCCGGCGGAGCCCGAGGCGCCGACGCCCGACGGTCAGCTGCTGCGGACCTGGCTGGGCGAGCCCCGGCGGACCGCGAAGTGGGGCCGAGCCCAGTGGGATGCGTTCGCGGAGGAGGCGGCCGACGGGCTGCGGCGGGGCGCCCTGCCGTCGAGCCGGGTGGGCTCCGCGGCGAGGCTCGTGCGGCTGCTCCGGCCCCCCACCCCGGCCGCCCCGACCGGCAACGTGGTCTCCCTGTTCGGAGACGGGCCGACGACCCGGGCGCCGACCGATGAGTTCGGCCCCGAGGCGGCCGGTCCCGTGGCGTCGCCGCAGCCTCTGCCGCTGCGGTGGGACGTCGCTTCGCTGGTGCGCCACGCCGACCTCACCACGACGGAGCTCTCCAGTCCGCTGTTCGACGCCTGGTGGGAGGCGCGGGGGACCCACCCCGGTCGGGCGTTCGTCATCGGCCGCGGGCGAGGCCCGACCGGTCGGGAGGTGCGCGCCGCCGTCGCGGAGGCGGTCCTCGTCGTCCGCGAGATCGCGGAGGTCCACCTGTTCGCTGGCCTCACCGTGATCCACGCGCCGGAGAAGGACGCGCCGCTGGAGGAGCTCGAGGGGCTCCAGCTCATCGCCGCGGCCGCCGCCGGGGACCGGGCCACCGGCGCCTGGGGGACGTTGATGCAGCGGCCGGCCGACCCGCGGGCGGGCCTCATGAAGCGGCTCGAGGCGTCCACGCGACGGACGGGGCTGGTGCGCCTGCACCACCAGGATCCAGCCTGGCTGGAGCCCGACAGCGACGGGGGCGCGGCCATCTCGCTTCGTCCGCTGACCGGCGCCGGGCGACTCGGCCGAGCCCACAGCGTCTCGCTGCCGGCGGCGGTCCTGCAGACGAAGGCGGGAGACGCCCTGGTCGACGCGTGGTCCGAGCCGCTGCTCGACCGCATCGTCGAGCAGCTCGACCGGCGCGTCAGCTTCTACGGCGAGCAGCTGCGCGACGCGAACACGAAGATCGCCGAGTGGGCCAGGACCGAGAACAAGGACGATCACCCGGACGTCTGGATCAACCAGGGGATCGACCTCGTCGCGCTCATCGCACACCCGGTGAAGCCCGAGGCGAAGCCTGCGCGCTCCTTCTACGAACAGGACATCCCGCAGCTTCGGGATCGCTCGGCGGACCTGCTGCGCAAGGCCCAGACCGCGCGGCGGCAGGTGCTCGCCGCCCGGCGGGATGGGCTCCGCGGCCTCGCCCTGCAGCTGTTCGTCGACGCCTCGATGCGCGGGCTGACCATCGACGACGTGGACCCCGACGCGAGCTCCGAGCTCCGGCGCGCGTGGCGGGCCTGGGACGAGCAGGTCGGCGACATCGTGCGGGACGCCGGCCACCGGTGGTGCCGCGCGGTCGGGCTCGACAGCCCGGCGCAGCGGGCCCGCGTGCTCACGCGGCGGGTCGTCTGGCGGCTGTACGTCCACGGCGACCGGGTCGTCCTCATCCCCCACGCGCTGGTGCACAGCCGGCAGTCCACCCCGGTCCGGGTCGGGCGGGTCTCCGCCTGGGTGCACCCCCTGGACGCCGCGGTCGAGGCCCCGGCCCCCGAGCCCGGCCCGCTCCCCCAGCGCTTCGAGGAGGCGTGGGCCCAGGACCCGGGCCGGGCCGCCCAGCGGCTGTACCGGGAGCTCTGGCCGGCCACCCCACCGTGGGACAGCCTCCCGGGGCAGGCGGCGCGGGCGAGGGAGCTGGAGCAGCCCCTCGCGGCCCTGCGCGAGGTCATGGGCGTCAGCCGCCTCCAGGCGCTCGCGAGCCTGCTGCTCGACGACGGCGGCTCGAACGGCCGGGGAGCGCTCGGGTCGCTCCCGGCCGACCACCCGCTGCACGTCCAGATCCCCGAGCTCGCGATGGAGCTCGCGGACGCCCTCCAGACGAACTGCGTGGAAGACACCACCCACCTGGAGAAGCCGCTGGAGCGGCTGGCCCACCGCTGGGACCCGGAGTGGGTGACGTCCTTCCACGAGCTGGGCCGTCGGCTCGCCCCGCACTCCCAGGCGCTCCAGGCCGCCGAGGCGCGGAGCTTCATGGTCCCCGAGCAGATCGCAGCCCTCGAGGCCGAGTACGCGCTCGACCTGGTCGGCCTGGTCGACCGCGTCTCGCGCCTGCTCGGGGCGATGGACGCCGGACAGTCGAGCCTCGGCGAGCTGTTCGTCACCCTGGGCGATCTCGGCGACGCCCTGATCTCCGACCACGGACCGGACTTCGGCGTCCGGGACGCGGAGCGACTTCTGCGAGCGGCGGCCCTCGTCGCCCAGGACCGGTAGGGGGCGCCGTGCGAAACGAGTGGTACCAGTTCCGACTCTGCTCCCTGAGCCCGGCGGCCGAGCTGAACCGGCAGACCTGGCTGGCGGACCAGCCCGATCTCGGCGGCGGCCGGGTCGACGCCCAGTGGTGGCGCGACGTCGCCGCGAAGCGTGACGTCGCCGTCGAGGAGCTGTTCGAGGAGGTCCGCGACTGGATCGACCGCACGTGGCGCCCCCAGCCCCCCCCGGTGTTGGACCTCGGCGGCGTGTTCACGCTGCTCGCCCCCTTCGTCGAGCGCCGGCTCCGGGGGGCGCTCGAGCCGATCGATCACGGGGAGCCCCTCGACTCGTTGATCGACGTCGGCAAGCTGAGCGAAGAGCTGGAGCTGGATCCGGCCGGGTCGCTGCGATCGCTGCTCGAAGATCTCAAGGAGGACGTCGAGGCCCCCGAGTGGGGCGCGACGCTGGAGCAGGAGCTGCCGGCGGCGGTTCGCGCCTGCGTGCGCCCCGACGTCGCGCGCGCCGTCGCCCGCGGGCTGCGCTGCTCGCCCGACACGGTGCTGGAACACCTGACCCGCCGCCCGGCGGCCCGCCGCGCCCCCGAAGGCCGCCCCCGCGCCCGCGGCGCCGCCGTCCGGGGTCAGCAGGTCGACTACGTGACGCTGACGGCGGTGCGCGGGGCGCTCGCTCAGCTGCACCTCGAGGCGGTGGGAGCGGCGGCGCGGGCGCTGGGCCGGGCCCGCGACGCGTCGTCCGAACAAGGCGAGCTCCGGGACTTCCAGGTCGCCCTCTCCTGGTACGCGCAGGCCAGCTTCCAGGAGGCGATGCAGCACCTCGCGGAGGGGGACACGGAGGCCGCCAACGCCTGGGAGGGGGCGCTCCAGGAGCCCCTGTTCTCCGCCGCCCTGGTGCTCTCCGGCTTCGAGCCTCGGCCGGGCCCCCTCGGCGGGGGCGAGCGCGCCGGGTTCCCCGCGACCACGAGGCCGCTGCCCGACGGGACGACGATCCAGCTGGCGCCGGACCTGGAGGCGTGGATCGCGGAGGGGGCGGAGTAGCGAGCCCGAGCCGTCGCCCGGGCGGCTCCTAGGAGCCTGGAGCGCATTGGAGCCCGAGCCCCGTGAGACCGGGGCGTCC